>NZ_DAOUAO010000192.1:0-2242 GCF_034433535.1 Tepidiforma sp.
GGAGGTGTTGGGGCCGGAGCCGGGGACCGCCGAGGAAAACCTGCAGGCGCGCCAGCGGGGAAACGTGCTGATGACGCTTTCGAACAAGACGGGCGCGATCGTGCTGACGACGGGCAACAAGAGCGAGATGGCGACGGGCTACGCGACGCTCTACGGGGATATGGCGGGCGGATATGCGGTGCTGAAGGATGTGCCGAAGACGCTGGTCTACCGGCTGGCGCGCTGGCGGAATGCGCAGGCCGGGCAGCCGTGGATCCCGGAGCGCTCGCTGACGAAGCCGCCGAGCGCGGAGCTGCGACCGGGGCAGCTGGACCAGGACTCGCTGCCGCCCTACGAGGTGCTGGACCCGATCCTGGAGGCGTATGTGGAGGACGACCGGACGGTCGATGAGATTGTGGCGATGGGATTCGAGCGGGCCACCGTCGAGCGGGTGGTGCGGATGGTGGACCGGAACGAGTACAAGCGGCGGCAGGCGGCACCGGGGGTGAAGATTACGCCGCGGGCGTTCGGGCGGGATCGGCGGCTGCCGCTGGCGGCGAAATACCTGTAGGCGGGACCCCGCAGGGGCCGCTCGGACGTGGTAGGATAGGCGGGCAAGGTTCGTGTATACAATCTGCGGGTGACCGCCGAGAGGAGCAGGCAACGTGACCGAGGTGATTGCACGAGGCCTGGAGGGCGTCAACGTCACGGCGACGAAGCTGTGCCGGATCGACGGCCAAAAGGGCGAGCTGATCTACGCGGGGTACAACATCTATGACCTCGCGGAGCATTCGACGTTCGAGGAGGTCGCGTTCCTGCTCTGGAACCTGCGGCTGCCGACTGCGAGCGAGCTGGAGGAGCTGAAGGCGCACCTGCGGCGGGAACGGCCGCTTTCGGACCTGAATTCCCGGGTGCAGCGCGAGATCGTGGGGAAGATCCGGCCGATGCGGGCGCTGGAGATCTCGGTGATTATCGCCGGGGCGCTGGACCCGAAATCGAGCGACCTTTCGAATGCGCAGCTGAAGCAGACGGCGGCGCTGCTGACGGCGCGGATGCCGACCGTCCTGGCGAACTTCCATCGGCTTCGGCAGGGACTGGAGCCGGTGCCGCCGCGGGATGACCTGGGCCACGCGGCGAACTTCCTCTGGATGCTGAAGGGCACGGAGCCGACGGAGCTCGAGGCGCGGGTGTTCGATGTCGCGATGATCCTGCATGCCGAGCACGAGATGAACGCTTCGACGTTCTCGGCGCTGGTGACGGCCTCGACGCTGAGCGACATGTACTCGGCGATTGCCTCGGCGATTGGGACGCTGAAGGGGCCGCTGCACGGCGGTGCGAACGAGGCAGTCTATCGGACGCTGGAGGCGATTGGTTCGGAGGAGAAGATCCCGGAGTACGTGGATGCGCTGCTGGCGCGCGGGGAGCGGGTGATGGGCATCGGGCACCGGGTGTACAAGACGACGGACCCGCGGGCGATCATCCTGGAGCGGCTGGGTGAGGAGCTGGCGAAGGTTTCGCCGGACGCGCACTACTTCCACCTTTCGCAGAAGCTGCGGGACTACCTGGCGAAGAAGCTGGAGGGGAAGCCGCTCTACCCGAACGTCGACTTCTTCAGCGCTTCGGTCTACAAGATGCTCGGGATCCCGAGCGACCTGTATACGCCGATCTTTGCGATGTCGCGCATCGCGGGGTGGACGGCGCACCTCCTGGAGCAGTACGCGGACAACCGCCTGGTGCGGCCGAACGCGCTGTACGAAGGCGCCGACCCGCAGCCGTACGTACCGCTGGCACAGCGGCGGGGCTGAGGCGAACCGACGCGGATGCCGCGGGGCCGGTCCCGGTGGGCCGGCCCCGTTTGCATTGGTTGGACGGGCGTCAGGGCTGGAGGCCGCGGAGCTGGCGGGGGCCCTCTTCGCCTTCGCGGCGGAGGAGTTCGGCCTCGGCGGCTTCGCGTTCGAGGCGCTGCTCGCGCTCCTCGGGGGTTTCGGCGATGAGGGCCCCATGCTCATCGACGCGGACGACGGCTTCGAGCGGGGGACCGAGGGTCGTGTAGGTGGTGCCGCCGATGAAGATGAGGGGGCTTTTTTCGGGTGAGGCGAGGAGCCAGCGGCCAGCATAGGCTTCGTCATCGGCCTGGACCTTGACCGGTTCGGCGACGAAGAGGGTGTGGTCGCCGGTGCGGATGGCGTCATGCACGAGGCACTCGACCCAGGCGAGGCAGCCTTCGATGAGGGGGGCGTCGATGTAGAGGGGAGCGAAGGTT
>NZ_DAOUAO010000193.1:0-1972 GCF_034433535.1 Tepidiforma sp.
CATCACCCCGGAATACGCCCTCCGCGTCTGGGGGCGCCTGCCCGAGGACATCGACCCCGATGCCCGGCGGCCCGAGGCCGACAGTGCCCCCGCCCCCACCGCGTGAGCGAGCCGCTCCCTGTCACCCTCTATCGGCGCGACGGCTGCGGCCTCTGCGACCGCGCTGAAGCCGAACTCGCCCGCATCGCCCGCCGACTTCCCATCCGCGTCGTCCCGGTGGATATCGCCGCCGACGCGGTGCTCGAGGCTCGCTACTTCCTCGAGATCCCCGTGGTCGAAGCCGCCGGCCGGGTGGTCGCCCGCGCGCCCATCGCCGCGCCCGCCCTCGAGGCAGCGCTCCGCGAACTCCTGTCACCGGGCCGCTGACGCCCTTGCCGGCGCAGGAAGAGGCCGGGGCGGCGAAGCCGCCCCGGCCGTGCGTTCGTGCCGGCGAGGCTTGAGTCAGCGCTTCGGCGGCCTCGCCGCGCAGTACTTCGCCCCGAGGAAATGACCGCCCCACAGGGGCGCCACCGGGCACAGGTTCAGCGCCCCGGTGACGATCGGGACGACGCCCGCCGCGGCCAGGGCGATACCTGCCCACCCCTCGACCGCGAACACCCCGGCCCCGCGCAGCGCCGCCCCGAGCGCGACCCGCAGCGCCCGCCCCGCCTTCGAGGCCATGAAGAGCGAGAACCGCCCGGGCTGCCCTTCCCCTGACACGTTCACCTGGTTCATGCTCGTGCCTCCCTCGACCTCAGTGCGCGAACCGGACGTCCGGCAGCATCCGGTCGGCCCAGCGCGGCAGCCACCAGGCCCGCCGCCCGACCATCGACATCACCGCCGGCACCAGCACCAGCCGCACCAGGAAGGCATCGACCAGCACCGCCGTGCCAAGGATCAGCCCCATCTCCTTCATCGGGAGGGTTCCCGCCAGCGCGAACGTGTAGAACACCGCGATCATCACCGCCGCGGCCGCCACGATCGGCCGCCCCGTGTGGGCGAGCGACCCCTCAACCGCCTCGTCCGGGTCGTTCGAACGCTCGAAGTGCTCCCGCGCCGAAGCCAGCAGGAAGACCGTGTAGTCCATCGAGATCGCGAACACCAGCGCGAAAAAGAAGAGCGGCGCCCACGACGTCAGGTATCCCTGGCTCTCGAAGCCCATCGGTCCGGCCAGCCAGCCGTGCTGGAACGCCAGCGCGCCGACCCCAAACGCCGCGCCCACCGAGAGCAGGTTGAACACCACCCCCGCGAAGGCGATGAACACCGCCTGCAGCGCGAACAGCAGCAGCAGGAAACCGAGCACCAGCACGATGCCGATGACCAGCGGCGCCGTCGAGCGGAGCGCCTGGTCGAGGTCGTAGTTCTCCGCCACCGGCCCGCCCACCAGCACCTGCGAGGGCAGCCGGTCGCGCAGCGCCTCCACCACGTCCATGATCTCCCGGCTCGAGGGGTCGAAGGCCGTGATCGCGTTGATCAGCGCCGAACCCTCGGACCCCGGCTGCGGCGGGTACGTCATCACCACGCCCGGCGTCGAGGCCACCACCTCGGCAACCGCCGCAGCGTCCCCGCCGGGCGGGACCACCACCTGGATGGGGCCCGGCGCGCCCGGCCCCATCCGGGTCGCCAGCGCGTCGTAGCCCTCGCGGGCCTGCTCATCCTTCGGCAGCACTGAGATCGAGGGCATCCCCGTTTCGAGCCGCAACAGCGGCGCCGAGAGCGCCAGCAGGACTGCCACCGTCACCGCGGCGAGCAGCACGCGCCGGCGCTGCACCCGCCGCGCAAACGCCGCCCACCATCGGCTCCGGTGTTCGCCGGCGTGGTGCCACGGCAGCGCCGGCCGATTGACCCACGGCCCGATCGCCGCCGGCAACAGCGTCAGCGCCGCCAGCAGAACGAAGCCCACCGCCAGCATCATCCCGGCCGCCATCGACCGGAACGCCGGGATCGGCACGATCAGGATTGCCGAGAGGCTGATGAGCACGGTCAGGCCGCT
>NZ_DAOUAO010000194.1:0-13642 GCF_034433535.1 Tepidiforma sp.
GGGGGTGCCATCGAAGGCGAGGCCGGCCACCACCACGGCAGGGGGGCTGGCCGCCGCAGCAGCGGGAGGCGGAGCCGGGGCGTCCGGCTCATCGGCCAGGGCAAGGACCGCCCCCGCGCAGCCCGCGGCCAGCCCGGCGAGGAGCAGCAGCGCGGCGTGCAGCCGCCCGCGGCCAGGGCTCACGGGGCGGCACCGGTGCCGGCACAGGCGCGGGGCGACGGGCGGCGGGGGAGCATCTCGGGCACGATCGTGGGGCGCGGTCGGCTTAGGCGCAGCGCCGCAGGGTTCGCCTGCGCGCGGGCCTCGGGCGACAATGGCGCCAGCCTCCCCGCCGGGGGCACGGTCGCACCATGCTCTTCCCGACGGTCGATTTCGCCATCTTCTTCGTCTGCGTGTTCGCGGTAGCCTGGCTCCTGCGGCCCTACCACCTCTGGTGGCGGCTGTTCCTGGTTGCGGCCAGCTGGTTCTTCTACGGCTTCTGGGAGCCGAAGTTCGTCCTCCTGCTGGCCGGCTCGACGGCGGTCAACTGGGCCATGGGGCGCGACCTCGCCCGCATGCGCACGGAGGAGGGGCTGAGCCGCTTCGGGCGCTGGTTCCTCGGCTTCGGCATCGCGGCGAACCTGCTCACGCTTGGCTGGTTCAAGTACTACGGCTTCTTCGTGCACGACGTGCTCGGCGGGCTCGAACGGCTGGGGCTGGAGGTGCCCTTCCCCCTGCTGCAGGTAACCCTGCCGGTCGCCATCTCGTTCTTCACCTTCCACGCCATCAGCTACCTCGTCGATGTGGCGCGCGGCCAGTGCGAACCGATGTCGCTGCTCGATTTCGCGCTCTACCTCTCCTTCTTCCCCCACCTCGTGGCCGGCCCGATCGTGCGGGTGACGGAGTTCGCGCCGCAAATCCGCGCGCCCCTGCGCGAGCGGGTCATCGACGCCGCCCCGGCGTTCACGCTGATCGTGGCCGGGCTGTTCAAGAAAGTGGTGATTTCGAGCTACCTCGCGGCCGAGATCGCCGACCCCGTCTTCGCCAGCCCGGCCAGCCATAGCGCCCTCGAAAGCCTGCTGGCGGTCTACGCCTACGCGGTGCAGATCTTCGCCGATTTCAGCGGCTACACCGATATCGCCATCGGCTGCGCGCTGCTGCTCGGCGTGCAGTTCCCGCAGAACTTCGACCAGCCCTACCGGGCGCTTTCGCTGCAGGATTTCTGGCGGCGCTGGCACATGACGCTCAGCCGCTGGCTGCGCGACTACCTCTACATCCCGCTCGGCGGCAACCGCGGCGGCAAATGGTTCACCTACCGCAACCTCTTCCTCACCATGGTGCTCGGCGGGCTCTGGCACGGGGCCGCGTGGACCTTCGTCTTCTGGGGCGCCATCCACGGCGCCGGGCTGGTCATCGAACGGGAGGTGCGGGCCCGCTGGCGCTGGCTGCAGGGCGCCCCCGCGAAGGTGGCGGGCTGGTTCATCACCTTCCACGTGGTCTGCTTAGCCTGGATCTTCTTCCGGGCCGAAACGTTCGGGCTGGCCTGGGAGCTCATCGGGCGGATCGCCACGGCCTGGGGCGAACCGTCGCCGGCGGTCACGCCGCTGCTGGTGGCGGTCATCTTCGGCTCCATCGCCTGGCAGTTCGTCCCGCGCGACCTCTTCCGGCGGTTCGAGGTGCGCTTCTCCGAGCTGGCGCCCGCGGCCCAGGCGGCGGCGCTTGCGCTCGCGCTCGTCTTCATCGATGCCCTCGGGCCAGAGGGCGTGGCCCCGTTCATCTACTTTCAGTTCTGATTCCATTCTGACCTTCCCGCGCCTGAACCGGGAGGCTTGCCCGTGGACGCCCGCCGCCCGACGCTTGGCGCATGGCAGACGCGACGCGGCGGCCTTCGCGCCAGCGGCTGGGCGCCCGCCCCGGCCGGGTCTTCGGGGTGATGGTCGGGGGGCTGCTGCTGGCCGTCCTGCTCAATGCCCCTGCCCTCGAACGGGGCGCCGAATCGATGCCCTACGGCCGCGAACGCGACTTCTGGCTGGCGGTCTGGAAGCCGTTCGCCGCGGTCAGCCGGGCGCTCTTCCTCGATGAGCCGCGCAACGCGCTCGACCGCCTGCTGGGGCGGGACCACGGCGGCGACCTCTTCGAACTGCCCGCCTCCCCGGGCGACGGCGGCACACCGGCCCCCGGCGAAACCCCCGCGCCGACGCCCGTACAGGGGAGGGGCACCCCCGCGCCGACCGCGACGCCCACGCCCGACCCCCGCCCGAAGCTGCGCACCCCGACGGCCGCCGACCCCCTGCGCGTCTGGATCGGCGGCGATTCGATGGCCAAGGTGCTCGGCGAGGCGTTCCTGCGGCAGGCCGCCGAGACGGGCGTCATCGCCGCCACCCACGACCCGCAGCTCTCCTCCGGCCTCACGCGCCCGGATTTCTTCGACTGGCCGGGCCACTTCAACAGCCTCGTCCAGAACGGCAACTACGAAGTCTTCATCGTGATGTTCGGCGCGAACGACTCGCAAGGGATCAGGACGCCCGATGGGAAGATCTTCCAGCCGGGCGAAGAGGGCTGGACGGCCGAATACCGCCGGCGCGTGGCCGGGGTGATGGACCTGCTGGGCGGGAACAACCGGCTGGTGCTCTGGCTGGGCCAGCCGATCATGCGCAGCGCCGAGTTCAGCGAGCGCATGGCCGCGCTCAACGTGATCTACCGCGAGGAGGCGGCGAAGCGCCCATGGGTGCGCTTCATCGACCTCTGGCCGCTCTTCACCACGCCCTCCGGCGGCTACGACGCCTACCTGCAGGACGACGACGGCGAGGTGAAGGAGATGCGCCACCCCGATGGCGTCCACTTCGTGCGGGACGGCGCCGAACGGGCCTCGCGGGCGATCATGGCCGTGCTCAAGGAGGAGGCCGGCCTGGCGCCGTAAGCGGCGCAGTCAGCTGGAGTCGCCCGGGGCCGCGGCTGCCCGTAGCATCGAGGGGGTGGACGGCGCCCTGCCCCGCGGCTTCCGCGCCTACCCGTTCCCGCTCGGGCTGGCCATCCTGCTGGTGCAGGCCGCGCTTGGCATCCTGCTGTTCGCCACCTTCCAGGCGTGGGTGCCGCGCCACCTCGGCGGCGGTGACGGCTGGGGCGGCTACCTGCTGGCGGCCTACGGCGCGGCCCGCTTCCTCTTCGAAACGCCCACCGGCGCCATCGCCGACCGCATCGAGCGCCGCACCGGCCTGCTGATCGGGTTCGCGCTCATGCTGCCGGCGATTCTGCTCATGCTCCTCGTGCGCGAACGGCACGCCTACCTCGCCTTCGCCGCGATGCTCGGCTTCGCCACCGCCTTCCTCTGGCCGGCGACGTACGCCATCGCCGCCGACCTCTACCCGCCGGGTCGCCGGGGACGGGTGATCGGCTTCCTCAACCTTGCGCAGCTGGCAGGATTCGGCACCGGGGCGCTTGCCGGGGCGGTTCTCGTGGAACAGGCCGGCGCCTGGCAGTTCTGGGCGGCGCTCGGCGCGGTCGGGCTCGCCTTCGGGGCCGCGCTGCTGGGCATCCCGGCGTACGGGCGCGATGGGCGGCTCCGGCCGCAGGCCCTCGCGCGGCCCCCGCTTCGCTCGGTGCTCACCGGCCGTGCCTGGGCGCTCGGCGGGCTCATCCTGCTCGCCAGCGTGGCCCTGGCGATGCTGGTGCCAGCCATCCGGCCCTACGGCGAACGGCAGCTCGGCATCTCGTTCGCACGGCTGACGGTGGCGCTCATCCCGGCGGTGGCCGCCGGGGCGCTGCTCTACATCCCCGCCGGCACCTTCGCCGATCGCTTTGGGCGGTGGCGGCCGTTCGCGGCCGGGCAGCTCTGCCTCGTCGCGGGGCTCGCAGTCCTCGCCGCCACCGCGAACCTGCCGGTGGCAATGGCCGCCGCCACACTCGTCTTCGCCGGGAACGTCCTGGCGGTGCCGGCCTGGAACGCGGCGGTGATGGACCTCGCACCGGAGAGTCACCGGGCCACGCTCATCGGCCTTTCGGTCGCGCTGAGCGGGCTCGCCCTGGCGACCGGGCCGGCCATCGGCGGGCTCATCGTCGGGCGCTGGGGTGCGCCGGCGGCGTTCCTCGTTTCGGCCGGGCTGGCGACCGTGACCTCGTTCGCGATCTGGGCCTACGCGCGCTGGCAGCGTTCATTCACGCCAGCTGAAGCGTCGCGGCACTAGCGACTCCAATGGTGCTACACTCGGCACCTACTCCAAAGGAGGGCCTTCCGTTGACGGCAGCACCGCAAAGCGAGTCCAAATGGCGCGTTCGACTGGTCGTCCTCGCACTCGTTGTCGTTGCCCTGGTCGTCTTCATCGCCGAGAACTGGCTGACGGTGGAGGTTCGGTTCCTCTTCGCGAAGACGGAGACGCGGCTCGCCTGGGCGCTTATCGTGGCGGCGTTGCTGGGCTATGCTGCAGGCTGGCTGACGCCAAAGCTGCGCCGCTGACCCGGCCGCGCGGCGCATCCCACCCGAGGTATGCCCCATGCCCAGCCCCGAAGCCGAGCAGGCGATGCAGCTGCTCCGCGCCCGCCCGGTGGAGCTCTCCACCCCCGATGTCCAGGCGATGCGCGCCTCCCTCGAACAGGGCGCCCTCCTCGGCACGCCCGACCCCTCGGTCCGCTGCGAACCGGTCGATGCTGCCGGGGTGCCGGCCGAATGGACCGTCGCGCCGGGCGCCGCCCGCGAGCGCGCCGTGCTCTACTTCCACGGCGGCGGCTATGCCATCGGCTCGATTGCGACCCACCGTTCGCTCGTGGGACGCCTCTCGGCGGCCTCAGGCGCCGCCGGCCTCTCCGTGGGCTACCGCCTCGCCCCGGAGCACCCCTTCCCGGCGGCCGTCGATGACGCGGTGGCGGCTTACCGCTGGCTGCTTGGGCAGGGTATCGCGCCGGGGCGCATCGCCATCGCCGGCGATTCCGCCGGCGGCGGCCTGACCGTCGCCTGCCTGCTCGCCCTCAAGGCCGCGGGCGACCCGCTCCCCGCCTGCGCGGTCACCTTCTCGCCGTGGGTCGACCTCGCGCTGGAGGGGCCCACGATGGACGCACGCAGCCCGGAGGACCCGATGGTCGCGCGGGCGGCGCTCCAGCAGATGGCCGACTGGTACCTGCAGGGACAGGACCCGAAGCAGCCGCTCGCCTCGCCCATCCACGGCGACCTCGCCGGGCTGCCGCCGCTGTACATCCAGGTGGGCACCGCGGAAGTGCTCTACGACGATGCCGCCCGGCTGGCGGTGCGCGCGGTGGAGGCGGGGACGGCGGCCTGGTTCGAACCGTGGGACGGGCTGTTCCACGTCTTCCAGGCGTTCCCCGGCCTGCCCGAATCGGAGGAGGCGGTGCGCCGGGCGGGCGCGTTCATCGCCCTCCACACCGGCGGGTGAGCCGCCCTCAGCGGGGGAGGTCTTCCACCCGGAGGCCGAACAGCGCGGGCGGTTCGATGCCGAGCATGGTGAGGTAGCTGCAGAGCTGGCTGCGGTGGTGGACTTCGTGCTCGATGAGCCCGCCGAGCACGCGCCGCCAGGCCGGGAAGGGGTCGCCCGCGAGGTTGGCGATTTCGCGCTCGAGGTCGGCGGTGGCAAGCACCGCCACCGTCTTCTTGCCCGATCGCAGGCAGAGCGCCCGGAGGCGGTCGGCGGTGGTGCCGGGCGGGAGGTCGTGGCCCGGGTAGCGGGGTCGGCCGGTTTCGAGCGCGGTGAGGTTCATGCGGCGGCTGGCGATGATGTGCATCGCGAGTTCGCCGAGGGAGTATTCGCCGGGTGCGGGGCGCCAGGGGAGGTGGTCATCGCGGAGGCGTTCGAAGGCCTCGTAGGTGCGGCCCTGCACAGCGACGACGTAGCGGATGAGGGCATCGCGGTCGATCATGTCCCGCTGAACGTACGGTCCCCGCCCGAGCACCGGCAACGGCGGCGGGCTGCTAACGCGGGGTTAACACCCGCCCGGCAGGCTCTGCCTTCGGCCCGCCCGCAGCCCCTGCGGCGCCGGAGCCTTCGCCCATCGGGAGGAGCCGAACCATGGCAGCAGCGCAGCTCACCCCTGCTGAAGAGGCCGAACTCGCCGCCCGCATCCGCCGCGAATCGGAGGCCCTGCACGAGGAGTTCGCCGGCATCTTCTCGCGCGAGACCATCGAGCGGTACGTGACCGAATCGTTCGCCGCCATCCGCGAGCGCGCCCGCGTGCTCGACTTCGTCCCCATCTTCGTCCACCGCTTCACCCGCGAACGGCTGCAGGCGCTCGCCCAGGCGGAGGGCATCACGCCGAAGGACCGCCCGGAGGTCCTCTTCGTCTGCGTGCACAACGCCGGCCGCTCGCAGGTCGCCGCCGCCCTCACCGCGCAGCTCAGCGGCGGCCGGGTGAACGTCCGCTCGGCCGGTTCCGACCCGGCGGAGGAGATCAACCCGGCGGTCGTCGACCTCATGGCCCGGCGCGGCATCGACCTCTCGGAGGCGTTCCCCAAGCCGCTGACCGATGAGGCGGTCCGCGCCGCCGATGTCGTCATCACCATGGGCTGCGGCGATGCCTGCCCCATCTACCCCGGCAAGCGCTACCTCGATTGGGATGTAGCCGACCCCGCCGGCCAGCCGCCTGAGGTGGTGGCCGGCATCATCGCCGATATCGAAGGGCGCGTCCGCGGGCTGCTGGCCGAACTCGGCGTGCCCGCCGCGACGGCCTGAGGCCCGGCCGCTACCACTCCTTGCCGATGCCGCCGCGCCCGCCGAAGAAGCCGGAGGGCCAGTTGCGGCCCGTGATCATCGCCTTATCCACGTCCTCTTTGGTGGCGATGCCGGCCTCCACGATGGCGCGCGCCTCGCGGTAGGCGGCGGCGAACACCCGGTTCAGGATGAAGCCGTACGTCCCGGGGGTGTCCCTCACCATCGAAACCTCCTTGCCGGCGGCCTCCGCGAGGCGCCGCACGGTGGCGATCACCTCCTCGCTGTTCTGGGGCGTCCAGACCACCTCACACATGCGCATCACGGTGACCGGGTTCGAAAAGTGCATCCCGATGAAGCGCTCCTTGCGCGCCTCCGAGACATCGCGGCCCACGTCCTGGATGCAGAAACCGCTGGTGTTGGCGGCGAAGATCGCCGTCGGCTTCGCGATCGCGTCCAGCTCCTGGAAGACGCGCTGCTTCAGTTCGAGGTTCTCGGGGATCGCCTCGATGATGATGTCGGCCGGCGCGAGGCTGGCGAGGCCGGTGCTGTAGCTGATGCGGCGCATGGCGGCCAGGGCGTCATCGAAGCCGAGCTTGCCGCGTTCGACGGCACGCTTGAGCCCCCACTTGCCGTCTTCGATGGCGTGGCGGGTCTTTGCGATGGCTTCGTCGCTGATATCCCGGACGATGACGTCGTAGCCGGCTGCGGCGAACACCTGGGCGATGCCGCCGCCCATCACGCCGCCGCCGAGGCAGCCGATGGTGCGGACGTCTTCGAACTTCATGGTGCAACCCCCTGGCGGGCCGCACGGGCCCGGTGTACTGGTGGCTGCACGCTACACGAAGGGGGCGAGGCGGTGAAGGGGCATTCAACGCCCGATGCGGACCGGTTCGGTCGGCAGTTCGCCGCGCAGGATGGCATCGAACAGGTCGGCGAAATTCGCCGGGACGAGCCGCTCGGGCCAGCCCCGCAGCTCCCCCGGGGTGAACCAGCGGAAGCGCTGCAGCAGCACCCGCTCGTCCTCCTGGTGGCCGGAGATGTCGACCTCGAACTCGGGCACGCGGACGAGGTAGTAGGCCTCGCGCTGGCGGATGCGGCGCTCGCCCCAGGGGAAGGTCTGGTCGCGCAGCCAGATGCAGGGGCCGATGTCGCAGGCGGTGAGCCCGGTTTCCTCACGCAGTTCACGGCGGAGGGCATCGAGCTCGGTTTCGCCGGGTTCGAGCCCGCCGCCGGGCGTGATCCAGAAGATGCGGGAGGGGTCGCCGGGGGCGTGGATGCGGAAGAGGAGGGTGCGGCCGCGGGGGTCGAGGATGACCGCGCGGACGGCCAGCCGGGGCGGGAGTTCTTCCATTCGCTGGCATCGTAGCGCGGGCGGGGCGTGCGGTCGCCGCCTGCACGCGTTGGCGCAGGGCGTGGGAGAATGGCGCCCACGATGAAGCTGCTGGTCACCACCGACGGCTCCGAGCGCTCGCGCTGCATCCTGCCGCACGCGGCCCGGCTTGCCCGGGCCTACGACGCAGAGACGGTGCTGGTGCGCGTGCTCGACCCGCGCAGCGACGCGGCAGGGGTGGTCGCTCCCAGCCTCGGGGAGGCGGTGGAATCGGTGCGGGCGCGCTGGGAGGCCGAGCTGCGTGAGTGGCTGGCCGGCGCGGGCCTGGCCGGCGAGGCGCGGGTCATCGAACGGCACTGGGGCGAAGATGTGCCCTCCGCCATCCACCGTGCGGCCGACGACGCCGGGGCCGCGCTGGTGGCGATCGCCTCGCGCGGGGCCGGGGCCCTCCGCCACGCCATCCTCGGCAGCGTCGCACTGGATGTCCTCGCCCGGGCCGACCTCCCGGTGATGACACTGGGCGGGTGCCTGCCGGCGCCGGGGCGGGAGGGCGCGTACCACCTGCTGGTCACCACCGACGGTTCGCCGGCCTCGCGGTCGGTCGTCGCCGGGCTGGCACCCCTGCTGGTGCCGGCGCGGCTGCGGGTGACGCTGCTTGAGGTCGCCGTGCTGCGGGTGCAGGAGACTGAACCGCAGGCCAAGGCGCGCGTGCTCCCGGGGCTGCAGGCGCTCCGCGCCGAACTCCCCGGCTGGCTGGAGGTGGACTACCGGGTGCCGGTGGTGCCCCCGGGGGCCGGCATCGATACCGCCATCATCGAGGCCGCAGCCGAAGTCGGGGCCGATGCGGTGGCGATGGCCACCCACGGATACAGCGCCCGCCGGCACCTCGTGGCGGGGAGCACCGCGCTCGGGGTGGTGCGGCTGGCGCCGGTGCCCGTCATCCTCGTCCGCAGCGCCATTCACGCGCAGGAGTAGGCCGCTGGCCGGCAGCTACCAGGGGCGCTTCCAGCGGTTCCAGTCGAACGGCTCGATGCCGTCGTCGGTGATCTGCCAGATGGTCGCCTCGGCCTTCCCGCCGCTGATTTCGAGGAAGCCGATGGTGCCGTACTGGGTCTGCAGGTTGTGGGGAAACGTCGGCGAGCCGGGATTGACGCAGAGGATGCCGTTGATGGTGTTGATCGCCTCGACGTGGGTATCGCCGTAGACGAGCACATCGAGCTCGGTGGTTCCGAAGTAGCGCAGCAGCGCCCGTTCGAGGGTGAGGTGGGGCGGGTATTCGGGGATCGGGACATCGTGGGTGAGGCCCACCTTCAGCCCGTCGAGGTCGAGCAGCCAGGCCTCGCGCAGGCGGGGGTGGTCGGGCTGGATGGGGCGGCCGCCGGAGCCGTCCTCGCCGTTGCCGCGGGCCGCCCAGGTCGGCGCGATGTCGTGGAGCTGGTCGATGACGACGAGGTCGTGGATATCGCCGGCGTGGAGGATGCAATCGACGCCGCGGAAGGCATCGAAGACCTGCGGCCAGAGTTCGTAGCGGGCTTCAGGGATGTGGGTATCGGAGATCAGGCCGACGCGCATGGCCGAACTGTAGCAGCCCCCAGGCGAGGGTTCAGCCGTCGGCGCCGGCGGGCGCGGCGGACGGCACCGGAAGCAGGAGGCGGAAGGTCGCGCCCCGGCCGGGCGTGCTCTCGGCGGCAAGCCAGCCGCCGTGCGCCCGGGCGATGGCAAGCGCCGTGGAGAGGCCGAGCCCCGTGCCGCGCCCAACGCCCTTGGTGGTGAAGAAGGGGTCGAAGATTCGCTCGAGGATCTCGGGCGGGATGCCGGTGCCGGTATCGCGCACGGCGATGACGTGGTAGCGCCCGCGGGGGAGTGCAGGCGGGGCCCAGCGGTGGCGCGGGCCGATATCGACGATCGAGCGGCTGACCGTGACCGTGCCGCCGGCCGGCATCGCATCGCGGGCGTTCATGAAGAGGTTGATGAGCACCTGTTCGAGCTCGGCCGGCGAGCCGCGTGCCGCCGCCGGCAGGCGCGACCTGCGCACCACCACCCGCACGCGGGGTTCGAGCGCGCCGCGGGCGAGCGTGACCGCCCCATCGATGAGGTCATCGATGCTGAAATCGATCGGCTGGTCGATGCCGGGCCGGCCGTAGGCGAGCAGCCGCCGCACGAGGCCAGCCCCGCGCTCGGCCGCCGAGGAGGCGCCCTCGAGCAGTTCGCGCACTTCGGGGTCATCCGGCAGGCTCCGCCGCAGCAAATACAGGTTGCCGATGATCGCCGTCAGCAGGTTGTTGAAGTCGTGGGCAACGCCCCCGACGAGGACGCCGAGGCTTTCGAGCTTCTGCGCCTGCCGCACCTGCACTTCGAGCGTGGCGCGCTCAAGCTCCCACTCCTTGCGGGCGGTGATATCGAGGAAGCTGCCGACCGCGCGCAGCGGCTGGCCATTGGGCGCGCGCTCCACGATGCGCCCGCGGGCGAGCACCCACTCCCAGGCGCCGCCGGGCAGCAGGTAGCGGAACTCCGCATCGATGCCGGCCGCCCGGCCCTCGGCGTGGTCGCGGAAGGCCCCGGAGAGCCGGTCGCGGTCATCGGGATGGACCCGTTCGAGCCAGGCCTCGATGGAGGCCGACCCCGGCGAGACGGGCGCGACATCGCCCGCGAAGAGGTGCAGCTCCATGCGCGGGATGTCCCACTCCCAGAGGCCGAGGTCGGAGCGATCGATCGCGGCGGAGAGGCGCTCCGCCTCTGCGCGCCGGCGGCGCTCGGCACGGATCGCCTCGATCAGGGTGGCGCAGGTCGCCAGGAACGGCTGGAGGAAGGCGATGTCCTCTTCGCTGTAGCCGCCGGGCCGGTTCGCGACGCCGACCTGGCCCACCAGCTCGCCGCGGCTCGTGATGGGCAGTCCCAGGTAGGCGCGCAGCGGCGGGTGGCCGGGCGGCGTGCCGCGCGCGCGGGTGTCGCGGGCGGGGTCGTTGCTGATGACCGCCTCCCCGGTGCGGAGGGTGACCCCGAAGAGCGTGTCGAGGTTGTCGAACACCATGCCGGCTGGCGCTGCGGCTTCGATGCGGGCGCGGTCGAAGGGGTCCGTCGGGTAGGTGAGCGCGATGGCGTGCAGCCGGGGGTGGCCATCGGGGCCCCTGAGCACTTCGCCGATGAACCCGTACTCGCTGGCGGTCACCTCCAGGAGCGCCTCGAGCAGGCCTTCGAAGACCGCCTGCGGCTCCTCCGCGCGGATGAACTCGGTCTGGGCACGGGTGATGGCCGCGAGCATCCGGTTGGTGCGTTCGAGCTCGGCCGTCATGCGCAGCCGCTCGGAGATGTCGCGGGCGATGCCGCCGACAGCCACCACCCTGCCCTCTTCGTCCCGGATGGGGAACAGCGAAAGATCCAGGTCCATCACGCGGCCATCGCGGTGCTGGCGGCGGGTAACGACCTGGAACGCTTCGCCCCCCAGCGCCCGCCGGAAGGTGGTGCGCGCGTCTTCGGCAGGGTCGAGGCCGGGCGGCACCAGGCGGTCGGCGGTCTGGCCGATCATCTCGGCAGCGGTCCAGCCGTAGAGCTGCTCGGCGCCGCGGTTCCAGCTGAGGATGCGGCCCTCGAGGTCGCGGCTGACGATCGCGTCGCTCGCGGCCTCGACGATGGCCCCAAGGCGGAGCCGCTCGCGCTCTTCGGCCACGCGCCCGCTGACATCCCGGACGATGAAGCGCACGCCGATGGGCCGCCCGGCGGCATCGAGGACGTAGGCGCCCATCGCCTCGGCCGGGAGCGAAGTGCCATCCTTGCGGATGACGGTGGCGCGGTAGACCTGCTGGCCGGGCTGGCGGCGGTAGGGCTCGCCTGGCCGCATGGTGGCCAGGTGTTTCTGGAGTTCGCCGATGAGCATGGCGAAGGTCGAGGCCGAGACCAGGCGGTAGGCGTCGAGCCCCGCAGCCACGTCCTCCTCGCGGTACCCGAAAAGCGAGCGCGCGAGGTGGTTCATGTAGGTGACGCGCAGCGACGGGATCGCCACCTCCACGAGGGCATCGGGGAGGTTTTCCCGCAGCTCCTCGTACTCGGCCAGGAGCCTGCGGTAGCCGGCCTCGAGGTCGGGCGCAGCGTCGGCGATGTCGGTCACGCGGGTCCCTGCGGGCTCCCGGGCATGGTGCGCTGCCCGGCAGGCCGGAGCCGGGGCCGGCCGGGGTGTGCATCGTACCGCGCCGACGTTACGGCGGACACTCAGGGTTCCCCCGATATCTGTCGACGTTCGACATCCCCGGCCGGCCGGCGGGAGAATCGGCCCGTGGCCCTGACCCACGACGACCTGCGCGAGGCCTTCCGCTCCGCCGGCTACCAGCTCTGGCTGGTGGGCGGCGCGCTGCGCGACCGGCTGCTCGGCATCGCCTCGAAGGACATCGATTACGCCACGGACGCCCTCCCCGATGCAGTCGAGGAGCTGCTCCGCGGCCTCGGCGCCGAGGTTTCGACCGTCGGCAAGCGGTTCGGCACCATCGGCGTGCGCATCGACGGCGAATGGGTCGAAATCACCACCTTCCGGGGCGATTCCTACGCCGGCGGCACCCGCTGGCCGGAGGTACGCTTCGGCCGCAGCATCGAGGAGGACCTCGCCCGGCGCGACTTCACCATCACCGCCTTCGCCGAGAACGCCCACACCGGTGAATGGCTCGACCTCTTCGGCGGCGAAGCCGACCTCCGCGCCGGCATCATCCGGGCCGTCGGCGACCCGGCAACCCGCTTCCGCGAGGACCCGCTGCGGATCCTGCGCGGCATCCGCTTCGTCAGCCAGCTCGGCTTCCGGCTCGAGCCGGCCACCGGGGCGGCCATGCGCGAGACGGCCCACCTCATCGACACCCTCTCGCAGGAGCGCATCACCGGCGAACTCGACCGGCTGCTGCAGGGCGCGGCCCCCGGGGCCGGGCTCGAAGCGCTGCGCACCACCGGCGCGCTCGCCTTCGCCCTGCCCGAGCTCGCCGGCATGCCGGGCTGCGAACAGAACCGCTTCCACCGCTTCGATGTCTGGGGGCACAGCGTGGCCACGGTCGAGGCGATCGCCGTCACCCCCGGGACGCTCCGCCTGCGGCGCTGGGCCGCCCTCCTGCACGACCTCGGCAAGCCCGCGGTGCGCCACCGCAAGCCGAACGGCGAATGGGGCTTCTACCGCCACGAGACAGTCGGCGCGGAGCTGGCGGAGGCCCTGCTCGAGCGCCTTCGGCTCGGCCGGGCCGAGAGCCAGCGCATCGTGCTGCTCGTGCGCCGGCACATGGACCGGCCCGACCCCGCCGACCGCCGGGCGGTGCGCCGCTTCATGGCCAAGCTCGGCGGCCACTGGCGCGACCTGCTCGCGCTCAAGCGGGCCGACAACGCCAGCCATACCTACGACGACACCGCCTACCACGACGCGCTCGAGGCCGCCTGCGCCCGGGCGGAAGCCGAGGAGGCCGCGGCCCTGCGCGCCGAGAGCCCGCTCTCCGGCGACGACCTGGTGGAGCTGTTCGGGCGGCCGCCGGGGCCGTGGGTGGGCGTGATCAAGCGGGAGCTGAGCCGCGCCGTCCTCGATGGCGACCTCGCCCCGGGCGACCGCGAAGGGGCGATCGCCCTCGCGCGGGCGAAGCTGGGGCCCCGCCCCTCAGCCCCGCCGCAACCCGGGAGCTCCCCCCGCTGAACCTCCCCACCCGGGAGCAGGGAGCGGGGG
>NZ_DAOUAO010000195.1:0-1655 GCF_034433535.1 Tepidiforma sp.
GCTGGCGGCCTGGGCGGGGTTCGAAGCGGCAAGAAACGAGGGACTCGCACCGGCGGCTTTCGATGATGCGATGGCGTGGGCGGTGATGCTGGGTGCCATCGGCAACTTTGTTGTCGGCATCCAATCACGGGCTGTGCCGGTGTTCTTCGGGCGGAAGCCGCCGGGCCCGGGGCGGCTGGCGGGGCCGCTGGTACTGCTCAACGGGGGCGCCCTGGCGATGGTTGCGGCAATGGCGGCAGACGGCGAAGCAGCGGCGCGGCTCGAGGGGGCCGGGTTGCTGTTCGGGGGCCTTTCGCTGGCCTGGGCGCTGCCGATTGCGGGTGCGGTGCGGGGCCGGGCGACGCGGCTGAGGCCGCGTGCGCGGCCTGCCGCGCGCTACGTGCTGGCGGCGAACCTGGCCGGGGTGGCGGCCGGGCTGCTCATGGCGGCGGCGGGTGCGGCGATGCTGGACGAGGGCGACTTCGCGGCGGCACCGCTGCGCGACACGGCACGCCACCTGTTCGGGCTGGGGCCGATTACGCTGCTCATCCTCGGGATGGCGCGATTGATCGCGCCGGTGTTCGCGGTGGAGCGGTCGGAGTCGCGGGAGCCCGGGCTGCTCGAGCAGGCGCCGTTTTGGCTGCTGCTGGGAGCCCTGGCGCTGCGTGCCGCTGCGGGGCTGGCTTCAGCGTGGGTTTCGTACGAGGCGTGGATGCACACTGCGGCGCTCGCCGGCGTGCTGGGGTGGGTGGCGATCGCGCTCTTCGCGGTGAGCGTGGCGCGGGCAGCCCGGAACGAGGGGCGCACCCTGCGGGGCCTGGAGGAGCTGGCGCGGAGCGGCGGGGGACGTGGGACGCGTCAGTAGGGCAGGCCGGGGAGGCCGAAGAGGGTGCGGGCGTAGCTCGCCCGGCCGAGGTGGCCGTTCCCGTGACCGATGAGCCCGTGGAGGATGGCCTCGATGCGCGGGATCGGGCCCCAGGGGCGGATGAAGAGGACCTCGCGCAGGTACTCTTCGCTCATGGCGGCGATGCGGGGCACGACGGCGTCGCGGACGGCGCGGGTGTACTCGTCGAATTCTTCCGGCGGCGGGAAGCGCATGCTGTAGGCATCGGCCGGGTCCTGGCCGGTGCCCTGGTCGACCCGCGGGAGGTTCCAGCGTTCGTGGAAGGCATGCTGGAGCCAGACCGGCTGTTCGCGTTCGAAGACGAAGTGGATGATGTTGTCGATGGTGCGGACGACGTGCCAGACATCCCAGCCGATGGAGTTCGTGGTTCCGCCGCGGGTATCGCAGAGCTGCTCGACGGTGAGGCCCTGGGTGGCGCGGAGGGCGTAGTCGAGCACGCGGCCGGTGACGACGGCGAGCTGGGTGGGGGTATCGGGCGGGTTGCCCATGCCGGGGAGGTTCTGGGGCTGCGTCATGGCGGGATTGTGGCACAGGCACCGTGCCGGGGCGCAATCCGCGGGGATTTCCCGATGCCGTGGGCGGACTGAGCGGCCGATAATCCCGGCGTGACGCGGGTGGGGGACGAACCTGGCGGCACGGTCAGGGCAAGTGAGGACCTGGCGCTGAGGCTGGTGCGGGCCGGGCTGGACCTCTCGACGGCGGGGTATGTGATCACGGGCCCGGCCGGGGAGGTGCTGTTCTGGAACCGCGCGTTCCCGGCGGTGACCGGGGT
>NZ_DAOUAO010000196.1:0-14428 GCF_034433535.1 Tepidiforma sp.
CGTGGCAGCGGCCCGAACGGGTTCATCGGTGGCAGGTGAGGCGACGGGTTCAGGCGCCTGGGGCGGGCCGGCAACCGGGAAGAGGATCTTGAAGGTGGTGCCGCGGCCGGGTTCGGTGTAGAGCTTGATGGCGCCGCGATGGCTACGAACGATGCCGAGGACGGCTGCGAGGCCGAGGCCGCGGCCGGTGAACTTGGTGGTGAAGAAGGGGTCGAAGATGCGGGCGGCAGTAGCTTCGTCCATGCCGACGCCGGTATCGGCGACTTCGAGGTAGACGTAGTCGCCCTCGGGAAGGTCGTCATCCATGTAGGCGGTGCGGAGGTAGGCGCGGTCGGCGTGCATGAGGCCGGTGGAGATGGAGATGACGCCGGAGCGGTCGCCGATGGCATCGGAGGCGTTGGTGATGAGGTTCATGATGACCTGGCGCACCTGGGTGGCGTCGCCTTCGATGAGGGGGAGGTCGGGGGCGAAGCGGTACTTGAGGACGGCGCGCTTGGAGACGGAAACCTCGAGGAGGTGGGCCATCTCTTCGACGAGGCGGGAGAGGTTGAGGGGTTCGACAACGAATTTGCCGCGGCCGGAATAGGCGAGCATCTGCCTGGTGAGCTCGGCGGCGCGCTGGGCTGCGGTTTCGATGGCCTGGACGGTCTGACGTGCAGGGGACTCAGGCGGGAGCTCCATGAGCGCGAGCCCGGCATTGCCGAGGATGGCCACGAGGAGGTTGTTGAAGTCGTGGGCGATGCCCCCGGCGAGAACGCCGAGGCTTTCCAGCTTTTGGGTTTGCTGCATCTGCTGGTCGAGGCGGCGACGCTCTTCCTCGGCTCGAACGAGGTCGGTGACGTCGAATGCTGACAGGAGGGCCATGTCGCGACCATCGAAGGTAATCGGCGCAGCGGTGACGCGGAGGTGGCGGATTTCGCCGCCGGGCCGGACGAGGCGAAGCTGGAAGGTTTCGCGTTCGCGGGCGCCGGCGCGGCGCCGGGCGTGGTAATCGCGCTTTCGGGGGAGGTCTTCGGGGTGGATGAAGGTATCGAGGGCGCGGGGGCCGGTCACGTCGGCGGGCGGGACGCCGAGGATGCGGCTGAGTTCGGCGTTGGCGAAGTAAATGGTCTCGCCGTCGGACACCCAGGCGGGGGCGGCGACGCCATCGAGGAGTTCGCGGAGGCGGGCTTCGCTGCGCTCGAGGGCCTGCCGGGCCAGCACCGTTTCGTCGATGTCCAGCACGGCGCCGACACGGCCGCAGAATCTGCCGCTGTCATCGAAGCGCGGCGTCGAGTGCTCCAGAACCCAGCGGTACGCGCCTGATCGGTGGAGCAGACGATACCGGATGGTCGAAAGTCCGGGCTTCTCGAAGGTCTGCTCGAAGTCTGCGAGGACCGCGGGCCGGTCGTCGGGATGGATGACATCGATCCAGGCGTCGCCAAGGATTTCGGGGCCCCGGCCGGTGAACTCGAAGCAGGCACGGGACATGTAGTCGACCTGGCGGTCCGGGCCGGCGGTCCAAATCATGATGGGCGCCGAATCGGCCAGGCTGCGGAAGCGGGCTTCGGATTCGCGTAAGGCGGCTTCGGCGCGGACGCGGTCGGTGATGTCGCGGGCGACGGCACCAATGCCGACGACGGTGCTGTTGCTGTCCCGGATGGGGAAGAAGGTGGACTGGGTGTGCGGGCGGGAGCCATCCTTGCGCACGGGGCGGAGTTCGATGCCGGAGAGGGTCTCGCCGGAGAGGACGCGGGCGCGGATGGCCGTGCGGAGGTCATGGTCCTCCGGGGCGAAGAGGAACTCGGTGGTGCGGCCGAGGGCCTCGGCGGCGGAGTAGCCGTAGAGCTGCTCGGCGGCGCGGTTCCAGGCGGTGATGCGGCCGTCGAGGTCGGTGGCGACGATGGCATCGCCGCTGTATTCGACGATGCTGGCGAGCCGAGCGTTTTCGACGGCGGCGCGGTGGGTTGCGGTGAGGTCGCGGGTGATGTTCAGGATGCAATCGAGGTCACCGGTTTCGCTGAATTCAGGGATGATGTGGGTCTGCGTGTAGGCGCCCGGTCCGAGGAAGCCGGAGGGACCTTCGAGGACGGCGGGCTGGCCAGCATCGCGGACGGCAGCGACGTCCTGCTCCCAGCGGGTGACATCGGGGTTGCCGGGGAAGACTTCGGACGGGCGCCGGCCTATCAGCCGGGCGGCGGGCATGGGGACGAGGCGGAGGACGGCGGGGTTGAGGTAGATGATGCGAAGCTCGCTATCGAGGCGGACGATGAGGTCGGGGGAGTTTTCAGCGAGGGTGCGAAACTCACGTTCGCGCCGGATGAGCTCGGCCTCGGCGGCGCGCCGGGCGCGGATGTCGATGATGGTGCCGCGGATGAGGCGGCGTTCGAACGGGGGCATTCGGACGAGGCGGACCTCGCAGAGGATCGAGGCGCCCTCGGCGTCGCGGTGGACCCATTCGAACTCGACCACTTCGCCGGTGAGGGCGCGGCGGAGGCAGGCGTCACCGAGGTCGGCGGAACGCTCGCCGCCCGGCTGATACTCGGGGCTGACGTCTGCCGGGCCGAGCTGAAGGAGGGCCTCGCGGGGGAGTTTGAAGAAGCGGCAGGCGTCCTCATTGACTTCAACGAAGCGGCCGAGGTCGACATCGACGACAACGATGGGGTGGCCGGCGTACTCGAAGATGGAGTGGAAGCGCTGTTCGGCCTCGCGGGCGAGTGCGAGAGCCTCCTCGGCCGGGGTGTGCTCAAGGATGACGGTGACCCGCGCGGGGCGGCCGGCGTATTCGATGTCCTGGCCGACGATGCGCACCTGGAGGATGCGGCCGGCGCGGGTGCGGTGGCGCCAGAGCATCTGCCCGGCCTGAGACGCCCCGGTGCGGACGAATTCGAGGAAGGCGGGGATATCTTCGGGCGGGCGGATATCGGTGAGCGAAAGCGTGCGGAATTCCCCGGGCGTGTAGCCGTAAAGCTCGCAGGCGGCCTGATTGGCCTCGAGAATGCGGAGCGAGCCGCGCTCGAAGACGAGGATGGGGAGAGGGTTTGACTCGAAGAAGATGCCAGGCGGCAGGGCTTCCAGGTCGGGCGGCTCGGCGCTCCGCCCTTTATCCCCGGGTGGCGGTTCTTCTGACGGGTTGGTCACGGGTCAGGGTTCTCCCGGCGCGCATGGTACCTCGCGACGGCAGGCTGCGGCGTTAGGGTTTTCCCGATTGTTGAGGGAGAAGCGAAGAAATCGGCGCCCGGGACATCACCGCACGGGCTGTTCGAGCACCAGGCGGTAGTCCTGTGAGCCGTGGATGCCTCTCACAATGACCTTCTCGATATCTGCGGTGCGGCTGGGGCCGGTGAGGATGAGGGCATCGCCATCGCCGAGGTACGGTTGGAGGCCTGCCGGGTGCTCAACGATGGTGGCCGGGTCGACGCGGAGGATGACGCGAGCGGCGCTGAGCAGGCGACGGCGGTCGGCGGCCGGGCCGGTGATGAGCACGGAGCCGGTGGAGGCGACGGCCGCCGTGGCGGCCAGTTCGAGGTCGCCGGGGATGGGGTCGATTGCGGCGGCGGGCTGGAGGCCGAGGGCCTCGGCGCGTGCGAGGAAACGGCCGGCGAGGTCGGGGGGAAGCACTTCTTCGGGGGCGATGACCGACCGCGGGGTGCGGTCGGGTGCAGCGGCGCCGAGCAGGGCAGGGTCGTGGGGTGCAGCCGGCTCGGGCAGGAGGCGGGGGTCGGCCCGGCCCGGGGCGGGGGGACGGACGAGGCGGCCGGCAGCGCGGAGGCCGACGCGGGCGAGGGCCGACGCGGCCCGGGCGCCTGTGGGAGCGGAGAAGAGCGCGGCCCAGGCGGCCCAGGCAGCGCGTTCTTTGCGGTCGCCGGCACGGTGCGTGCGGACGGCATCGGCGCGGAGGTCGAGCAGCATGCGATGGAGGGGAATTCCAACGGGGCAGGCTTCGGTGCAGGCGGCGCAGAGGGTGCTGGCGAAGGGCAGGTCGGCGTGGCGGGAGCCCGGCCAGAGGAGCGGCGAGATGACCGCGCCGATGGGCCCCATGTAGGGGGACCCGTAGGCGAGGCCGCTGGCGGCACGGTAGACCGGGCAGGCGTTCATGCAGGCGCCGCAGCGGATGCAGCGGAGGGCGTCGCGGTAGCGGGGGTCGGCGAGGATGCGGGAACGTCCGTTATCGACCACAACCAGGTGGCGCTGCTGGCCGGGGAGGGGGTCGCCGATGACATGCGTGAAGGCGGTGAGCGGCTGAGCCGTGGCGCTCGGCGCCAGCACCTGGAGCACCGCGAGCGCGGCAGCTTCATCGGCGACGACCTTTTCGAGGCCGGTCACGACGATGTGGAGCGCCGGGTGGGAGATGCCGAGCGCGACGTTGCCCTCGTTTTCGACCGCGACGATGCGACCGCTTGCGGCGATGACGGCGTTGGCGCCGGTGATGGCGGCATCGGCGGTGCGGAAGAAATCAGCAACGATATCGCGGATGTGGCGGGAGAGGCGGGCCGGGTCGTCATCGGGGAGTTCGGCGCCGGCGCGGGCGAGGATTTCACGGATGCGCGTGCGGTTGAGGTGGATCGCTGGCGCAGTCACATGGGAGGGCCCGCGGCCTTCGAGGTCGACGATGTACTCGCCGATGTCGGTCTCGAGGACGTCGATGCCGGCGGCGCGGAGCGCGTGGGTGAGACCGATCTCCTCGGCGACCATGGACTTCGACTTGGCGACGCGGCGGGCATTGCCCAGCAGCTGGCGCACGATGGCGACGGCCTCTTCGGCGGTGGCGGCGCGGTGGTAGCCGATCCCGCGACGGGCGCACTGCTCGCGAAGCTGCCGGTGGAGGGGTTCGATGCGCTCGACCGCGTCGGCGCGGGCCCGGGCGGCGCGCTCGCGGGCGTCGGCGGGGCCGCGGGCGAGCATGGCCCGAGCGTCATCGACGAGCTTGCGCATGATGGGCTGGAGGGTCTCCGCGGGGCGGGCTTCGGCGATTTCGCGGGCGGCGCGGCGGCGGAAGGCGGTCATCCGAGTGCCCTCGCGAGCAGCCCTGGCAGCGTCCACGCTTCGAGCTGGATGCCGAGCCCGCGGGCACCAGCTTCGAGGTGGGCAAGGCACGAATAATCGGGGGAGACGACCACACGGGCACCGGTGGCGGCGAGGGCTTCGAGCTTTGCGGTCATGATGGCAGCGGAGACCTCGGGCATCTTGACCGAAAAGGTGCCACCGAAGCCGCAGCAGGCCTCGTCATCGGCCGGGCGTCGCACCTCAAGCCCTTCGACCCGGGCAAGGAGCGCCTCGACCGCGGGCGCGGCGTAGAGTTCGCGGCGGGCGTGGCAGGAGACGTGGAGCGCGACCACCCCGGGGAGACGGAGGGGGAGAGCAGGGAGCGACGGGTGGCGGGCGACGTAGGTGGGGAAATCGACGAAGCGGGCGGCGATGCGGGCGGCGGCGGCGTCGCGCGGGGCCGGCCAGAGGCCCGGGAGGTACTGCCGCACCATGGCGGTGCACGAGCCGGACGTGACTACGACCGCTGCGTGGGGCTGGCCGGCCCGGAGCAGTCCGCGGCCGACGGCGCGGGCTTCATCGCGGAAGCCGCTATTGAAGGCTGGCTGGCCGCAGCATCGTCCATCGATGAGGGTCACGCTGTCGCCGAGGGCTTCGAGGACGCGGCGGGCATCGGAGGCGTCACCGGGCCGGAGCGCCTGCATGTAGCAGGGGTCGAAGAGCGCAACGGAGGCCATGGAGGGCATTGTACGGCCCCGGGATTGCGGGGATACCGGCGAATCGGCAAGGATTGCGATGGCCAATCCAGCGACATCGGGGGATGCAGCATGAGTGACGTCACGATCCAGGTGCGTGACAACGGGCCCTACGTGGTGCGCGGGAGCTTCGTGGTGACCGACGCTGAGGGCAACCAGTTCGAGAAGAAGGACGTGGTGGCGCTGTGCCGGTGCGGGCACTCTGCGACCAAGCCGTTCTGCGACGGTGCGCACAACCGGGAAGGGTTCAGCTCGACGCCGCGGGCGGGTCAGTCGTAGAGGCGCGCAGCCGCAGCTTCGAGTTCGGCCATTTCTGCGGGCGACATGGGCGTGAAGCTCCCGGCGGCAGCCGCGTTCTGGCGGACGCGGTCGGGGTAGCGTGCGCCGGGGATGGCGACGCTCACCGCGGGATGACTGAAGACGTAGCGCAGCAGCGCCTCCGGGGTGAGGGGGCCGGCCTCGCCGCGGGCCAGCAGGCCGCGGATGGCGCTGGTGCGCCCGGACCCGCCAAGGGGGCGCATGACGATGACGGCGACCCCGTGCTCCGCGGCGAGCTCCACCTGGCGGCGAGAGTCCGGGTAGAAGGCCGAGTACTCGAGCATGATGGCATTGAAGCGGCCGGAGCGGATGGCGAGTTCGGCCACAGCGAGGTCGTGAGTGGAGATACCGATGAGGCGGATGACGCCGCGCTCGCGGGCGGCTTCCAGGCCCTCGAGCGCGCCGCCGGGGGCGATGACCTGCGCCCAGACCTCGGGCGTGGACACGTCGTGGAGCTGGTAGAGGTCGATGACCGGCAGGCCGAGGACCTGGAGGGAGCGGTCGATTTCGTACTGGGCGCTGCCGGCGGTTCGGCGGAAGGTCTTACTGGCGATGATGGCATCGCGCAGGCCGATTTCGCGGTTGACGCGGCCGAGGAGGTATTCGGAGCCCTCGTAGTCGCGGGCGGTATCGATGAGGCGGATGCCTGCTTCGAGGGCGGCGGTCACGGTTGCGAAGGCTTCAGGCGAGTGGGGCGTATCCATTGCGCCGAGGCCGAGGATGGGGAGATGGAGGCCGGTGCGGCCGAACGGGCGGAGCGGGATGGACATGGGGCCCCAGTGTAGGCAGGTCGGCGGAGGGACAGGAAGGGCGGCTCCGGTGTACGCTCGCGGGTGGCCGAACGGGGTTCGGCCGGACCTGAGACAGCGAGGTATGAGCTATGCCGATTGATCCTTCGAAGGCGCTGGGGGCGCCGATCTCGGGCGGGAGCTTCCGCTGGGACCGCGACCGGGTGATCCTGTACCACCTCGGGGTTGGCGCGGGCGACCCGCCGACCGACCCGAATGAGCTGACCTACACCTACGAACGGAACCTCAAGGTGCTGCCGAGCTTCGGGGTGATCCCCGCGTTCGGTTCGCTGGGCGGCGTTGGCCAGGTTCCGGGGCTGCAGTTCAACCCGGCGCTGCTCCTCCACGGCGAACAGGACCTCGAGATCCGCAAGGCGATCCCGGTCGAGGGGGAGGTGGAGACGAGCGGGAAGGTCGCAGGGATTTACGATAAGGGCAAGGCGGCGCTGGTGGTGGTGGAGACGGAGACGAAGCTGAAGGGCGAAAGCGACCCCCTGTTCGTGAACCGGTTCTCGCTGTTCCTCCGCGGCGAGGGGGGCTTCGGCGGGGAGAGCGGGCCGCCAGCGGGCAACGAGGCGCCGAACCGCACGCCGGACGGAACGGTCGAATCGAAGACGCTGCCGCAGCAAGCGCTGCTGTACCGCCTCTCGGGCGACAAGAATCCCCTGCATGCTGACCCGGATTTCGCGAAGATGGGCGGCTTCGACCGGCCCATCCTGCATGGCCTGTGCTCGTTCGGGGTGGTCTGTAAGGCGGTGGTGGACCACGCGCTGGGCGGCGACACCGCAAAGGTCGCGCGCTACCAGGCGCGGTTCGCGGGCGTGGTCTTCCCGGGCGAAACGATCGTGACCTCGTTCTGGCGCGAGGGGGACACCATCCTGGTCGCGGCGCAGACGAAGGAGCGCGGCACGCCGGTCATTACCAACGCGGCGATCACGGTTCGCGGCTAGCCTGCCGCGCAGGCAGGATGTGCGGGCCGGGGGAAGACCCCGGCCCGTTCGTGCTGGGCGAGTGGCTGGCTATTCGAAGAGGAACCGGCGGCGACGCGGAGGCGACTTGCGGTAGCGCAGCCCAAACTTGCGCAGGCCGGCTTCGCGGACGAGGGCAGCCGCCTCCTCCGGGGAGTCGGTGAGGACGAGACGGTCGAGGTCCTCGGGGTCGATGGTGCCCATGGCAACGAGGCGGTTGAGCATGAAGTCCATGAGGGGCTCGTAGAAATCGACGCCGACGAGGATGCAGGGGTAGTCGCGGATCTTCTGGGTCTGGATGAGGGTGGCGATTTCGAACAGTTCGTCGAGGGTGCCGAAACCCCCGGGCATGGCGATGAAGGCGTACGAGTACTTCGCCAGCATCACCTTGCGGACGAAGAAGTAGCGGAATTCGACGAAGGTATCGAGGTAGGGGTTGGGTTTCTGTTCGTGCGGGAGCTCGATGTTGCAGCCGACGGAGTGGCCGCCGGCCTCCTTCGCGCCGCGATTGGCGGCTTCCATGAGGCCGGGTCCGCCGCCCGTCATGACGGTGAACCCTTCGCGGGCGACCGCGGCGCCGACGCGGCGAGCAAGGTCGTAGTAGGGGTGGTCTTCACCGAAGCGAGCCGACCCGAAGATGGTGACGCAGGGCCCGACGAAGTGGAGCTTGCGGAAGCCGCGGATGAACTCGGCGCCGATGCGGAGGGTGCGCAGGAATTCGGAGCCGCGGTCATCCGGGCCCTCGAGGAAGCGGCGCTCGTCGGCGCCGTCGGGGGCCTTGCCCCAGGCGAGCCCGGGGAGGGTAGCTGGCGGAGCGGGGAGGTTGATTGGGTCATCGGGCATGGGACCAGTCTAGAGGGCGCGGGGCTAGCGGCAGGGCAGGTCCGGGGGCGGCGCGCGGAAGATCGGGGAGGGACCCTACGCAGACGAAGGGGCGGGTGCCGAACGTTGAAGCATGGAGCGTTGTGAAACGGAGCGGTTCCGCGTGGTGTACCTCGTCCGGCAGGCGCCGGGGTGGCTGCTGGCGGAGAAGGGGTCGGAGCGGCCGGTCGGCTGGTTCAGCGACCTTGGGGAAGCGCTGGACGCGGCCACGGCGGGCGGCGGCCTGGTGCGGGTGGTCATCCTTTCCCGGGAGGCAAAGGACGAAGCGTCCGAGGCCGCCTGAGGCGGACGCGGCCGGGCGGGGTCGGCGTTGCGGGAGCTGTTCGCGGGCGGCTATCCTGCGGCGGGGCGGGGAAGCCGTTCCCGGAATCGATAGCAAGGAGCAACGAGATGGCGGACCTCAGGGAAACGCAGGAGCGGCACGCGCGGGATGTGGTGAGCGGCAACATCGCCGGGCTGATGGGCGATTTCACCCCGGCGGCGATGGCGAAGGTGATGGCCCTGGCGGCCAATCCAATCACCGCGACGCGGTTCGAAATCAAGGACCTCGGCAACAACGAGGTGGAGATCTCCTACATCAGCGACACGGCCACGCGGGTGGTGTGGAGCAAGTGGGTCGACAGCGGCGGCAAGTGGCAGATCGATGACGTGAAGGAAGTGACGGCCTGATGACGGCGCCGGGGGGCAGCCCGCGGGAGGCGGTGGAGCGGACGGCGCGGGCGGTGATGACGGGCAACCTGGCGCAGGTCATGGCCGACCTTGCCCCGGAAGCGCTAACGCAGCTGATGCAGCTCGCCTCCGGGGCGCAGGGGCTTTCGCCCGCGCAGCTGCCGAGCATCGACCGGTACGAGGTGACCGAGGTTTCCAGCGGCGAAGCCGAGGCGGTCTACCGGGTGGCGTTTGTTTCGAGCATGGGCTCGGCGACGCTTGAAACCACCTGGCGGCCGATCCTCGGGCAATGGAAGATCGCCGCGGTCTCGCTGGTGAGCGCGGAGGTTTCACCCGGGGGAAGCTAGCCGAGGCAGGAGGTGCGGCCGTGGACCTTGTGCTGGTGCGTCATGGCATCGCGGAGGAGCGCGGCCCGGGGGTGGATGATTTCGGACGGCGGCTGACGCCGGCCGGTCGCGCACGGATGGAGGAGGCAGCGCGCGGCCTGGGCCGGCTGGTGACCCCGCAGGTGGTGTTTAGCTCACCGCTCACCCGGGCGATGGAAACCGCCGAGATCCTGCGGGAGCGGTTTGGCCTGGGCCGGGTGCGGACGTGCGCGGCGTTGGCCAGCCCGGAGTATGCGTCGGTGCTGGAGGCTGTGGCGGAGGCCGATGCGGAGGTTGCGGCGCTCGTCGGGCACGAGCCGTGGATGGGCGAGCTGCTTTCGTACCTGCTGACGGGCGACCCGGGGCTGGCCGCGGTGACGTTCAAGAAGGGCGGCGCGGCCCTGGTGCGCTCGGCCGGGGAGCCCGAGCCGGGAAGCTGCTGGCTGGAATGGCTGGTGCCCCCCGGGGTGCTGCGTCGGCTCGGAGCAGCGAAGGCGGACTAGGGGCGGACATCGACCAGCAGGCGGACGCGGAGGGAGGATTCGAGGCGGCGCCGGCGCGACTCGATTTCGAAGAGCTCGGCATCGATGGGGCCGCTGGCGTGCAGCTGGAGGACGAGGGCGCCCTCGCGGAGGACTGCTTCGACGCCGGTGATGGGCGAAGGGCTGCGGCGGCGAATGGCGCGGGCGATGCCGAGGATGGCTGCAAGCACGGCAGTTCGCTTCGCGTCGTCGGCCGTGACGATGGTGCGGTACGGGGAGAGGTCGGGAGTGCCGGCATCGGCCCAGCGGACGAGGGCGGCGAGGAGAATGACCTCGCGGTGGGTGAAGCCGTGAAGGTCGCCGCTGTGGACGAGGTACTCGGCGTGGCGGTCGCGGTTGTAGTAGTCGATGTGCATGCCGATGCCGGCGAGGCGCGCGGCGTTGGTGAGGAGGTCGAGGTCGGCCCGGGCGAGGCGGTGAAGGGGGGCGGTGGCCTCGAAGATGGCGGCGGCGGCGACGACGGTGGGTTCGGTCGCGAGGATATCGACCCCGTTGGCGCGGGCCAGGCCGGCGATGCTTGCGCCGCGGACATCCGGGAGCACAGGGGCATGGGGACGGATGGCCTGCCAGGCGAGGCCTTCGCGAAGACCCTGGCCGGCAACGGTCAGCGTACCGGCGCCGAGGAGGTCCATCGCTTCATCGATGACGATGGCGGCGGCATGGAGGATGTCGGTGCGGCTCGCGCTCACGCCGGGGATGCGGCGCCGGGCATCGGCCGGCACGCCGGCCAGCTCGCGCGCGATGGTGCGAAGCTCGCGGCGGCTGATCTCGAGGCCGTGGAGCCGCCCGATCGGGTAACGGCGGCGGATGCGCACGATGCGGGCGAGATTGCGGACAGCGCCGCCGGTCGCGAACAGGACCGGGGGAGCCGAACCGGGGATGAACGAACGCCGTACCGCCTTACGGAGGGCACGGATTTCGCGCTGGGCCGGCGGGTCCGAGGGGAGGTAGCGCTCGCGGGCGTAGATTGCGCCGAGCGGGACGGACTGCACGGCGGCGAGGGCGCGGTCGCGGATCTCCATCAGCTCCGCTGAGCCGCCGCCGAGGTCGAGGAGGTAGCCATCTCGGAGGGTGGTGCTGTTGATCACGCCGAGGTAGCCGGCATGGGCCTCTTCGAAGCCGGAGAGAACCCGGACGCGCAGCCCGGTGCGCTGGAAGGCGAGGTGGAGGAAGTCATCGGCGTTGGGCGCGCGGCGGAGCGCCTCGGTGCCGACGGCGATGATGCGCGAGGGCGCATGGGACCGGGCGAGCTGGCTCATGATCACGAGGGCGCGGAGTCCGCGCTCGATGCCGGCGGGCACGAGGAAGCCGTCGGCCTGGCCTTCGCCGAGGCGTGCGTGGTAGCGGGCTTCGTCGATGACTTCGAAGGCGGTTTCGCCCAGGGGGCGGGCAACAAGGAGGCGGACGGAGTTGGAACCGACGTCGATGACGGCGATGGGGTCGGACGGACTCACCGGCTGCGCCTCACAACGACATTATGGGCACGGCGTGGGCAACGCGACGCCGCAGGGGGCTTGCCAGGTGTGGTAGACTTCATGCCACTCAGTGGAGGAGGTCGCTGATGCGACGTGCCCTGATGCTTGCGCTGGCGCTTCCGCTGCCGTTCGCGGCGCTCCCGGTGATCGCCGTGTTCGTCGATGGGCAGCGGGCTGAAGCCCCGGAGACGCTGGTAGTGGACGTGGCGTCGCCGGCGATAGCGCCGCAGGCGGCACAGGTCCTGGAGATTGCGCCGGGCGCAGAAGGTGAGCGGCCGCTTGCCTACTCGGCGGATGAGCAGCCGGGAGCGTGCGAGGCGCCGCAGAGTTGATGGCCGCCCGGCCGTGAGCGTTCGCGGGCCCGCCCTGCAGGGCGGGCCCGCGTGCATTCGGGAGGACGCCCGGGAATCAGCCCCGGGGCGGCAGGGCCTCGAGGGCGCGGCCGATGACCAGCCGCTGGATCTGATTGGTGCCCTCGAAGATCTGGAAGATCTTGGCGTCGCGGACCCACTTTTCGACCGGGTGGTCGCGCATGTAACCCTGGCCTCCGAGGACCTGGACGGCATCGACCGTGACCTTCATGGCAACGTCCGAGGCGAAGCACTTTGCCATGGAGCCTTCGGCCTGGAGGTACGGGACGTTCGCCCCCGCCATCCAGGCGGCGCGCCAGACCATGAGGCGGGCGGAATCCACGGCCATGGCCATATCGGCGAGCATGAACGAGATGCCCTGGTTCTTGATGATCGGGCGGCCGAACTGGACGCGAGTTTTCGCGTAATCGAGCGCGTATTCGTAGGCGGCACGGGCGATGCCGACAGCATAGGCGCCGACCACGGGGCGGGTTCGTTCGAGGGTCATGAGGGCGCCAACGGCGCCGGGCCCGGCGGAGCCGCCGGGCCGCGAGGGCGCACCGAGCTTGTACTCGGCGGGGATGCGGCAATCGTTGAACACGACGTTGGCGGTGTGGGAGGCGCGGATGCCCATCTTCTTCCAGACGGTGCCCTCCTGAAGGCCGGGGGTGCCCTTCGGAACGATGAAGGCCGAGATGCCGCCCCAGCCTTTGGAACGGTCTTCCGTGGCGAAGACGACGTGGACATCGGCGATGCCGCCGTTGGTGATGAACTGCTTTTCGCCGTTCAGGACGTATTCGTCGCCATCGCGGGTTGCGGTCGTCTGGATGTTGGCGACATCGGAGCCGGCATCGGGCTCGGTGAGGCACATCGCCCCAAGGCGGACTTCGTGCTCATCCGAGGCGATGGCCGCGAGCCACTTCTCGCGCTGCTCGGGCGTTCCGGTGGCGGCGATGGCCGCCGCGGCCAGCCCGGAGCTGTTGATGGCGAGGGCGATGCCGGCGCAGCCCCAGGAGAGCTCTTCGGCGATGATGGAGGGGACGAGGGAAGAGGCGGCGCCATCGAGGAGGGAGCCCTGCTTCGAAATGCCGAAGCCGATGGCGGCGGCCTTCTTGATGAGGTCGTACGGGACTTCTTCACGCTCGTCGTAGTAGGCCGCGACGGGGCGAATCTCTTTGCGGGCGAATTCGCGCGCGACCTGCTGAATCATCTTCTCTTCGTCGTTCAGTTCGAGCGAAACCATGGGACCTCCGCGAGGTTGGTGCAGGACAAGCTTACCAGCCGGTAGGCGTGCGGGGGATGCGCTCGGGGCCGCCGCGGGGTAGGCTCGAGAGGTGCAGGCGAGCGGAAATCGGGCCGGGCAGGAGATGACGGAGCGTGATAGCGACGGTTGAGCGCCAGTCCGGAATTTTCACGATCGGTGGGCTCGTTTTGCATGGACAGGCCCGGGAGGGGGCACCTATCATGGCGCCGCCCCTGGAGCCCACGACCGCCCCCGGATTGAGGTAACGCGACGTGACGAACGAGCGCATTGACCAGTTTTTGAACTTTCTCGCGGTGGAAAAGAACGCATCGCCGAATACGCTGGCTGCCTACCGGAACGATCTGGCGCAGTTTGAAGGGTGGTATGCCCGAAAGGGCGGCGGGGCGCTGGAGGAGGCCACGCAGGCGCAGCTGACGGCATTCGTTGAGTACCTGCGGGACGAGAAGAAGTACAAGAGCGCGACGGTCGCGCGGAAGGTGGCCTCGCTGAAATCGTTCTACAGCTTCCTCGCCGGGGAGGGCATCATCGAGTCCGACCCGACGGAGCAGCTCAAGTCGCCGCAGGTGGGCAAGCAGCTGCCCCGGGCGCTGACGGTGCAGGAGGTCGATGAGCTGCTGGAGCAGCCGGCGCGGAAGAACACGCTCGAGGCCCGCCGCGACCGGGCGATGCTGGAGCTGCTGTACCACACGGGGCTCCGGGTGACGGAGCTGGTATCGCTCGATGTGCACGACGTCGAGCTGGAGAAGCTGCCGGTCACGGTGCGGTGCGTCGGCAAGGGAGATAAGGAGCGGGTGCTGACGATCCCGAATGAGACCGTGGACGAGCTGCGGCAGTACATCTTCCACGTGCGGCCGAAGCTGGTGCGCAACCGCCGCGAGACGGCGCTCTTTGTGAACCGGCGGGGCGAGCGGCTGACCCGGCAGGGGTTCTGGCTGATCCTGAAGACGTACGCGAAGGAGGCCGGGCTGGACAAGGCGATCACGCCGCATACGCTGCGCCACACCTTCGCGACGCACCAGCTGGCCGGCGGGATGCCGCTGCGCTACGTGCAGGACGCGCTGGGGCACGCCAGCATTTCGACCACGCA
>NZ_DAOUAO010000197.1:0-6536 GCF_034433535.1 Tepidiforma sp.
AGGGCGGCTCCGCCGGCTTCTCCACCACCCGCACGAGCCGCTCACCCTCCAGCACCGCCACCCCGAATGCCCGGGGGTCGGCCACCTCCCGCAACACCACCGCGCCATCCGCGCCGCTGCGCCGGAACCGCTCCACGAACCCCGTGATGCCCCCCAGCAGCACGTTATCGCCCAGGTACAGCACAAACGGCGTATCCCCCACGAACTCCCGGCAGACCAGCGCCCCGTGGGCGATCCCCAGCGGCGCCTCCTGCCGGACGTAGGTGAAGCGCGCCCCGAACTGTGACCCGTCGCCCATGGCCGCCCGCACCTGCCCCTCTGTCTCGCCCACCACCAGCGCGATCTCCTCCACCCCTGCCTCCACCAGCTGCCGCACCGGGAAGTGCAGGACCGGCGTGTTCGCCACCGGCACCAGCTGCTTCGCCCCCGAATAGGTGAACGGCCGAAGCCGGCTCCCCTTCCCGCCCGCGAGGACGATTCCCTTCATCCCGCAGGATTATAGGAGCCCCTCCCGCTAGGATCGCCCGGTGCCGGAGCCGCTCCACATCCTGCTCGATGCCAGCGCACTCCCGCCGCAGCCGGCCGGGGCCGGCGTCTACATGGTCCAGCTCGCCTCTGCCCTCGCCGCCCGCCCGTCGCTGCGCGTCAGTGCCCTCGCGCCGCGGCCGCTGCCAGGCTGCCGCCACCTGCCCGTGCCAGCGGGGTCGCCCGCGTGGCGCTTCGCCTGGCAGCTTCGCCGCCTCGGCCCCGAGGTCGGGCGCTCCGGTGCCGCCGTACTCCACGGCCTCCACTTCTACACCCCCCGCCGCCTCGCCATTCCGCGCGTCGCCACCCTCCACGACCTCACCTTTTTCCGCATCCCCCGCCGCTATTCGCCGGCCCGGCGCTGGTACTACCGCGCCATCGCCGCCACCGCCCGCTGGGCCGAGCGCATCATCGTCCCCTCCTCGGCCGTCGCCGCCGATGCGGTCCGCTACCTCCGCCTGCACCCCTCCCGCATCCGTGTCATCCCCGAGGCGCCGCGCACCGGCCTGCGCGCCCCCGACCCCGCCCGCGTCCGCGCCTACCGCGCCGCTCAGGGCCTCGAGGCGCCCTACTTCCTCTGTCTCGGTACCGCCGAACCGGGCAAGCGCGCCGTCGATGCCATCCGCGCCCTGCCCGCCATCCGCGAGCGCCACCCCCACGCCCTCCTCGTCCTCGCCGGCAACCCTGGCCCGCTCCTCCAGCCCCTCCGGCGCGAAGCCCGCCGCCTTGGCGTCGAATCGGCGGTGCGCTTCCCTGGCTACGTCCCCGACGCCGACCTCGCGGCCCTCCTCGCCGGCGCCACGGCGCTCATCTTCCCTTCGCTGTTCGAAGGCTTCGGACTGCCCCCGCTCGAGGCGATGGCCTGCGGCACGCCGGTCATCGCCAGCGACGCCCCCGCCATGAACGAGGTCCTCCGCGGCGCCGCCCGCCTCGTCCCCCTCCGCTCGCCCGCCGATATCGCCCGCGAGGCCGTCCGCCTGCTCGATGACCCTGCGTGGGCCGCGGAGTGCTCCGCCCGCGGGCTCCAGCACGCCGCCCGCTTCTCCTGGGCCGCCGCTGCCGAGGCCACCGAAGCCGTCTACCGCGAGGTCGCCGGGTGAGCCACGCCATCGGCACCGTCATCGTCACCTACCGCTGCCGCGAGCTCGCCCTCGCCTGCCTCGCCTCGATCGAGCAGCACCTGCCCGATCTCCTGCCGTCCACGGTCGTGGTCGATAACGCCTCCTTCGACGGCACGCCGGAGGCGGTCCGGGCTGCCTTCCCCTCCGTCCGCGTCATCGAACACCGCCGCAACCTCGGTTTCGCGGCCGGCGTCAACCGCGGCATCGAAGCGCTCCCCGGCGCCGAGGTCATCGCCCTGGTCAACCCCGACGCCGAGCTCCTCGATGACGGCCTTATCGCCGCCGCAGCGTACCTCCGCGAGCACCCGGGAGTCGGCGTCCTCGGCGGCCGCGTCCTCAACCGCGACGGGTCCATCCAGCCGAGCGCCCGCGCCTTTCCCTCCCACCGCCATGCGCTCTTCAACCGGCACTCCCTGCTCACCCGGCTCTTCCCCCGCAACCGCTGGTCCCGCCAGTACCTCCTCACCGACTGGGACCACGCCGATATCCGACCCGTCGATTGGGTCTCCGGCGCCTTCATGATCATCCACCGCCGCGCCCTCGACGCCGTCGGCGCCTTCGACCCCGGCTACTTCTTCTCCATCGAAGACGTCGACTTCTGCCGCCGCGTCCATGATGCCGGCCTGGAGGTGCACTACTTCCCTGATGCCGCCATCCGTCACCGCATCGGCGGCAGCTCCCGCCGCGCCGTCTTCCGGGCCATGGCCGGGCACCATCGTGGCATGTGGCGCTATTACCGCAAGCACTTCCGCACCAACCCGCTGCTCGATGCCGTCACCGCGGCCGCGATCGGCGCCCGCTTCGCCATCCACGCCGCGTCGTACACCCTCCGCACCGCCCGCAACGCGGCCCTGCGCCGCCCCAACCCCTGAGGGCCTCGCCCGCCCGGCGGGTCAGATCGGCAGCCCCTCCCGCGTCGTCGCCGCCGAAAGTCGCCCGAGCGGCGTGCTCGGCGGCGTATCGTCCACGTACTCCCGCACGATCGCCCGCCACGGCCCCCGCGCCCGCAGGCTCGCGAACAGCCCCGCCAGCCCGAAGTTGATCCTCGTGAGGAACACCATCCCCTCCGGCACGTTGCAGTGCCGGTTGATCTCCCCGCCCCGCCCGGTCGTCATCGTGTTCCGCCGCACCATCTCCGCGGCCAGCTCCGGCGTGAATTCCACCTCGTCCTCGAGGATCGGCGCCCAGTACCAGTGCATGTGCTCGTACAGCTCATCGGTCGAAAACGGCGCGTTCGGCAGCAGGATGCCGATCGCCTCGGTCGCGGCCCGCCAGCCCTCCCGGTCGCCGGCATCGAGCGCCCGGATCAGCCGCTTGAAGCCGGCGATCACGCCCGGCGAAAACTCCGCCACGCAGCCGTAATCCACGAACCCCACCCGCCCGTCCTCCAGCAGCAGGTAGTTGCCGGGGTGCGGGTCGCCATTGAACAGCCCGTGCCGATAGAGGCTCCCGAAGCAGAACCGGTAGAGGATCTCGCCCAGCCGGTTTCGCTCCTCCTGCGGCAGGTGGACCGCCCCCCGGAACGACCGACCCGGCAGCCACTCCTGCACCAGCACCGTGCCGGTCGTCAGCTCCGCGTAGACCCGCGGCACCCGCACGAAGCCGTGCCCCTCGAACGCCCGGGCGAACCGCTCCTGCCAGGCCGCCTCCCGCCGGTAGTCCAGCTCCCCGAGGATCCCCTCCTTCAGGTCGCGCAGCAGCGTCCCCACATCGAGCCCCTTCGCGACCAGTCCGCCCACGCCCAGCAGCAGCCCCACGTTCGCCAGGTCCTGCTCGATCGCCGCCCGCACGCCGGGGTACTGCACCTTCACCGCGACCCGCGTCCCGTCGCGCAGCTCCGCCCGGTGCACCTGCCCGATCGAGGCCGCCGCGAACGGCTCGCGTTCGAACCGGCGGAACACCTCGCTCAGCCGCCGGCCGTACTCCCGCTCCAGCACCTCCTCGACCAGCCCGAACGACATCGGCGGGGCCTGCGACTGCAGGGTCGCGAGCCCTGCGGCCATCTCCGGCGGCACGACCCCCGTCATCATCGAGAGGATCTGCCCGACCTTCATGGCCGCGCCCTTCATCTCCCCCATCGCCCGCGTCACGTCCTCGGCCGTGCGCAGCACCGCCTCCCGGCGCTTCTCTGCCCGGCGTTCGCCCCGGAAACGAAAGGTCGCCAGCCACCGGCCCGCCGCTGAGGCCGCCAGCCGCGCAGGTGTGACCGTTCGCGCCAGCCTTCCCGTCGGCATCGCCGCTCGTCGTTCCCGCTCGGCCATGCACCCCCCGTCGCAACAGCTGCGCCGCACGGGGGCGGCGCACAGGTTAGCGTCGCGCCTGCCCTGCCTCCCCTGCAAGGAACCCCCTTACCTGCCGAAACTCTTCGTAAAAACCCCGGGCCGATCTCCGGGTATCCATCTATTCAGTCGATACATCCATAGCCGATACTGCGGGTAAGAGGAGAACGACCATGTCCGGCATCTTCTACGACCCCCGCACACGCAGGCTCCACGCCGTCACCGCCCACCCCGACCCGTCCTGGACGCTCGTCACCCACAACCTTCGCGCCTCCGTCCACCAGTGCCGCCGCATCATGAGCGAATGGCTCTCCAGCGAAGAACTCTGGCTCGTCGATTGGCACATCGACCGTACGCCCCTCTCGGCCTGACCGCGCTACCATCTCCCCATGGACCCCGCGGCCATCGCTGACGCCCTCCGCCGCCTTGATGCCGCGCCCGGGCCCGCCTCCCTCCGCTTCGATGCCCCCGCCGAGCCGCTCGCGGGCCCCCTCGCCTTCCTCCCCTCCGCGTTCAACCCGCCGACCATCGCCCACCTCTCCCTCCTGCAGCGCGCCGCTGAAGCGGCTGACGCCCGGCCCGCTGCCCTCCTCTCCACCCGCAATGTCGAAAAGGCCGTCACCGGGGCCCCGCTCGAGGCCCGCATCGAAATGCTCCTCCTCGCCCGCGCCGAAGGCCACCCCATCGCCGTCCTCGCCGCCAACGCCGCCCGCATCATCGACCAGGTCGCCGCCCTCGAAGCCGCCTTCCCCGCCGCCGACCCCCTCCCCATCGTCGGCTTCGATACCCTCGTCCGACTCTTCGACCCCCGCTTCTACGCTGATATCACCCGCGAGCTCGACCCCTTCTTCGAACGCCGCCGCCTGGTAGCCGCCAACCGCGGCCATCAGCCCCTCGAAGCCGTCGCCGAATGGCTGCGCCGCAATGCCCCCGAGTACGCGCACCGCATCACCCTGGTCGAACTCGAACCCGAGGTCGCCGCGGTCTCCTCCACCCTCGCCCGCCAGCACGCCGCCCGCGGCGAACCCCCGCCGGCCGTCACCCCCGCCATCCGGCGCTACCTCGAGGAGCGCGCCCTCTACCGGGAGGCTCTCGCCCCGCGCTCTACGTAATCTCCGAGATATCCAGCCGGCTCTCCAGCGCCACCACGCCGCGCGCCGCCAGCGCATCCACCTCATCCGGCCCCATTCCCAGCAGCTCGCCAAGCACCGCGTAGGTGTCCGCCCCCAGGTCCGGCGGCGGCCCCGAAATCCCCGTCTCTGACCGCGACATCCGCACCGGCGTATTCGCCACCTTGATCGTGCCCGCCTTCGGGTGGGTCACCTCCCGGATCATCCCCCGCGCCCGCACCTGCGGGTCCGCCGCAACCTCCGGCACCCGGTTCACCGGGCCTGCCGGGATGCCCGCCTCCAGCAGCTCCTCCAGCCACTCGGCCGTCGTCCTCCGGCGGAAGGCCGCCTCCAGCAGCGGCTCCAGCTCGGCGTGGTTCTTCGTCCGCCGCGGCCCCGTCGCGAACCGCTCATCGTCGATCAGCTCCGGCACCCCCAGGATCGCGCACAGCAGGTTCCACTGGTTCTCCTCCCCAAACCCCAGCGCCACCACGATCCACCCGTCCGCCGTCGGGAACGCCTGGAACGGCGTCGCGCTCGGGTGCCGCGTGCCCAGCGGCCCCGGCACCTCCCCGGTCACGAAGTACCGCATGATCGCGTTCTCCATCACCGTCACCTGGCAATCGAGCATGCTGATGTCGACCCACTGCCCCAGCCCGCTCCGGTCCCGCTCCCGCAGCGCCGCCAGGATGCCGATCACCGCGAACATCCCCGCCACCACATCCCCATACGATACGCCCGGCCGGATCGGCGGCCCCCCCGGCTCGCCCGTGATCGAAAGCACCCCGCCCATCGCCTGCACGACGATGTCGAGCGCCGGCCGGTCCCGGTACGGACCCGTCTGTCCGAAACCGCTCACGCTCGCCAGGATCACCCGCGGGTTCCGCGCCGACAGCACCTCCCAGCCGACCCCCAGCCGGTCCAGCGTCCCGGGGGTGAAGTTCTCCATCACCACGTCCGCGTGCTCCACCAGCCGCAGGAACAGCTCCCGCCCCTCCTCGCTGCGCAGGTCGATCGCCAGGCTCCGCTTCCCCCGGTTCACCGAAAAGAAGTAACCGCTCCACCCGTTCTGGTACGGCCCCGTCGTCCGCGAAATGTCCCCGTACGGCGGCCGCTCGACCTTGATGACCTCCGCCCCCAGGTCGCACAGGATCATCGACCCGAACGGCCCCGCCAGCACCCACGTCAGGTCCAGCACCCGGACCCCTTCCAGCGGTCGCGACATGTCCCCTGCCCCTCCAGCGCGGCAGACTTCCCCCGATTCTCCCCGCGCCCCGCCTCCCCGTCGACCTCGCCCCGCTCAGGCCGCCCTGCGCAGTCGCTCCCCGGGCGTCGCCGCCCGCTTCACCACCGTCAGCGCGTACTCCCGCGTCGCCGTCACCGGGTCCTTCGTCCGCCACTGGTGCGCCTCCGTAATCACCGTCAGCGTCCCCGCGAAGCGCATCCAAAACACCAGGTACCGGTACGCCGGCATAAACGGAACCACCCACCACCCCCGCCCC
>NZ_DAOUAO010000198.1:0-4763 GCF_034433535.1 Tepidiforma sp.
CGCCCACGGGCGGGCATCGAGGTCGGCGTCGGCGAAGGGGCGGGGGTGGAGGTCGAGGCGGGGGTCGGCAGCGAGTTCGGGAGCGAATTCCGGGGCGATGACGGTCACCGTGAAGCCGCCGTCGAGGAGGGTGGCCACCTTTCGGGAGGCGATGGCGCCGCCGCCCACGACGAGGGCGGGGCCGGCGGAGGGGAGGAGTTCGATCAGGATGCTCATGCGAGGACCTCGAGCAGGGCGGCGACGAGCTGGGGCAGGCCGGGCGTAGCGGCCTCGGCGTCGACGCGGCCGAAGCGTGCGCGGACGGTGGCCGAGGTGGAGGGGCCGATGCTCACGAGGCGCACCGAGGGTGAGGGGCGCGCCTCGCCGAGGGCCTCGGCGAGGAAGGCGGCGGTCGAGGCGGAGGTGAAGGTGATGGCGTCGGCCTCGAGGATGCGCGGCAGGAGGGCCGGGTCGAGCGGCACGGGGGTGGTGTGGTAGGCGTCAATGCGCTCGACGTGGGCGCCGCGGCGGCGGAGGGCGTCCTCGAGTTCGGGGCCGGCGAGCGCGGAGATGGGGAGCAGGACCCGGGCGCCGTTGACGCGCGGGAGCTCCTCGGCGAGAACGGCCGACGTGGCGCGCGAGGGGAGAAAGTCGGGGCGGACGGAGCGGGCCGCGAGCGCGGCGGCGGTGGCTTCGCCGACGGCGGCGATGCGGGCGGTGCCGAGCGCCCGGATATCGCGGCCGGCGGCATCGAGGGCGGCGAAGAGGGCCGCGGCGCTGTTCTGGCTCGTGACCACGATCCAGTCCCAGCGGCCGGCGGAGCGCTCATCGATGGTGATGGCGCCGGGACGCAGGGTGATGGCGATGGCCGGGGCCTCGATGACATCGGCACCGAGGTTGCGAAGCATCTCGGCGAGGGCGGATGACTGGCTGCGGGACCGGGTTACGACCACGCTGCGGCCGGCAAGGGGGCCGAATCGGCCGGGGCCGAGCAGCCCGGCCAGTTCGACGACGCGCCCGACGACGGTGATGAGCGGGGTGGGCAGCGAGGCAGCGAGGCCGGCGATTTCGCCGAGGGTGCCGACGACGGATTGCTGCGCCGGCAGGGTGCCATGGGCGATGGAAGCGGCCGGGGTGGCCGGGTCCCAGCCGAGGGCGAGGAGCCGATCGACGAGGGAGGGAAGGTGGGCGGCGCCCATGAGGATAACGAGGGTGCCGGCGACGGCGGGAGGAGGGAGGTCGGCCGGGGGTTCGCCCGTGGATTCGGCGCCGGTGAGGACGGTGAAGCGGGTAGCGAGACCGCGGTGGGTGACCGGGATGCCTGCCGCGGCCGGCACAGCGACCGCGGAGGTGACCCCCGGGATGACCGTGAACGGGAGACCGGCCTCGCGCAGGGCGAGCGCCTCTTCGCCGCCGCGGCCGAAGACGAAGGGGTCGCCGCCCTTGAGGCGCACGACCCGGCGCCCCGCGCGGACATGGTCGACGAGCAGGCGGTTGATTTCGTGCTGGGGGACGGAGTGGGCGCCGGCGCGCTTGCCGACGGGGATACGGAGGGCATCGGCCGGGGCGAAGTCGAGAACGGCAGGGTGAAGCAGGGCGTCGTAGAGGACGACCTCGGCGGCGGCGAGGGCGTCCCGGCCGGCCAGGGTGAGCAGCGACGGGTCGCCGGGGCCGGCTCCGACGAGCCAGGCGCGGCCGGTGAGATTCGGCATATCGTTCATTGTGGCATGGCGATGAACCGCGGGCGCGGGTTCGGGCTACGGGGTGAATATGGTCTCAACGGGGGATTTCAGGCAGGTGAACATCGGCGTATCGCGGAGGGTGTAGCGGCTGGCCTCGGTGAAGCGGAGGCGGGAGACGAGGTCGACGAATTCCTGGGGGTAATCGGAATCGAAGGCGACGACGAACTCCTGGTCGTCGATGCCGTAGCTGTAGCTGGTGTTGAGGCGGACGCCCTTGAACGGTGCGGAGACGTGGATGTGTTCGTCCATCATGCCCTGGCGGGCATGGGGGCTGAGGGCGTACCAGTCGCGGGTCTTCACGAAGGGGTAGACGAAGAGGAACTGGCCTTCGCCGGGGAGGAGTTCGACCCCGTGGCCGGAGCCTTCGATGCGGTTGACGTACTGGGAGCGCTTCTGGAGGGAGAGGAAGCTGTAGGCGGGGCTGAGCCAGCCGGCCATGGCGGTCGTGTTGAGGTCGCGCTGCATCTCGTTGAAGCGGCGGACGTCGTTGGCGATGCGCCAGAGCATGAAGTCGCAATCGGCGCGGAGCCCTTCGAGGGTGTAGGTGCGGAGGATGAGGTCGTCGCGTTTGGCCCAGCGACGCAGGACGTCGGTGTACTCGGCGTGGAGGCCGCAGCGCTCCTCGCGCGGAAGGCGGCGGAAGGCGGGATCGATCCGGAAGAAGGCGAAATTGAGGAACTGCCGGGTAGCGCGGTCGGGGTCTTTCGGCTGCACGCGGCCGGAGGGGTCGAGTTCGACAATCGGGCCGCGGGGCCGTTCGGGGCGGGATTCGGCGGTCATGCGGTGGCCTCCTGGGGTTCGGGGTAGCCGGCAGCGCGGAGCTGCTGGATGCGCTCGTATTCGGCATCGGTGAGGGGTGCGGCCTCGCACGCAGCGGCGAACTCGCGGAGGCCGGCTTCGTCGTAGATGTTCGGGAGGACGGCACCAATCGCGGGTTCGCGGAGGATGAACTGGATGGCGGCCTGCCCGAGGGTTCGGCCATCGCGGGCGAGGAACGCGAGGGTGCCGGCGCGGCGGATGCCTTCTTCCCAGGCGGCGCGCTTTTCGGGAGTATCGATGCGCCAGCGGCGGTGATCGCCGGGCGGGAACTCGGTCGCGCGGGTGGCTGTGCCGTCGAGGAGACCGGAGGCGTGGGGCACGCGGGCGAGAACGCCGACCCCATGCTCGCGGGCGACGGGGAAGATCGCTTCGCCGAGCTCCTGTTCGAGGATGTTGTAGATGATCTGCGGCGGCAGGCCGCGGCGGACGGCTTCGATGCCTTCGGCGGCCTGCCGCAGATCGAAAGCGGGGCCGAGGGCGACGCCGTAGTCGCGGATGAGCCCTTCGCGGCGGGCGTCCTCGAGTGCGCCGAGCAGGTCCTCGCGCCGGATGGCGTCGATGCGCGGGTTGTGGAGCTGGTAGTAGTCGAGATAGTCGGTGCCGAGGCGGCGGAGGGACTCTTCGAGCGAACGGAGCATGTGGGCGGGCGACCAGTCCTGGGGGCGCTCCTGCTGGTTGGCGCGCGGCGGCACGGAGAGGTCGTAGCCGAACTTGGAGGCGATGACGATCTCCTGGCGGCGATGCCCGAGCGCCTCGGCGAGGATGGTCTCGGCGGCGCCATCGGCGTAGGTGTTGCCGGTATCGAAGAAGGTGATGCCGAGGTCGAAGGCGAGGCGGAGGAGGCGGATGCCTTCCTGGCGATCGGTGACGCCCCACCAGGTGGTGCCGACGGTCCAGACACCGAAACCGACGGCGGAGAGGGTCAGGGGGGTGCCGTGAAGGGGGCGGTAGTGCATCTCAGCAGTCCTCGCGCATGGTGGATGGGTCGATGCCGCGCTGGCGGCAGAAGGCTTGGTAGGCCTGGGGGAGGATCTCGGAGGGCTTGATTTCCGAGCGGCCGCCCCAGAACTGCGTGGTGTAGCTGACGGGAATCCCGGCTTCGGCGAGATGGGCATCAATGGCGGCCTTGTGGGCGAGGAGCGCGTCCTTCTCGGTGCCGTGAGCGACGGCCATGATGTTGACGTTGCCGAACTCGGGGCCGGCCTCCCGCCAGTAGGCGTGGGTGATGATGTGGTGGCGGCCGACTTCGCCGCCGGCGCGGAGTTCGTACCCGGGTTCGACGGCCCAGTGGAAGAGGGCGTTGTAGCGGGTGACGCGCTCGCCAGTCGGGAGCGGCTTGACGTGCTCGAGGAAGGTGGAGAAGCGGGCGATGAGGCCCTTCGCCTCGAGGCGGCGGACCGCTTCGAGGAAGCCGGGCAGGGTCATTTGGGCGGCTTCAGCCCGGGCGCGCCAGGGCTCGGCAACGATCTCTTCGGGGGCGAGGGGCTCCTTGAGGGCGGCGAGGGCGCGCCACTCGGCGTCGTCCAGGCGGGTCAGTCCTGGGTAGAGGGGACTGGCGGGGACATCCGCGCGGGAGCCGGGCTCGATGGTGCGCCGGCGGACGTGGCCCACCCCGAGGGCGAACAGGCAGCGTGCGGGCATGATGCGCCAGGCGACGGCGCCGATTTCGCGGCCCATGAGGTGGACGTGCTTCTCGAGGGAGAAGCCCTGCGGGACCTTAAGGGTGGTCCAGAGGCGGTAGGCTGCCCCGGGGAGGCTGGAATCGGTGCTGCGGATGACGACGTGGCCGGAGAAGGGGTCGGCGGCGGCGAGGGTTTCGAAGGCGGCGTTGAGGCGGTCCGAGGGGACGTTCCAGGCGACCAGGGCGCCGTGGGCAAGCGAACCGGTCTGGAGGGTCTGGCGGACGCGGCGAATGACGCCGGCCTGGAGGAGCTCGCGGATGCGGTCGATGACGAGGGGCTCCGGGAGGCCGGCGCGGCTGGCGATCTCGGCGAAGGGGCGCTCGTGGAAGCCTGCGAGGCCGTCTTCGGAGACGGCGAGGATGGCGGCAGTCTCGGGGTGGTGGGTGCTGAGGGTGGCGATCATGCGGGCTCCGGGGTTTCGAAGATGTCGGCGACGAGGCTGGCGGTCTCAGGGTCGAGGGCGCGCAGGCGGGCGGAGGGTTCGTGGAGGAGGTGGGCGAGCAGGCTGCGCGTGATGGTCTCGAGCACGGGACGGGGGATT
>NZ_DAOUAO010000199.1:0-16905 GCF_034433535.1 Tepidiforma sp.
CGAGCGCATCGCCCGCCGCCAGCGCACCGCCCTCCCCGCCTGGGCCATCGACCGCCTCGCCGCCTGCAACGCACCCTCCGTCCGCCTCCTCCTCGGCGCCGTCAACCAGGCCATCGCCCTCCAGCGCGCCGCCCGCCTCGACCTTGCCAGCCTCGATACCGCGGTCGCACGCATCGCCATCAGCCAGGCCGCCGGCCGCGACCCCGACGCCGAACTCCTCGAGCGCATCGCCCGCCACTTCCAGGTCGACCTCTCAGCCCTCACCGGCTCAAGTCGCTCCGCCACGCTCACGCCCGCCCGGGCGGTCGCCGTGGCCCTCCTGCAGCGGCAGGGGCGCTCCCTCTCCCGCATCGGCGAACTCCTCGGCGGCCGCCACAAGAGCACCATCAGCGACCTCGCCCGCCGCGGCGCCCGGATCCTTGCCGAACAGCCCGACCTTCCCGGGCGTCTCTCCGCCTGACACCCTGATCAGCCCGCGCCCGCCCGTCGTAGATCCCGGCATGGACGACGCCCGCACCGGCGATGCCGCCCTCCTCGCCGCCGTGGCTCGCGGCGACGAAGCTGCCCTCGCCGCCCTCTACGACCGCTACGCCCGCCAGTGCTACGCCTTCGCCCTGCGCATCCTGGGCTCCGAGCAGGATGCCGAAGAAGCCCTCCAGGAGACCTTCCTCCGCGCCTGGCGCGGCGCCCGCGAGTACGACCCCGCACGCTCCCCCGTGCTGCCCTGGCTCCTTGCCATCACCCGCAACCTCTGCATCGATGAGCTCCGGCGCCGGCGCCGACGACAGCCCGCCGCGGCCCTCGAGGATGCCCCTGAGCCTGTGGCCCCCGATCGCACCGACCTCGAAACCCAGCGCACCATCGACGCCGCCGCCGTCCGCGCGGCCCTCGCCGCCCTCCCCGGCGAGCAGCGCAGCGCCATCGAGCTGGTCTACTTCCACGGCCTCACCAGCGGCGAAGTCGGTCGTCTCCTCGGGGTGCCCGCGCCCACTGTCCGCAGCCGCCTCCGCCTCGGCCTCCTCCGCCTCGGCGCCATCCTCACCCCCGGCGAGGTCCGCTCATGAGCGAAACGCTCCACCCCATCGACCTCCTCCCCGAGCTCGCCCTCGGCGTGCTGCCCGAAGCGGAAGCCCGGCGCATCCGCACCCACCTCGCTGCCTGCGCCGGCTGCCGCGAAGAGTTCGAAGCGCTCGAAGCCGCCGCATCCCTGCTCCCGCTGGCCGCCGACGCCCCCGAGCTGCCCGCCGGCGTGCGCGCTGCGGTGCTCACCGCCATCCGCCGGGAAACGCCGCCGCGCACCATCCGCTGGCGCCGGCCGGCCTTCGCCCTCGCCGCCGCTGCCGCCCTCGTTGGGCTCGCACTCGGGGCACTCCTGACCGCGCTCGTCCTGCCCCGCAACGGCGGCTCCGACCCGCGCGGTGAAGCCCTCCTCGCCGCCGCTGCCCGCGGCGAAGCACTCCGCGCCGCGGCCGCCGCCGATGGCATCGCCGCCAGCCTGCTCGTGGACCCCGCCTCCGGTCTCGCCTTCGCCGTTCTCGAAGGTCTCCCCGACCCCGGCCCCGGCCGCACCTACCAGGCCTGGCTGATTGGGTCCGCCGGCCCCCGCTCCGCCGGCCTCATCCGCTCCGCCGGCGCGTACTGGCTCGAACCCTCGCCCGGGAACGCGGCCGCGGCCTTCGCCATCACCAGCGAGCCCGCCGGCGGCTCCGCGGCGCCCACCGGCGACCCCCTCATCATCGTCCCCATCGGCCAGGCCGCGGCCCGACCCGTCGCGCGCTGAGCCGGTCAGAACGCCAGCACTACCCGCCGGAACCGTTCCACATACCGCCCATCCTCCGAGCGCCAGCGCTCCCGCGCGAACGCAGCAAGGTCGGCTCCCGGCCCGAACTGGGACGCGTGTGCCTCGAGCGCCCGGACCTTGCGCTCCACCACCGCCGAGATGTCCACCTCAAAGTTCGGCGTGTTCGAATTCCAGAGCAGCAGCTCGCCCACCTTCCACGGCTCCAGCCCTTCGGCCACCTGCTCAGGGAAGTTCAGGTGGTCCCGCGCTGCCGGGTACACCGCATCCAGCGCCGCCGCACCCGTCACCCGGTGGTCCACGTGGTTGATGAAGCTATCCCGGATGATGAAGTCCGTCGGGTCATGCGTCAGCACCAGCCCGGGCCGCGTCTCGCGAATCGCCCGTACCAGCGCCCCCACCAGCTCGCGCGAATAATTCAGCTCCCCGTCTTCATAGCCCAGCATCCGCAGCGACGCTGCACCCAGCCGGCGGCAGGCCTCGAACTGCTCCTCTCTGCGCATGGCGATCAGCCGTTCCCGCGGCATCGCGCGGTCCTCCGTCCCTTTGGCGCCATTCGTCGTTACCACCCAGTGCACCGCCCAGCCCGCATCCGCGAGCATCGCCGCGTACCCGCCGCAGCCGAACTCACCGTCATCCGGGTGGGCCGCGATCACCAGCGCAGTCGGCATACCGTCCCCCTGCACGAGCTCCGCCCATCATCCTTGCAGCCCCTGCCCGCTCTGCGCCACCCGGCGCCTGTTCCGAACACCGTTGACGATAACCCCGGCGCTTTGTTACCGTGCCAGCGAACATCCGTTCGGCAGGCGTCCATGAACCAGCTCTCCCCCCGCCAGCAGCAAATTCTCGATTTCATCCGCACCTTCCTCGAGGAGCACGAGTATCCGCCCTCCATCCGCGACATCCAGGAAGGCTGCGGCATCTCCAGCACTTCGGTCGTCGATTACAACCTCCGCAAGCTCGAAGAAAAGGGATGCATCCGTCGCGACCGTGAAATCTCCCGCGGCATCGAAATCCTCGGGCCGCGCGGCCGCCGCCCCCGCATCGTCGAAGTCCCCCTCCTCGGCACCATCGCCGCCGGTCAGCCCATTCCCGTGCCTGCCGCCGATACCTGGCACGCCCAGGCCGAAGAAACCCTCGCCGTCACCGAAGACATCGTCCGCGGCAAGACCAACGTCTTCGCCCTCCGCGTGCGCGGAAAATCGATGATCGAAGACCTCATCGACGATGGCGACATCGTCTTCCTCGAACCCACGCGCACCGCCGATGACGGCGACCGCGTCGCCGTCTGGCTCAAAGACCGCGGCGAGGTCACCCTCAAGCGCATCTACCGCGAGAACGGCCGCATCCGGCTCCAGCCCGCCAACGCCACCATGCAGCCCATCTACACCGACCCCGACAACGTCGAGATCCAGGGCCGCTTTATCTCCTCTCTCCGCCCGAGCGATTAGACTGGCAGCAACCAGTTCGCGCCGCTCGCCGGCCGCCCGGCAGGTCTCCATGCCCCAGCCCCTGCTCGAGGTCATCGACCTCGACGTCCAGTACCGCACCCGCGACGGCGCCGTCCACGCCCTGAGCGGCGTCAGTCTCCGCCTCGAACCCGGCCAGGTGCTCGCTGTCGTCGGCGAATCCGGCTCCGGCAAGACCACCCTCGCCAGCGCCATCCCGCGGCTCCTGCCCCAGCAGGCGGCCGTCTCCGGCGCCGTCCGCTTCCAGGGCACCGACCTCCTCCAGCTCCCCGAACGCGACCTCCGCCCCTACCGCGGGCGCCGCATCGCCATGGTCTTCCAGGACCCCATCGCCGGCCTCAACCCCGTCCTCGACATCGGCAGCCAGGTCGCCGAGATCCTCACCTCCCACCTCCCCCTCGGCCGCCGCGAAGCGCGCGAGCGCGCCATCGACATCCTCGCCTCCGTCGGCCTCCACGACCCCGAGCGCATCGCCCGGGCCTACCCCTTCCAGCTCTCCGGCGGCATGTGCCAGCGGGTCATGATTGCCATCGCCACCGCCCTAGACCCCGACCTCCTCATTGCCGATGAGCCGACGAGCGCCCTCGACGTCACCGTCCAGGCACAGATCCTCGCCCAGCTCGAAACCCTGCGCGAGCGGCGCGGCACCGCCATCCTGCTCATCACCCACGACTTCGGCGTGGTGGCCCGCATCGCCGATGCCGTCGCCGTCATGTACGCCGGGCGCATCGTCGAGGAGGGGCCGGTCCGCGACCTCCTGCGCAGCCCGCTCCACCCCTACAGCCGTGCGCTGCTCGACACGCTGCCCCGCCTTGACGCGCCCCGCGAGGCGCTCCACCAGATCCCCGGCCACCCGCCCGACCTCGCGACCCCCGCGGAGCGCTGCCCCTACCTGCCCCGCTGCAGCAAGGCGCTCAGCCGCTGCCGGCAGGAGCCCGCGCCCGGCCTTGAGCAACCGGGGGGTGCGACCCACCGCGTCGCCTGCTACAACCCGGTCTGGCAGGACCTGCCAACCGCCTGACCCGGCTCAGCGCGCCCGCGCCGCCTCCGCTCGACCCCGGGCAGGTGCCGGCGCCAGGCCGGCCAGCCGCGCCATGGCCACTTCGAGCGCCAGGTCCTCTTCGAGCTCGTTCGCCTTGAACGCCCGGTCCGCCTCCACCAGCGTCGCCAGCGCCTCCCGCACCCCGGCCGTGCCGTGCCGCCGCGCGCGCTGGATCGCCGCCCGTTTCAGCCCTTCGAAGCGGGCGACCCCGCCAAGGTGCCGGTCGACCTCCGCGTCCGGCGCGCCCTCCTCCAGCAGACCGGCCAGTACCCCGAGGAAGCGATAGCGTTCAAACAGCGCCCCAAAGATCGCCTGCTGCGATTCCCCGCGCGCTCGCCGCCGGCGAAGCATCTCCAGCGCCGTCCCGAGGTCCCCGTCCATCAGCGCATCAACCATGCGGAAGTGGTCGGGCTCCCGCTCGCCCGCGCAGACGCGCATCGCATCGAGCACGGTCACCTCCTTTCCCCCGGCCCAGAGCGCCAGCTTCTCCAGCTCGTTCGCAATCAGCAGCGTGTTGCCCCCCAGCAGCGAGGCCAGGTACTCCGCGGGGTCGGTTTCGGGTGGCACCTCCTCGCCCGGCTCCAGCGCCGAGACCGGCGGCGCGCCGCCCCGGAAGCGGATGCCCCGCAGCGCGGCCTCCTCGCGGATGAATCGCACCCGGTCGGCCTGTTTCGCCAGCGCCGGGTAATGCTCGACCGTTACCCCCGGGGCCTTCTTCAGCGCCTGAACCAGCGAGTTCTGCTCCGTCACCTGGCGCACCTGCTGTTCCGCAAGAAACGGCCGCCCCAGCAGCACCACGGTGGTCGTCTCCGGCGCCCCCGACAGCTGCTCCGCGAGCTCCCCCCACTCCCCGGGCCGGCGGCTCCCGCTCCCGCCGCGCGCTTCGAACCGCGCCAGCAGGTGATCCACCACCACCAGCCGCCGCGGCGCGAGGAACGGCGGCGCCATCGCCGGCCCAACAACGTCGGCCGGCTTTGCCTGGCGTCCATCGACCTCCGCCAGGTTGTGCACCAGCATCCCGGTCCCGCCGTCCGCCTCCTCGCGCAGCTCCCGCAGCCGGCGGCGGATGGTCAGCTCGTCACCCCCGAACAGCAGCAGGATCGCCGCGCCCATCCGTCGCCCGCCCGGCCCTTACCGCTCAGCCTGGAGCGCGTACTCCAGCGCGTCAGCCAGCGCCAGCCAGCTCGCCTCGATGATGTCCGTCGAGGAGCCCACCGTCGTCCAGTAGCGCGTCCCGTCGGTGCTCTCGATCAGCACCCGCACCCGCGCCCCCGTCGCCGACTGGCTGTCGAGGATGCGCACCTTGTAGTCGACCAGCTTCACCTGCTCCAGCTGCGGGAAGACCGGGTTCAGCGCCTTGCGCACCGCCCCGTCGAGCGCATTCACCGGGCCGTTCCCCTCGTGCGCCGTGTGCTGCACCTGCCCGTTGATGTTCAGCTTTACCATCGCCTCGGCCAGCATCTCGTTGCCGCCGTCCCCCGTGCGCGCTCTGCGCCGTTCCACCACCACAAAGTCCTCCAGTTCGAACGGCGGCCTGTAGCCCGGCAGGTTCCGCCGCACCAGCATCTCGAAGCTCGCCTCCGCGCCCTCATACTGGTAGCCCTGCGCCTCGCGCTCCTTCACCACCTCGAGCAGCCGCCTGATTTCGTCCTGTGAGAGGAAGTCCAGCCCGACCTCCTTGAGCTTCATCAGCAGGTTCCGCTGCCCCGAAAGCTCCGAGACCAGCACCCGCGAGTGGTTGCCCACCAGCGCCGGGTCGATGTGCTGGTACGAGCGTTCGTCCTTCATCACACCGGCGGCGTGGTAACCCGCCTTGTGTGCGAAGGCCGATGCCCCGACATACGGCGCCTGCGGGTTCGGCGCCATGTTCGCCAGCTCGGCCACGTAGTTCGCCACCTCCGTCAGCCGCGCCAGCTGTTCATCCTCCACCACGTCGATGCCCATCTTCAGCTTCAGGTTGGCGAGGATCGTCAGGATGTCCGCGTTGCCGCAGCGCTCACCGTAGCCGTTCACGCAGCCCTGCACCTGCCAGACGCCCGCCTCCACCGCCAGCAGCGAGTTCGCCACCGCCAGCCCCGCATCGTTGTGCAGGTGGATGCCGAGCCGCACATCTCGCACCCGCTGCTGCACCGCCTCGATCGCGGCCAGCATCCGCCGGGTCGTCATGCCCCCGTTCGTGTCGCACAGCACCAGCGCGTCAGCGCCCGCCCGCGCGGCGGTCACCAGGCACTGCAGCGAGTAGTCCGGGTCGCCATAGAAGCCGTCGAAGAAATGCTCGGCATCGAAGAAGACGGTCTTCCCCAGCTTTTTGAAGTAGCTGATCGTGTCCGCGATCATCGCCAGGTTCTCTTCCGGCGTCGTCTCGAGGATGTCGGTTACCTGGTACAGGCTCGCCTTCCCCACCAGCGTGACACCCGGCGTATCCGCTGCCACCAGGCTCTGGATGTTGGCATCGAGCTCACAGGTCAGGTTCGGCTTGCGCGTCCCGCCGAAGGCGCTCACCTTCGCGTTCCGCAGCTTCACCTCCTTCAGACGCCGGAAGTACTCCGCATCCTTCGGGTTCGAACCGGGGAAACCTCCCTCGATCCATTCGAGGCCGAGCTCGTCGAGTTTCTTCGTGATGCGGATCTTGTCCTCGACCGAAAGCGAAATGCCCTCCATCTGCGAACCGTCGCGGAGGGTGGTGTCGTACAGCTGTACGCGGTCAGTCGGCATGGCAAACCTCTTCTCTGCAGGCGAAACCGGGGGACATCAGGGGGAACGGTACAACGCGGTCGGCCGGAAGGGCGGACCCTAAATCGCAGCCCCGCGCGATTGACGCGGGGTTGTTCTCACCAGCTGGCAGGATGCCGAATTCACGCTCCCCATCCTAGCATCCGCAAGCCAATCCTGGCATCAGCAACCGTTCGCGTCTCCCGCACCCCTCAGGCAACGAACGCGTTCACCGCCCGCTCCAGCTCGTCGAGGTCGAACGGCTTCGCCAGCACCGTCGCGACGCGCCGCGTGCGCGGGTCATCCGCCCCCAGCACACCCTCTCCGGTCATCAGCACCACCGGCGGCCTACCCTCCCCCTGCTGCGTCTCGATGGCCGCGACCACCCGCATCCCGTCACCGTCCGCGAGGTGCAGGTCCAGCAGCACCAGGTCGAACCGCTCCGATTCCAGCAGCGCCACCGCCTCGGCTGCCGAAGTCACCGCGGTCACTTCGTGGCCGTTGTTCACCAGCACCTGCCGGATCAGCCGCGAGATGGTTCGTTCGTCTTCCGCAAGCAGGATTTTCATGCCGGTCGGCTGCTTTCGCCGCCCTGCGCCCGGTGCAGCGGGAGGACCACCCCGAACTGCACCGCGCGGTCGCGACGATCGCAGTGTACGGAGCCCCCCATCGCGACGACAAGTTGTCGCGATCGGAAAAATGCGAAGCCCGCATCTGCCTGGATCGGCCGCTGCGGCCCCTCCAGCGTCCCGCTTTCGAACCACAGCCGAACGCTGCCCTCGGCGCGCTCGGTTCGCAGCCGCACCACCCCGCTCCCGTCCCCGATGCGATTCGCCGAGCGTGCGAAGCCGGCCAGCGCCCGGACCAGCCGGGCCGCATCCCACGGTCCCGCGACGGCGTCCACCGCATCGCACTCCAGCCGCGGCGCCTGCCCCAGCAGCTCCGTCGCCGCTGCCACGGCCGCCGGCAGCTCGCACGGCCCCGTCGAAAGCGCCACTTTTCCCCGTTCAAGCCGGGAGAGCTCCTGCAGGTCATCCGCCAGCGTCTGCAGGTCGTCGATCGAGACCGTCAGCATCTCGGCCAGCTCCCGGTCCAGCCGCAGCTCCCCCTCTGCCCCCGCCCGTCGCGCGAGTTCAAGCACCATCCGGATAGAGGTCAGCGGCGTGCGAATCTCATGTGCGAACGCCCCCAGCGCCTCGCGACGCATGGCCTCCACGTCGTCAACCCGGGTGTCGTCGTCGGTCATCGGCAGGTACGTTTCCGCCGCGGTGTGGCCGCCTCAGCGGCGGCGCTCCCGGGGCTCCAGAAGCGTAACCGCGAGCCCACCCTTCGCGTCAACCTGCTCCCGGGCGGCCACCGCCTGCTCCTCCGCGTGGTACGAACTGCGCACCAGCGGGCCGGCCTCGACGTGACGGAAGCCCATGCCCAGCGCGAGCTCCTTCAGCTCGGCGAACTCCCCCGGCTCCCAGTAGCGCTCGACCGGCAGGTGCGCCGGCGTCGGGCGCAGGTACTGCCCCACTGTCAGGATGTCCACCCCCGCCGCCGCAAGGTCGCGGAAAACGGCCTCAAGCTCCGACCGCGTCTCGCCCAGCCCCACCATCAGCCCGCTCTTCGTCAGCACCCCGGGGTCCAGCTCTTTCGCACGCCGGAGCAGCGCCAGCGAACGCTCGTACACCGCCTGCGGACGAACCCGCCGGTACAGGCGCGGCACCGTCTCCGTGTTGTGGTTCAGGATTTCCGGCCTCGCCTCCAGGACCGTCGCCAGCGCCGCCTCGTCGCCCTTGAAATCCGGGATCAGCACCTCGAACGTGGTCCCCGGCGAGAGTCGCCGCCCCCAGCGGATCGTCTCCGCGAACATCCGCGCCCCCCCGTCCGGCAGTTCATCCCGGTTGACGCTGGTGATGACCGCGTGCCGCAGCCCCATCTTCTGGATGGCCAGCGCTACCCGCCGCGGCTCGTCGGTATCCAGCACACCCGGCCGCCCGGTCTTGACCGCGCAGAACCCGCACGACCGCGTGCAGGTATCGCCGAGGATCATGAACGTCGCCGTCCCCCGGCTCCAGCACTCCCCAATATTCGGGCAGCGGGCCTCCTCGCAGACCGTGTGCAGCTCGCTGCCGTGCATCAGCTCGACCAGCTCGGCGTACCGCCCGCCTGCCGGGAAGCGGACCTTCAGCCACGGCGGCCGTGTGCCAGGTTCCACCGTCATGCCTCGAGCGTAGCATCCCCTGCAAGCCCCTGCCGCTGCCCGACTTACGGTGTAGCCGCCGCCGCTTCCTCCACCGCATCGATGCGCGCGTCCACCCCGCGGTACCAGTCCCGGTACTCGGAAACGTTGCGGGTGCGCACGGCTTCCCTCCCTCCCTCTGTATGCGCGATGAGCGCATCCAGGGCGGCATCCACCCGCGCCTTCCAGGCCTCCAGCCGCGGCGGCGGCGTCAGACCCCGCAGCTCCCGCGCAAGGCAGAGGGTCGCGTCCGCATACCGCGCGAAATCCGGCCGGAACGCATCCCGCCGGGAGAACGTGTCCGAGGGGTAGCTCTCGCGCAGCCGCTCCCGGAGCGCGGCCAGCTCAGCGGCCCCGTTCCGGATGCGCGCCAGCATCGCCGGCACTGAAGCCGTGCCCGGGGTCGCCCGGCTGGTCGGCACTGCCGCCGGCGACGGGCAGGCAGCCGGCTCGGGAAAGTTCGCATCCGGCGTCCCACAGCCCGCAGCCAGCAGCCCGGCGATGCTCGCCGCGAGCACCGCCCGCTTCACGCTCCCACCTCCCGCAGCCAGCGTGCCGCCGCCCGGACCGCCTTCGCCCGGTGGCTGATGGCGTCCTTCTCCTCGTCGCTGAACTCCGCCTGCGTGCGAACGCGCCCATCCCGCTGCCCCTCTGCCGGGATGAACACCGGGTCGTAGCCGAACCCTCGCTCTCCCCGCGGCGCCTCAGCGATGGTACCCTCCTCCACCCCCTCGAACAGCGCCGGCTCCCGTCCCGCCGTCCCGGGCCACGCCACCGCCACCACCGCCCGGTAGCGCGCCATCCGCAGCTCCGCCGGGACGCCCTTGAGCCGCTCGAGCAGCAGCGCCGTTCGCCCCGCGTCGTCCAGCCCCGGCCCGCCGAAGCGCGCCGAGTGCATCCCCGGCCCGCCCCCCAGCGCATCGACCTCGATGCCCGAATCATCGGCAAGCGCGGGCATCCCGGCAGCGTCGGCGTACGCCTGCGCCTTCTTCAGCGCGTTCTCGGCGTAGCTGGCCCCATCCTCCTCCACCTCCAGCCGCAGGCCGAGCTCCGCCGGCGTGACCGCCGCGACACCCAGCGGCTCCAGCAGCCGCCGAAATTCGCGCACCTTCCCCGGGTTGTTCGTCGCCAGGACCACGCGCAGCGCCGCACCGTCCGTCGTCACGCCAAGAGTGTCGCCCGCGTCACCCGGGGCGAGCAATCCGGCCCCGCCCTGTGGTAAAGTCGCGCCCGCGAAATTTCGCACGAGGCAAACAACCATGCGCGCGATGGTCCTCCGCGGCACCACGCTCTCCATTCAAGAACGCCCCACCCCCGAGCCGGGCCCCGGCCAGGTCCTCGCCCGCGTCCTCGCCTGCGGCATCTGCGGCTCCGACCTCCACGCCGCAAAGTTCCTCGACGGCATGATCGCCGCCGCCCGCCGCACCGGCTCGACCGCATGGGACGAGTCGATCCTCGAGTCCGGCATCATCATGGGCCACGAATTCGTGGCCGAAGTGGTCAAACCCGGCCCCGGCGCTGAGGCCTGGACCCCCGGCACCCGGGTCACCTCCATCCCCGTCATGATCGACCCCGCCGCGCCCAACGGCATCGCCGCCATCGGCTACAGCGCCACCTACCCCGGGGCCTACGGCGACTATGTCCTTATGAGCGCTCCGCTCCTCCTCCGCGTCCCCGATGGGCTGCCCGATACCGTCGCCGCGACCACCGAGCCCTGCGCCGTCGGGCTCCACGCCGTCCGCCAGGCCGGCATCCAGCCCGGCGAGCCCGCCCTCGTCCTCGGCGCCGGGCCCATCGGCCTGATGACGCTCCTCTGGCTCAAGCACGAAGGCGTCCCCCACGTTGCCGTCTCCGAGCTCTCCGCAGAGCGCCGTGAACTGGCCAGCCGCCTCGGCGCCGATCTCGTCATCGACCCCCGCAGCCAGCCCCTCGCCGAGACCCTCCAGCAGGCCACCGGCCGTCCCGCCCCCTCCCTCGTCTTCGAATGCATCGGCGTCCCCGGGACCCTCCAGCTCGCGATGGACCTCGCCGATCGCTCCGGGCGCGTCGTCGTCGTCGGCGCCTGCATGGAGGAGGACCGCATCCTCCCCCTCGTTGGCATCAACAAGCAGCTCACCCTCAAATTTGTCCTCGGCTACACCCCCGAGGAGTACGCCGAGACCCTCCAGGCGCTCGGCAGCGGCGCGATCGATACCTCCCCGATGATCACCCGCACCGTCTCGCTCGATGAGCTGCCCGCTGCCTTTACCGCCCTCGCCGACCCCCGCGACTGCAAGGTTGTGCTCATCCCCGGCAGCCGCTGAAGACCCCGCAGCGGCCCATCCGCAGCCGCCCGCGCCCGCAGGGGACATCCCTGCTAGGCTACGCCTTCCCACGTGGACGACGTTTCGCTCATCACGTCGATCGCCATCGCTCTCGGCCTGGCGGCCATGGGCGGCTTTCTCGCGCGCCTTGCCCGGCTCTCTCCCGTTGTCGGCTACCTCGCCGCCGGGCTCCTTATCTCCCCGGCGACCCCCGGCTACACCGCCGACCCCGCCGCCATGCAGCAGCTCGCCAACCTCGGCGTCATCTTCCTCATGTTCGGCGTCGGGCTCCACTTCAACCTCCGCGACCTCCTCGCCGTCCGGGCCATCGCCATTCCCGGCGCCATCATCCAGGTCTGCGCCGCCACCGCCTTCGGCACCGGCATCGGCCTCGCCTTCCACCTCCCCTGGCGCGAAGCCCTCGTCCTCGGCCTCGCCATCAGCATCGCCTCCACCATCATCCTCATCCGCACCCTCGAAGACCGCGGCCTCATGGGCACCATTCACGCCCGGGTCGTCATCGGCTGGCTCATCGCCCAGGACATCATCACCGTCGTCGTCCTCGCCATGATTCCCTCGCTCGCTCACGAGGGGAACGGGCTCGAATGGAAGCCCGTCGCCTTCGCGGCCCTCCGCGCCGCCGTCTTCGTGGTCATCATGCTCGGCTTTGGCGCACGCCTCCTCCCCCGCCTCCTCTCCCTCGTGGCCCGCACCGGCTCCCGCGAGCTCTTCGTCCTCGCCTTCGTCGCCGCTGCCCTCGGCATCGCCACCAGCGCCGCCGCCTTTGGCCTCTCCATCGCCCTCGGCGCCTTCATCGCCGGCGTTGCTGTCTCCGAAACCGAAACCTCCCACCAGGTCGCCGCCGATGTCGTCCCCCTCCGCGACGCCTTCGCAGTCCTCTTCTTCGTCTCCGTCGGCCTACTCCTCGACCCCGACGTCGTCCGCGCCAACAAGGGCCTCTTCCTCGCCATCCTCCTCTCGGTCCTCTTCGTCAATGCCGCGATCGCCTTCGTCACGGCCGCGGTCTTCCCCTTCCCCGGCCGCACGGCCCTCGTCGTCGGCGCCGGGCTCGGCCAGCTCGGCGAGTTCACCTTCATCGTCGGCTCCGAGGGCGTGCGCGAAGGACTCATGACCGAAGAGACCTACGCGATCATCCTCGCGGTCGCCGCCATTTCCATCGTCGTCAACCCCTTCGCCTTCCGGACGATCGACGCCATCGAATCCGTCCTCCGCCGTCTCGGCCCCATCTGGCGCTTCGTCGACCGCCAGGGCGAAATCCCCGAGCCCGAAATCCCGCGCTCCGACCACGTCGTCATCGTCGGCTACGGCCGCGTCGGCGAACTCACCGGCCACGCCCTCAGCCAGCTCGGCATCCCCTTCGCCGTGGTCGAAATCGACCTCGACCGCGCCCGAGCCCTCAACGCGGCCGGCATCCCGACCATCTGGGGCGATGCCGGCACCCGCGAGGTGCTCGAACGCACCGGCATCGAACACGCCCACGCCGTCGTCATCACCGTCCCCGAAGAGAGCTCCGCCTTCGTCGCCACCGCCGCAGCCCGCGCCCTCAACCCCGCCGTCCCGATTCTCGTTCGCGCCCGGGCCGGCGGCGAAATTCGCCCCCTCCGCGAGCTGGGCGCTAACGAAGTCATCGTCCCCGAGTACGAAGGCGGCCTCGAAATGATGCGTCAGGCCCTCGTCTATCTCGGCTTCGACCCCCAGGAGGCGCTCCACCTCTCGAACGCCGTGCGCGATATCCACTACCAGGCCGAGGCATTCGACCACCCGATCTGACCCGTGCCCGCCAACACGCAGCGGGGCCCGGCCAGCTCGGCCGGGCCCCGCGGATTGGGCGCTGAAGCAGCCGTTACTCGATCTCGACGACCGCGCCTGCCTCGGTCAGCTTCGCCTTGATCGACTCCGCCTCCTCCTTGCTGACCCCCTCCTTCACCTTGGTCGGCGCCGCCTCCACGAGGTCCTTCGCCTCCTTCAGGCCCAGGCCGCTGACCACCTCGCGGATCGCCTTGATGACGTTGATCTTGTTGTCGCCGAAGCTCTTCAGGACAACGTTGAACTCGCTCTTCTCATCCTCGGCGGCAGCCGCTGCCGGGGCAGCGCCGGCGGCCGGCGCCGCGCCAGCGGCGACCACCGTCGGGGCCGCCGCCGTGATGCCGAACTCCTGCTCGATCGCCTTGTTCAGGTCGCGCAGCTCGAGGATCGTCATCCCCTTGATCAGTTCCAGCACTTCTTCGACTTTCGAAGCCATTCCCGTGTTCTCCTTGTGCAGTTTCGTGGCGCCGGCGGCCTCAGGCCGATTCCAGCTGGTTCGCCCGGGCCTCGATCAGCCCGGCAAAGTTCCGAATGCTCGCCTGCAGCAGCCCCGCAAAGCCGTAGAGCGGCGCCTGCAGCTTCCCGACCACGTCCGCCAGCAGCTGCTCCTTCGGCGGCATCGTAGCCAGGCTCTCGACCTCCGCACGGGTCAGCACCCGGCCTTCCAGCCAGCCCCCGTGCACCTCGATGTTCAGGCGCTTGCTGCGCAGGTGCTCCGTGAAGGCCTTCACCGGCGCAATCGGGTCATCGAACCCGAACGTCAGCGCCGTCGGCCCCTTCAGGATCTGGGCCAGCTCCTCCCGGCCCGCTTCCTTCGCCGCCATCGCAGCAAGCGTGTTCTTGACGACCTTCACTTCCGCACCGGCCGGCCGAAGTGCCCGGCGCAGCTCCGTGATCTGTGCGACCGTCAGCCCACGATAGTCGGCGCTGATCGCGATCGAAGCCCGCTCCATCCGGGACTTGATCTCCGCCAGCATCGCGACCTTCCGTGGAGTCGGCATACCCTACCTCCAGCGTCCTTCTGGTGGCCGGCTTCCCGGCCGGGGGCTCCACCTGCCGACCGCAACAAAAAACCCTGCCGCCTTGGCAGGGAACACCAAACCGCCGGCCGCTCGCGCGGCCCGCGCTTCGTCTCACTGCCTCGGCAGGCGCCTTTCGGCATTCTCCCCACGCCCCGTGGGGCGTGTCGCATTGGGACCTGCGGTCTCAGGCTCTTCGATTCTCCCCATACCCTATCGGCATCCCCCGCCACGCGCAAATCCCCCGCCGCGCGTATCCTGATCGCTATGCTGGAGCTGACACGACGCCTCGCTGAGGCCGCCCGCGGCGGCGAACCCGCCCTCCTCGCCGTCCTCGTCGAGCCCGCCGGCCGCCCGCTCCAGCCCGGCGCCCGACTCCTCGTCGAGCCCTCCGGCGCAACCCTCGGCTCCCTCGGCGACCCCGCCCTCGATGCGGCTATCGCACGCGCCGCACCCGACCTCTTTGCCCGCCACGGCGCCCGCACGGTCTACATCGAGGGCGAAGCGCTCCACGAACGCCACCGCGATGACCTGCCCGCCGTCTACCTCGAGGTCGTCGAGTCCCGGCCCACCTTCCTTGTCGTCGGCGCCGGCCACATCGGCCGGGCGCTCGCCCGCCTCGCGGACTTCCTCGGCTACCGCGTCGTCGTCCTCGACGACCGCCCCGACTACGCCGACCCCGCCCGCATCCCCGGGGCCGATGAGGTCATCTGCGATGACTTCGAAGCGGCCCTCGACCGCTTCCCCATCGGTCCCTCTACGACCATCGTCCTCGTCACCCGCGGCCACAAACAGGATGAGCTCTCGCTCAGGCGCTGCCTTGGCCGCGGCGCCGCCTACCTCGGCATGATCGGCTCCCGCAGGCGCACCACCGCCGTCCTCGACCATCTCCGCGCCGAGGGCTTCCCGGAAGGAGAACTCGCCCGCGTTCGCACTCCCATCGGTCTCGATATCGGCGCCGAAACCCCCGAGGAGATCGCCGTCAGCATCATCGCCGAGGTCATCCTGCTCAAAAGGGGCGGCACCGGGGCACCGATGTACTACCGCGCCCGCCGCAACCCTACTCCAGCCTCCCGCTGACCGCCCCCCGCCGCTGCAGCTCGGCCCGCAGGTCCAGCAGCGCCGTATAGGTCGGCACCACGAACACCGTGTCGCCCTCCCGCGTGCCGGCCAGCACCGCATCAAGCAGCCGACCGGGCTCGCGCTCCACCGCCAGCGGCCGGGGCCACCCGGCATAGTCCAGCCGCAGCGCCAGGTCCTCCGCCCGGTCGCCGCCTGCCCAGCAGCGCCCCACCCTGCCTGCCGCGAGTTCGTAGTCGACATCCCAAATCCAGCTCACATCCTGCCCATCCGCGAACCGGTCGTTCAGCAGCCCGGCCACCGCCAGCCCGCCCTCCCCGGCCTCCCCGGCGATCGCCCGCAACAGCAGCAGCACCTGGTTCGCGCCCGCCGGGTTCTTGGCCAGCAGCAACACCAGCCGCCGCCCGTCGAGGCGCACGACCTCCTGCCGGCCGAAGGCGGCCTGCGTCTGCGCCAGCCCGGCGAGGATTGCCGCATCGGGGAGCCCCAGCACCCGCGCGGCCGCGATGGCCGCCAGCGCGTTCTCGACGTTGTACAGGCCGGTCAGGCCCAGCTCCGGGCGGCCCAGCCCCTCGACCGTGAAGGTGGCCCGTTCCAGCCCCAGCCGAATCTCCCGGGCCGCCGTGCCGGGTGTCGGCCTCGCCCGCCCGCAGCCGCCGCAGCGCCACCAGCCGACATGCGCGAAAAAGCGCAGATCATAGACATAATCTCCGCCGCACCGGCACCAGCGGGCATCGCTCGCCCCGGCTTCGCCCGCCGCCGCCAATGCGTCCTCGACGCCGTACCACGCCACTCCGCCCGGCCATCCCTCCGCCAGCTCGGCCACCGATGGGTCGTCGGCGTTGAGCACCAGCACCGCGTCGCGCGGCGCTGCGGCCAGCCCCTGGCGCCAGAGCGCCGCCACCGTGTCCACCTCCCCGTAGCGGTCGAGCTGGTCGCGAAACAGGTTCGTGAAGACCATCACCGAAGGCGCCAGCGCCCGCACAGCCCCCGGGAACGTTGCCTCATCGGTTTCGAACAGCCCGGTCAGCCCTTCCGCACCGGGGATGCGCCCCCGCCAGTCGGCCTGCGCGACCAGCGTGCTCGCGAAGCCGCGCAGCAGGTTGCTGCCCTCGCGGTTGTGCACAAATCCCCGCCCCGCCGCCTCCAGCATGCCCGCGAGCAGCCGGCTCGTGGTCGTCTTCCCGTTCGTGCCGGTCACGAGGACCCTGCCCGCGCCAAGGGTTCGCCCCAGCAGCTCGACCACCCGCGGTTCGACGCGCTCCGCCACCAGCCCGGGCAGCGCAGTCCCGCTCCCTCGCCGCGCGAGACGCGTGGCCCTGCCCGCCAGCCTGCCCCCGACCACCGCGGCCGCCAGCCGCACCGAAGTCATGGCCCCATCTTCGCGCCGCGGGGGGCCCCGCGAAAGCTCAGGCCCCCGCCCGCCCC
>NZ_DAOUAO010000200.1:0-5387 GCF_034433535.1 Tepidiforma sp.
ATGGCGACATTGTCACCCCGCCGTCTGAGTGACCCCGCGCGGTGATCTCCCCGTCCCGACCTGCAGCTCCAGCAGGTCGGCCGGCGCCGCAAAGCCCCTGCGCTCGTACAGGCTTCGGCTCCGTTCCGTAGGCCACAGCACGATGGCGTCCGCCCCCGCCTCCCGGCAGGCAGTCACCAGCGTCTCGACCAGCGCCGCACCCAGCCCTGCCCCCCGCCAGCCCGGGTCCACGTACAGGCTGGTGATATACCCGTGCAGTTCCTCCTCCGGGCCCGGGTTCGGAACCTTCTCGATGAGCTGCAGCCACCCGCAGCCGATCGGCTGACCGTTGGCTTCCGCGATCAGCGCCCGCCAGGCCCCGTCGTCGGCGAGCCGTTCTGCCATCCATGCCGTCGCCCGCGCCAGGAAGGCCTCCCGGTCCTCGCTGGCCTGCCCCATCTCCTCCCGGAATCTGTACCGGAGCTCCGCAAGGGCGCGCGCATCCGAGGCGCCCGCCCACCGGATGCTCCACGGGTCCACTGCCCTACACCTCGTCCTCGTCCAGGTCCATCCGCACCCGGCTGATCTCATCGAGCACCCAGCCCACCACCCGCTCCGCCTGCTCGGCCGTCGGACCGTACTCCGAACGCCCGAGGTGCTGCTTCAGCGCCAGCCGCACCGGCGTCATGTGCTTCTTCAGCCGGAAAAACCAGTACGCCCCTTCCTGCTTGCTCACCAGCTCCCCGGTGTACGCATACCGCAGCGCACGCACCGCGTTCAGCACCGCATACCCCGGCGTCGCGTTCGCCAGCGCCCACCCCAGCTCGTCAGCCATCGCCTCCAGCACCCAGCTCCGCGGGATCAGCGGGAACATCTCCTCCGGCGATGGCCCGCTAATCGCCTTCCCCCGCGCCCGCGCGACCGCGTAGTGCAGCAGGAGGTCGGGGTCGCCCGGGTGCCCGTGCCCGTCCACGAACGTCCGCGCTTCGGGCACCGTGCTCAGGTGCAGTTCGAACGGCGGCGAATGGCTTTCGATGTCCAGCGACGCATCGGTCACAATGCTCAGCTCGAGCCCCGAACCCGGGCAGGGCATCTCCGGGTCCATCAGCAGCTCCGCCACCAGCCGCTGCTCATCCTTCGTCAGCGGCTCCTCCACCACCGCCAGCATGTCGAAGTCCGAACGCAGGTACTGGAACGCGCCCATCGTCGCCGAACCGTGCAGGTAGAGCCCGATGACGTTGTCGCCGAGCGCCCGCTCCAGCCTCCGCCCGACATCCCGCGAAAAGCCCATGATCTTCCGCTGCAAATGCATGGCCGCACCCCTACCTCGATGATGAATGCCGCGCCAGGAACTCCATCACCGCCGCGCCCGCTTCCTCGCGGAACTCGATGAAATACCCGTGCCGCCCTCCCTCCACAAAATACAGCTCCGCCCCGGGGATCCGCTCTGCCAGCAGCCGCGCATTCTCCGTCGGATTGATCCGGTCCTCCGTCCCGTGGATCACGAGCACCGGCGCGGCAATCTCCGGGAGCCTCTCCCATGCATCGTGCATCTGGCTCGCCTCGTAATGCAACCGCAGCGCCCACGGCGGCGGCGAATTCCGCGCTCTCCGGAGCAAAAACTCCCGGTACTCCGGGTGGTTCGCCAGCCAACCGGGGCTGACCATCTCCTCGGCCAGCCAGAGCGCCGCCTCCTCCGCGTTGGCGGGGCGGTTGCGCATGCGCTCATCCACCTCTGCCGGCCGGCGAATCCCATGGCGGTCCCCCGGCGTCGTGCAGCCCAGCACCATCGCCCGCACCCGCTCGGGGTAGTCGATCGCCACCCACTGGCACACGCGCCCGCCCATCGAAATCCCGTACCAGTGCGCCAGTTCGATGCCCAGGTGGTCGAGCAGCGCTACCGCGTCGGCCGCGAACATCCGCGTCGTGTAGGCCGGCTCACGCGGCTTGTCGCTCTGCCCCGTGCCCCGGTGGTCGTACACGATGACCTGGAACCGGGCGGCGAAGTCCTCCACCACCGGGTCCCAGCCATGGTGGTCGCTCCCCTGCCCCTTTACGAGCACCAGCGGCTCCCCCGAACCGTGGACCTCGTAGTACAGCCGCATCCCGTTGCACTCCGCCAGCGGCATGCGCGAACCCTACGCGATCGCAGCCGCTTACCGCAATCACGGCGGTCGGTTCGATGTCGCGGGCTGCCCCTTCGTGCGACGGCCCTAGGGGAACCGGTTGAACCAGAGCAGCCCAAGAAGCCCGCCGATGAGCACCAGGGCAGCCGCGCCGCCCGCGAACGCCCAGCTCACCTCCGTGCGCTCCTCGTCGTAGCCAATCCGGTCACCAAGGTCCTGGTAGACGCTTTCCAGCTCATCCGAGTCCGGCGCTGAGAAGAAGCGCCCCTCGGTTAGCTGCGCAATCGCCTGGAGCGTCTCCTCATCGGGCGGAACCCGCACCGCCCGCTGCCGGCCCTGCTGGTCCGTTACCACCGCCACCCCGTCCGGGGTCCCCAACGCCACCGCGTAGACCGGGATGCCGGCCTCCTGCGCGAGCCGCGCCGCGTCCAGCGGGTCCCACTGCCCGACCGTGTTCGCCCCGTCCGAGAGCAGCACAATCACCGCCGGCGCCGCCTCGCCCTCCCCGCGCACGGCCCCCGGCGTGGGCGCGGCTTCACCGCCGGCGCCCTGAGCCGGCTGTTCAGCCTGGAGCGCGGCCCGCACCACGTCCACCGCGGTCGCCAGCGCGTCGCCCATCGCCGTCCCGCCCTGCGGTGCCAGCCGCTCGATCGCCGCGAGGACGTCCGCTTTCTCGGTGGTCGGCGGCACCAGGACGTTCACCCCGCTCGAAAAACTGATCAGGCTGAGCCGGAAATCCTCGGGCAGCCGGTCGACGAGCAGCTGGGCCGCTTCCTTCGCCGCATCCATGCGCGTCGGAGTAACGTCCGTCGCGTTCATCGACCCCGAGACGTCGGTGACGAGCACCACCGTGCCCTCCTGCTTCGGCACCTTCGTCACCAGCTGCGGCCGGGCCAGCGAGAGCACCAGCGCCGCGATAGCAAGCCCGTAGAGCACCGGCGGGATGTGCCGGCGCCAGCCCGGGGTTGCCTCCACCACGTTCGCCAGCAGGTCGAGGTTCGTGAACCGCACCGCATAGCGGGACCGCCGCCGCTGGAAGGCGAGGTAGAGCCCCGCAAGCAGCGGCACCGCCGCCAGCCCGAGCAGCGCGAATGGCCAGAGAAACGTCATCGAACCACCCCTTCCTGTCGCAAACCCAGGGCCAGCGGCCGCAGCCAGTCGCCCTGCGTCGAAAGCACCACGTGCCGCGCACCCGCCCGGCGAATCGCCGCAGCGACCTCCTCGCGTTCGGCCGCGGCGGCGGCCGCGAACCGCTCGCGCAGTCGACGGTTGCCCGTATCGACCCGCAGGTGCCGCCCCGTCTCCGGGTCGACTAGCCAGAGCTCGCCCACATCGGGCAGCTCCTGCTCCCGCGGGTCGCGAATCTCCACCGCGATCACCTCGTGGCGCCCGCACAGCTCCAGCAGCGGCCCGTCCCAGTCACGCTGCCCGCGGAAGTCCGAGACCACCACCATCAGTCGGCCGCGCCCCGCGAGCCGGTTCGCCCGCCGCAGTACCTCGCCGAGCCCCGGCCCCAGCCCCCGCGGCTCCGGCTGCATCCGCAGGGCCAGCAGCAGCGAGACCAGCCCCGCCCGACCCTGCGCCGGCGGGACCACGCGCTCTCCCTGCGGCCCGAACGCGAACACCCCCAGCGCATTGCCGTGCCGCGTGGCCACATGCCCAATCGCCAGGGCGACGCCCTCCGCGACATCGAACTTCCGCCGTTCCGCCGTCCCGAACCCCATCGAGGGCGAGGCATCCAGCACCAGCCACGTCGTCAGCACCCGCTCCGCAACGTGCACCCGGACATGCGGCACCGTCGTCCGCGCGGTCACGTTCCAGTCGATCAGCCGGACATCATCGCCCGGGACATACTCCCGCACCTGCGCCAGCTCGCTGCCGGTTCCCAGCCCGTGCGAGCGGAAATCGCCCGCCAGCAGGCTGCTGACCCGCCGCCCCACTGTGACGTCCAGGGCGCGGAGCACGCCTTCGGGCATCGGCCCGGGCCCGGGCCGGTCCGGCGTCCTCGGCCAGGCCGCCGCGAGGCTCCCGCTCACGCCGTCGCCTCTGCCGCCAGCTCGATGCGCGGCGGCTTGACCGCGGCCAGCACCCCGTCCAGGATGGCATCCGCCGTCACGCCCTCCGCCAGCGCCTGGTAGGTCAGAACCATCCGGTGCCGCAGCACGTCGCGCGCCAGGTCGAACACGTCGCCCGGCAGCACGTAGTGCCGACCCCGCAGGAGCGCCACCGCGCGCGCCGCATGCACCAGATTGATGCTCCCGCGCGGGCTCGCCCCGAACGCGATATGCGCCCGGTGGCGCGCCAGCCCGTAGCGCTCCGGGTGCCGCGTCGCCGCCGCCAGCGCGACCGCATACTCCGCCACGGCCCGGTCGACGTACACCTCCGCCGTCATCGCCTGGAAGCGCTGCAGCTCGTCCATCGGCAGCACCTGCTTCACCCGCGGCGTCGGCTCCAGCGACCGCTGCACGATGGCCACCTCCTCCGCCGCCTCCGGGTACTCCACCACCACCTTCATCATGAACCGGTCGACCTGCGCCTCCGGCAGCGGGTACGTCCCCTCCGATTCGATCGGGTTCTGTGTGGCCATCACCAGGAACGGCGTCGGCACCCGGAACGTCTCGAGCCCAATCGTGACCTGGCGCTCCTGCATCACCTCCAGCAGCGCCGACTGGACCTTCGCAGGCGCACGGTTGATCTCGTCCGCCAGCAGGATGTTGCAGAAGACCGGCCCCTTCTCGGCCACGAAGGTGCCCGTATCGGGCCGGTAGATGCGCGTCCCGACCAGGTCGCCGGGCACGAGGTCGGGCGTGAACTGCACCCGGTGGAACGTGCCGCCCAGCACCTCCGCGACCGTCTTCACGGTTAGCGTCTTCGCCAGGCCCGGCACGCCTTCGATAAGCAGGTGCCCGCCGGCCAGCAGCGCCACCAGCACGCGCTCGAGCATCTGCTCCTGCCCGACGATGACCCGCTTGATCTCGAACATCGCCGATTCGAAGACCGCATGGGCCCGCTCGGCCTCTTCACGCCGCAGAACCGTCCCGTTCTCCTGCAATCGAAACTCCTTCACCGGGGCTGGCAATCCGCCGCCTCTTCTACCCTGAACCACCCGCGGGGAAGTCCCCGTAAAGCCCGACCCGGCCCTGAACCCGCGGTTCACCAGGCACAAACAAAGCGCCCTCCCCACAGGGGAGGGCGCCTGGTGCGCACTGCGGAGCCCGTTACCTAGTTGTGCAGCGCCGCTGCCACGTCGGCCAGCCCGAGCGATTCGAGCTTCGCCTTCGA
>NZ_DAOUAO010000201.1:0-8215 GCF_034433535.1 Tepidiforma sp.
CATCCTGATGCTGCAGGGCGCCGAGGTGCTGGCGTGGACGGCGTTCGAGCGGCACCCGATTACGGAGCAGCTGGCCCGGGCGCGGAGCGACGAGAACCGGGTCTACACGGCGGTGGCGGGGCCGGACCTGGCGATGGTGATTGCGCCGAACGGTGCGCCGCTGACGATTTCGCCTCGGGGCAGCGGGGTGGTGATGGCGGCGCAGATCAACCGGGCGCTCCCGCGCTGGAAGGACATGGCGCCGGGGACGAACGCGCTGCTCGACCGGCTGCCGGAGGCCTACGGCGACCTCGTGCGCGGCTAAGCGGCGTCACTCTGCGAAGTCCTCGGCGATGGCGAGGACATTGGCCACGTACTGGAGCGTCTCTTCGAAGATGCCGAACTGCTCGATGCTCCACCAGCCCTGGTAGTAGAAGGCGAGGGCGATGTCGAGATCGCCGCCGGCCTGCCAGAGCATGTGGGCGAAGACCACGGCGCCGAGGCGGATGTTATCGCGGGGGTCGGTGCGCCAGTCGACAGCGTCGGGGGCGAGGTACTCGAGGCCCCACTCGGCCGTGGCGGGCATCAGCTGCATGATGCCGACCGCGCCCGCGGGGCTGATCATCGCCTGGTTCCAGCCGCTTTCGAGCCAGGCAAGGCCGAGGAGGAGCGGGGGCCAGATGCCGAACTCGGCGGCGGCCTGGCGGAGGAGGGCCTCAACCTGGGGGCGGCTGACGGCGGCGGGGGCGCTCGTCGGCGCGGGGATGGTGAGCAGCTGCCCGGCGAAGATGCGGTCGGGATTGTGGAGGCCGTTGGCGGCGGCAAGTGCCTTCACGGTCACGCCGTGGCGGAGGGCGATGTCGGAGAGCGTCTCGCCGGGCTGAACGAGGTAGAGGCGCCCGGCGGGCGGTCCGACCGCGGCGCCGGGCGGCGGAACGGAGGGGGAGGATCCGGCGATGGTGAGCAGCTGGCCGGCGAAGATGAGGTCGGGGTTGGCGATGCCGTTGGCGGCGGCGAGGGCTTCGAGGGGGACGCCGTAGCGGAGGGCAATCGCCGAGAGCGTTTCGCCGGGCTGGACTTCGTGGGTGAGGGCGCGGGCTGTCACGGGCAGCAGGGCGAGTGCCGCCGCCGCGCCGAGCGCGAGGCGGAGGAGGAGAGGCGACGGCTTCGCCACCGCAGGCGGGGGATGCGGGGGCATGGGCCGTTGATGGTGGCCGAAATTTATGACGATTGCAAGGGCCGGCTCAGCGCAGGGGGCCGGTGGCGGCGGGGTTGCGGCCTTCGATGATGCCCTGCATGCGCTGGTTGACGGACTCCCGGATGTAGTCCTGCATGGGGAAGATGTAGAACTGGTCGGCTTCGATGGCGTCGACCACCATGCGGGCGACCTCGGCGGGTGGGAAGCCGCTGCGGAGGAAGCCCTGGAGCATGGCGCGGCGCTGCTGGGCCTCCGGGGTGAGCGCTTCGGGGCTGCGGGCAGGGCCGAATTCGGCCGGGCGGTTGCGTTCGGCCTCGTTGATCTGGGTATCGACCCAGCCGGGGCAGAGCACGGAGGCGGAGAGGCGGAGGTTGAGCATGCGGAACTGCTTGTAGAGCCCTTCCGTGAGGCAGACGACCGCGTGCTTGGAGATCGAGTAGGGGTCGGCGCCGGTGAGGAGGCCGGCCGCGGAGGCGGTGTTGACGATGTGGCCTTCTTCGCCGGAGGCGATCATGCGGGGGACGAAGGCGCGGATGCCGCGGAGGACGCCGAGGAAGTTGACGCCCCAGACCCAGTCGAAATCGGCCATGGGGGCTTCCCAGATGGGGAGTCCGGAACCGCCGGCGACGCCGGCGTTGTTGCAGAGGATGTGGACGCGGCCGAAGCGGGCGTAGGCGGCGTCGGCGAGGGCCCGGACATCGGCATCGGAGAGGACGTTGGTGCGGACGGCGAGGGTGGGGACGCCGTGCTCGCGGACGGCGGCCTCGGCGAGGGCGAGGGGCTCGGCTTCGATATCGGCGAGGACGACGGAGCAGCCCTTCTCGGCGAAGCGGTGGGCGAGGGCGAGGCCGATGCCGCTCGCTGCCCCGGTGACGACGGCGACTTTGCCGGCGAGATCCTGCATGGTCGAATCTCCTTCGGGTTTGGCGCCGCACTATACGGGAGCGGGGGGAGGGGTAAAAGCGGGGAGTGGCGGAGAGGGTGGGATTCGAACCCACGGTACCTTGCGGTACACACGCTTTCCAGGCGTGCCTGATCGTCCACTCCAGCACCTCTCCGCGGGGCAGACGGTGGACGTGAGGATGATGGTAGCAGGTTCGGCGGTGTGCGCTGCCGGGGCAAGCTCAGCCGCGGGAGCGGCGGCGTTTGGTCTTGTCGTCGAAGCGGCGCCAGCCGTCATCGAGGGCTTCGCGGGCGCCCTGGCGTCCGGCTTCGAGCATATCGCGGGCGGTATCGCCGATGCCGAGGACGATGGCGCGGGCCCAGGCGATGATCGGGTGCTCATCGCGCGGCGGGGGTTCGGGGGCGGCCAGCGGCTCGGGCCCGGGTTCGGACCGGGGAGCTTCGTCGGTCATTTCTTCTTCCTCCCCCTGCCGTGGCGGCGGCCGCGGATGCGGTCCGGGAGGCTGGTGATGGCGGCAAGACCGCTACGGACGCCGCGGGCGACGGCGTAGACGCGGATGATGGGGCTGGCGACCGTCTCGCCCGCGAATTCGGCGGTGCCTTTGACGTTGTCGAGCGTTTCGCGGAGGGAATCGAGTGCGGGGGCGGCGTTTTCGCGCACGACCTTGCGGACGGCGAAGACGAGCGCGATGAGGGCGGCGATGAAGACGACCGCGAGCATGCCGGCCAGCACCCAGAAGAGGCCGAGCAGGACGAGGACGATATCGCGCCACTCGGACCAGCTATCGGGGGCGGCCCAGGCATCGGGCACGGCGCGGTCGGGGATGATGTCGGCGCCGAAGTAGCCATCGGCGATGGCGCCAACGGCGAGGTAGACGAGGAAGAGGAGGATGGCGGCGGAAACAACGGTGGCAAGGAATCGCATGCCGGGCACCTCCTGGCGTAGGGGCGATGATAGGCGGGGATGGAGTGGTGAGCAAAGCGAGGGACGCGCGGGAGCGAGGTGGTGAACAGGTGGTGAATTCACGGTGGCTTATGTACGATGGGGCGTCCCTATCAGGGAATTCACTGATAACCCCGGAGCGCCCATGGGGTGAGAATTCCTGCGAAGGGACGTGCCCGCGGGGCGCGAACGATCATGACGTGCGAACTGTTGCCTCAACCATGGCGGCCGTTGGGACCCGGGCAGGCGGCCAGCACCTCCTGGAGCGATGGCCGGTGCCCGGCACGATCCTGGTAGTCGACGACGACGACCCGGTGCGGGTGATGCTCGCCCGGCTGCTGCGCACGCACGGCTACACGGTGCTGCAGGCGGCCCACGCGGCGGAGGCGCGGGCGATCATCGAGACGCACCCGGTCGACCTCGTGATCACCGACATCGTGATGCCGGGCGAATCGGGCATCGAGCTGCGCCGCTCGCTGGCGGAGCGCCTCCCCGGCCTGCCGGTCATCCTGATTAGCGGGTACAGCGCGGAGGGACCGGCGGAGTTTGCGGCGCGCACGCCGCGGACCCTGTTCGTGCAGAAGCCGTTCGCGGCCGAGCCGTTCCTGCGGCTGGTGGAATCGGTGCTGGGTCCGGGAAGCGAGGGCGGGAGCCAGGCGTAGGCAGTTCGGGCCCTTCGGGCCTTCTTCCGTGGGCCGCGCGGGCGTTCGCAGGGCGAAGGGCGAGTTCCATGCTCGGGGCGAAATCCCTGCATAGAGGCTCGCGATGAGCGGTGTTGTTCGCTGGAACCCGTTCGATGACCTGGGCAGCCTGCTGCCGCGCGACTGGCTGGGCCGTTTCGGCCTGCAGGCCACGACGGAGTGGAGCCCGCGCTGCGATGTGACGGAGCGGGAGAACGAATGGGTGGTGCACGCCGAGCTGCCCGGCGTGGAGGCGAAGGACATGGACGTCCGGGTGGCCAATGGCGTGCTGACGATTCGCGGCGAGAAGCGCTCGGAGCGGACCGAGGAGGAGAAGGGGCGCCGCTACAGCGAGCGCTTCTTCGGTTCGTTCGAGCGGAGCCTGGCGGTGCCGGAGAACGTCGACGTCGACCGCATCGAGGCGTCGCTCAAGGACGGGGTGCTGGAAGTGCGGCTGCCGAAGCGGGCGCCGAGCGCGGCCGATGAAGGCCGGCGGATCGAAATCCGGACGTCGTAGCCCGGGGAGCCGCCCCCGGCGGGGCGGGAAGGAGCAGGCAGATGGCAGCGCTGGCGGAGCAGCGGGCCCGGGAAACGTGGTACGTTGAGGTCGCGACGGGGCGCGTGGTGCGTCGCGAACGCCCGGGGCGGGAGACGGAACCGACCCGGGACGAAGCAGCCCCGGCCGAGGAGGCACCGATCATGGCTGAGAACGAACTCGACCCGCGGGAAGACCTGAAGGCCGCGAAGGAGTTCCTGGAGCACCTGCACCCGATCAAGGCGGTGAAGGAGGCCCTGGAGATGGGCGCGGAGCTGCTGGACCCGGCGGAATCGGACCCCCGCGCGGTGGTGCCGGAGCCGGAGACGGTCTCGGAGTTCGCGGAGGAGGGGCCGAAGGGGCGGGCACCGCGTCCCCGGGAAGCCCACCCGCTGCCGGACGCGAAGGAGCTGGAGAAGGAGCACCGCGGGTACTGAGCGGTGTCACCGTTTCTTCACACGGGCCTGCAATTTCCCTCTTGACAGGCGTCCCGGCGGGTATAGATTGAAGGTGCAGCATGCGATAGGCGCCCGGCGCTGAAGAGGCCCGGCACCCGCCGACTCGCAGAGACTCGAAGGGAGGGATGCTCATGCGCAGGAAGCTGCACGCCCTCTATGGAGTCTTCATCGTGCAGAGGCAAGGCCTGCGGTAGCAGGCCGGCCGCAAGCCACCCGGGCACGTATCCAGGTACGATGTACCGACCGCCGGGAGCACCGAAGACCTGCGATGTGCAGGCGCCCCGGATCGCTCCGTGAAGGAGCGGCAGGGATACAGAAGTCCCAGCAATGGGTGGCGTACCTCCAGCCGGCGCACCGCCGGGTGCACGGCTGAGGAGGCATCGAAGCTCACAGGCCCCGGGAGTACCCGGGGCCTGTTCGCGTGCCCCGGGCGAGCACGCAGCGTTCCGAGCGGGTAGGCTGAGGAGCCATGCGGTGGGCCGGCGTGCTGGCGGTGTTGGTCCTGGCGGCGGGATTCCTGCCCGGCGCGCGGGCGTATGACGTCCAGACGATCGAGGTCTCGGAGGCGGGCTTCAACCCGGAGGTTTGCCAGATGAACCGCGAGTACCTGCGCTTCAAGAACGTCGGGTCAACGCCGCGGCGGGTGGTGCGCTATTCGCCCACGCCCGGCGGGGGCATCCTGTTCGATAGCGGCTGGCTCGAGCCGGGCGAGGTCTCGCGGGAGGAGTACATGGGTTTCCCGGGCACCTTCCGGTTCGAGGACTTCGAGAACCCGGACCATGCGGTCATCGTCAAGACGCCGGTGTTCTCGGCGACGTGGCCGGTCATCTGTTCGCCCGACCCGGCGAAGCAGCCCCCGCCGCCGATCTGCCGGGGGCAGCCCCACTGCCTGCGGGTGGCGGCCGTGGCTGCGGATTGACCGGGAGTTTCCCTGCGGGTGACACCGGCGGCAGGGCTGCGGTACGCTCGGCGGTGCCCCGTGGCGGGGTGGGGGACCCGTGGAGGTTCGATGAAGGACCGTGGCTACCGGCCGCTGCTCGCGGCCGCGGCCCTGGCGATGGCGCTGGCCGGGGCGCTGAGCATGGCGTTCTTCGGCGCGGCCTCGACGCCGGCGTCCGCGTATGACCGGTACACGATCGAGGTGAGCCGGGATGGCTTCAACCCGCGCACCTGCCGGATCAACCGGGGCGATGAAATCCAGTTCCTGAACGTGGACACGGTACCGATCCGGGTGTACAAGCCCGGGCACGGCGGCTTCCCGCCGGACCCGGATTTCGTGCTGAAACCGGGCGAGCGATCGACCGCGTTCAGCTACACGGCGGGTACGACCGACGAGTACTACACGGACGAGGGCCACATGGTGGAGGTGCTGACGCCGCCCCGTTCGAACACGTGGCAGACCTCGTGCGCGAAGGAGGCGCCGACGCCCACGCCCACGCCGACCGCAACGGCGACGCCGCCGGGGGGCGGTCCGCCGCCGAAGCCGGCCCGCTGCTGGGGCAATGGCTGCGCGCTCACGCCGAACCTGGCGCGGGACTGAAGGGGACGGGCTCAGCCACGGCGCACGAAAACGAGGGCCGCTCCACGCTGGGCGCGGCCCGCCTGGTGCCCGGGGACGGAGCTATCGCGCCGCGCGTCAGCGGCCCATGCCGGGGGTGGCCATGCCGCCGCCCTGCATGTCCGAGGAGCCGTGGCCGTCGTGGCTCATATCGGGGCTGGAGCCGCTGGCGGCCTTCACGGGGGCGGCGATCTTCAGTTCGCCGGCCTTTTCGAATTTCAGGGTGAGCTCGACCGTTTCGCCCTCCTTCGGCCGCTGCTTGAGGTTCATCAGCATGATGTGGTACCCGCCGGGCTTGAGTTCGACCGAGCCGTTGGCGGGCACGGGGAAGCCGCCGGGCTTCTCCTGCATCTTGCTGGTGCTGCCTTCGGTGACGACTTCGTGCAGCTGAACCATGCCGGCGATGGGCGAGGAGACGCTGACGAGGGTATCGGCGGCGCCGCTGCTCTTGATGGTGAGGTAGGCGGCGGTGACATCGGTCGCGGGGGCCGCGCGGACCCAGGGGTCGATGACGGTGAGGTCGCCGAGTTTGAACTCAGCCTGGCTGCCGGAGCCGGCATCATCATCGTCGTCGCCGCCGCAGGCCGCGGCGGTGAGCATCGCCCCGAGCGCCAGCACGGCGAGCAGGGGGAAGAGGATGCGGGTGCGCAGGAGGTGAACACTCATTCGGTGCGGAATCCTTTCTTCACAAGGAGCGGGAGGTCGTTGAGCCATTCCTTCTGCCCCATGCCAGAGGGGTAGACGGTGTAGGCGTAGTTATCTTTGGTGAAGGCCATCACATAGGCCGCGTGGTTGACGGCGTAGTTGCCTTCGCCGAGGTCGGTGCGGCTGGCGGGCTGGAGGCCGAGCGCGACCTGGAACTGGTCCATGAGGTCGCGGGTGCCGGTGAGCCCGATGAAGGCGGGGTCGAAGGTATCGAGGTACTGCTTGAGCTGCTCGGGGCTATCGCGCTCGGGGTCGGCGGTGGCGAAGACCACCTTGATCTCCTTGCGGATGTCCGGGTCGAGCTTCTTGAGCGCCTCGCTGATTTCGTAGAGGTGGGTCGGGCAGATATCCGGGCAGTGGGTGTACCCGACGTAGAGGAGGGTGACGTAGCCCTCGGTCTCCTTGCGGAGGTCGAAGGGCTGGCCGTTCTCATCCATGAGGATGGCATCGGGCTTCTCGATCGGCGGGGTGACGATCGCCCCCATGTAGGTGGCGTCGGAATCGCCGCTGTCGTCATCGCCGCTGGAGCAGGCGGCAGCGAGCGGGACGAGGGCGAGGGCTGCCAGCAGGAGGGTGAACATCCGCCGTTTGGTGGTAGTCATCGGTGGCTCCGGGTTGTGCGTCGTGCTTCCAGTGTAGGCCCTTGCCGGGCCAACGGCCGGAAGCGCGGAAGACCCGGGAAAGGCCGGGGCTCAGTGCCCATGGCCCCCCGGGGGTGCGATGCCGGCCTGTTCGAAAAGCCACGCCCAGGCGGCGTCGGAGAACTCGTGCTGGGCGTCGTGGGCCTTCGCAGCAGCGGCGCCGGCCTTCGCGAGGTCGGGGCTTTCGCCTTCGAGGGCGGCCGCGAGCTCGCCGAGGATGCCGGCGAGGGCGTTGGCCTGCGGCTCTAGCTCGGCCGGCCAGCCGGTGGATTTGACCACCGCCTGCCCCTTGAGGGCGACCGACCGGGCAGTGGCCGGGACGGTCTTTTCGTTGTTGATGGCCTCATCGATGCCGTGGTAGCCGGCGGCATCGAGGAAGGTGACGGCGGCGAGGACGGCGGCCGTTTGCGAACCGGAGCCGGCCTCGTCGTCGCCCTTGCAGGCGGACAGGGCCAGGCCGGCCGCGGCGAGGATGCCGAGGACGGCGAGCAGGAGAGCCGACCTGGGCCGGCGGAATGGATGCACGGGCATTCCCTCCACGGTGAACGGCGGGGCAGGACGTGCCCCGGGGCGGGCGGCCCGGCCGAAGCCGGCCGCGTGCAGCTCAGGCGGGGC
>NZ_DAOUAO010000202.1:0-2032 GCF_034433535.1 Tepidiforma sp.
GCGCGACTGCTCCCGTTCCTTCACCTCCTGCTCGAGCCGTTCCACCTCACGCCAGGCCAGGTCCCGCTTCGCTCGCGCCGCCTCGAGCCGTTCCTGCGCTTCGCTGTAGGCGGTGGCCGCCTTCTGTAGCGCCTGTACCCGCTCCGTGCGTTCCGCGACCGTGGTCTGCATCGCCGCCTCCGCCGCCTCCAGCTCGGCCGCCTGCCGGGAAAGTTCTTCGAAATTGCGAACCCGCCCTTCCAGCCGCTCCACGTCCGCGTGTGCCTTCTCGAACGCTTTCCGCGCGTCCGCCAGCGGACCGGTCTCCTGTCGACGCGCTTCCGTGTAGTACCGCGCAAACTCGGCGCGCGCCCGTTCGAACAGCGACTCCCCGCCCGGGTCGGTGGCGCCGGCCGCATCCAGCGCCCGCTGGAGCGCCGGGCTCGAAGCCACCCCTTCGGGCAGCAGCAGGCTCTGCCCCTGGAGCACCCGGAACGCCTTCATCAGCGCCACATCCGATGTCTCTGCGACCAGCGCCCTGGCGCGGTCGTGCGCCTCCCTGCCGGTCAGCCGCTCCTCCCGCGGCGCCAGCACCTGCAGCTCCGTGACCCCTCGCCGCCCGAAGACCTTGCGATACCGGCACCGGTACGGCCCGGCGCTGAACTCCAGCTCCACCTCCGGGTCGACGTCCCTCCCTTCCGGCCGCGCCTCCCGTACTTCCCTTGCGTTCGAATCCGCCGGGTACTCGAACAGCAGGTGCAGCGCTTCCGCAAAGCTGCTCTTCCCCGCCTCGTTCGGCCCCTCGATAACGAGCAGCCGACCCTCGGGAAACTCGACCGCCACCTCATCGATGCCGCGGAAGTTGCGCACCCTCGCCCGGTGGTATCTCATCCGCCCCCCCGCGCCAGTTCGTAGAGCAGAGCCAGCGCCTCGGTCGCCTCCGCCGCCTCGGGACCATCCCCCGCAGCGCGTGCGTTCAGTTCCCCGGCCGCCGCCGCAGCAAACCCGGTCAGCCCCAGCGCCTCCCAGTCAGCACCTTCGGCGACAACGTGGAACCGTGCGTACCGCTCCCACGGCTCGATCGCGGCGAACCCCGTGCCCAGCTCGCGAATTCCTTCGGCCAGCGCCGCCCGCAATGCCGGCGAACCGCTCCCCCGCACCCGCAGCCGAAGCACGGTTCGCGTCTTCTCGGGGAGGGCCTCCAGCGCGGCAACCTCCCGGCGCAGGTCCTCGCTGCTCCGCACCTCCAGCTCCCGCTCCACGAAGCGCCACCGCCCGATGCGCACCGGCTCCACCGCGCACCGCCCGCCCTCTAGCTCGACCACCAGCACGCAACCTGGCTCGCGCTCGTCATAATCCGTCTGCTCAGGCGTTCCCGAATACCACGCCCGCCCGTCGCAGCCCGCGTCCGTGACCGAATGGCGGTCCCCCAGCGCAACGTACCCAACCCCGCGCTCGCGGATCGCCCACGCAACCAGCTCCCGCGGCAGCGTGACCGCTGCGTCCGGCGCAAACTCGACCTGCCCGTGGGCGACCAGGACCCGCTCGCCCGCGCAACCCGCCAGCCGCTCGACCGCTGCCCGGAAGGCGTCCTCAGGGGGCGCCTGCTTGCTCCTCCACGGGACGCCTGCGACCCATGTCCCCGGCGCGGCCTCAACCGGCTCAGCACCGAGGACCTGTACCTTCCCCGGCAGCCTGTCCACGAATCGACGCGAGCCCCACACCGAGCCGGGACCTGCCGGGTCGTGATTGCCGGGGAGCAGGTAGAACGGCACGCCAGCGTCCCGCATCGCATCGAGCGCCCGTCGCACTACGTCCGCGGGCACGAGGTTGGTTTCGAACACGTCTCCCGCCACCACCACAAACGCCGCCCCCCGTTCGCGTGCCGCCCGGCCGATCGCTTCGATGGCCTCGACCCGCGCGGCGCTGTAGCGCGCCTGCGCCTCATCGCCGAGGAAGGCCCGGGTCATCCCCAGCTGCCAGTCCGACGTGTGCACGAACCGCACCACGCCGCGCACCCTACCAGAACAAGCGTTCGCTTACAAGGCCTGGG
>NZ_DAOUAO010000203.1:0-4601 GCF_034433535.1 Tepidiforma sp.
GTCCCCGGCGTCCGCGCAAGCCGCGGCGCCACCCCATCGATGCCCGCCTCCCCGAGTTCCGGGTGCGGCAGCGTCGACCACCACCCTCGCGCTTGCAGCTGCTGGTCCCGCTCCACCCGGTCGCCCGCCGTCTGGCAAACGCCCGCCGGGACCCCCGCGGCCTGCAGGGTCGCCATCACCGCGTATGCATCCCGCTCGCGGGTCCACGCCGTGATGCCCGCGTCGAGGTCATCCTCGTTGGCCAGCCGCCCCTGCAGCGTCGCGAACCGCGGATCCCTCGCCCACGCCGGCTCGCCCATCGCCCGCCGCAGCGCCTCCCACTCCGCATCGTTTCGCGCCGCGATCGCCACCCAGCGGTCCTCGCCCGCGCACGGATAGGTGTTGTGCGGGGCCATCCGCGGCTCCCACGCCCGGTTGCCCGGCGGCATCCCCTCCCGCAGCCAGCGGCGCCCGTTCACGGTGAAATCGAGCACCGCCGGACCGGTGAGCACCATCCCCGTCTCGACCTGCGAGATGTCGATCGCCTGCCCGTCGCCCGTCCGGTTGCGGTGGTGCAGGGCCATCATCACCGCGATCGCCGCGAGGTACCCGGCCGTGTGGTCCAGGTACGAATAGCCCCAGCCAGCAGGCGGCTTGCCCGGCAGCCCCGACATCGCCGTCAGCCCGCTCAGCGCCTGCGCCGTTGGCCCCCACGTCGTGAACGAACGGTCACGCCCCGTGTGTCCGAACCCGGAGATCGAGCAGTAAATCACGCCCGGGTTCAGCTCCCGCATCCTCGCGTACTCCAGCCCCCACGATGCAAGCACCCCGCTCGAAAAGTTCTCGATCACCACGTCGCTCACGCGGACAAGCCGCTCAAGCACCTCCATCCCCGCCGGGTGCCGCACGTTCAGCAGGATGCTCCGCTTGTTCCGGTTGAAGTAGTTGAAGAACCCTGAGTTATTGAGCGTCGGCTGCTCCCCGGCGATCGGCCTCCCGAAACGGATCGGGTCGGCTGCCTGCCCGTGCTCCACCCGAATGACGTCGGCCCCGAAATCCGCCAGGACACGCGTCGCCGTCGGCCCGGCGATTACCCACGTCAGGTCGCACACCCGGATGCCGGAAAGCGGCAGGTCTCCCATCGCCGCCGGATTATAGGCAGGCGGCGCATCCCCCGCTGAGCCGTTACGATTTCCCCCATCACCACGGAGGACGCCTCCATGTCCGAACTCCCCGTCGTCGAATCCGACATCTTCGAAGTCATCGGCACCCAGCGGGCCATGCGCCGCCTGAAGCCCGACCCGGTGCCCGAGGAGTACATCAAGAAAATCCTCTGGGCCGCCACCCGCGCGCCCTCGGGCGGCAACCGCCAGAACTGGCGCTGGCTCGTCGTCACCGACCCCGAGAAGAAGAAGCAGATTCAGCAGTGGTACAAGGAAGGCTGGGATAACCTCGTCGCCAGCGGCTACGGCAACCGCCCCGACCTCCCGCCCGATGAAGCCGCCAGCAACGAGCGCGTGATGCGCTCCGCCCAGTACCTCGCCGACCACCTCCACGAAGTCCCCGTGCTCATCTTCGCCTGCGCCCTGCTCGGCCCCGGCCAGCACGACCTGACCGCCGGCTCCAGCATCTACCCGGCCGTCCAGAACCTCATGCTCGCGGCCCGCGCGCTCGGCCTCGGCACCGCCCTCACCACGCTTCACCGCATCCGCCAGGATGACGTCCGCCGCCTCCTCGGCATCCCGGAGACGGTCGAAACCGCCGCCCTCATCCCGGTCGGGTGGCCGCGCGGCAGGTTCGGCGCCGGCTTCCGCAAGCCGGTCGAAGACGTCACCTACTGGGAGCACTGGGGCAACAAGCGGCCCTGAGGGCGGCGCTATGGCAACCCGGCTCGATATCGCCATCGTCTACTGCCGCCGCTGCAACTTCCTGCCGCGCGCCCTCTGGACCGCTCACGAGCTGCTTCACACCTTCGGCGACTACATCGAACGGCTCACCCTCGTCCCCGGGGGCGGCGGCGACTTCGACATCCTGCTCGGTGGTGAGCCGCTCTTCTCCCGGCGCGCCGCCGGCCGCTACCCCGAAATCGCCGAGCTGAAGGAGGCCATCGCCGCCCGCCTCGAGCCCGCCGAGGCCGCGACCCTCCGCCGCCATCCCCGGGCGCAGTGACCAACCCCATTGTGCTTCGCAAACGCAAGTACGGTGGCGCCATCCGGTCCGTATGGCCCGGCGACCTCGTCGATAGCCGCGGCGAAGACTGGCTCATCACCTTCCACGATGCCGCGCTTCACCACCGCCAGCCGCCTCCCGCCGAGCCTGCCGCCTTCGCCATCCACGCCGTCGGGCTTCGGCACCCCCTCACCGTCCTCCACCGCTTCGACCCGCTCGGCCGCTTCCTCGGCGCCCAGTGCGACGCCGCCCTGCCTGCGACCATCACGGGCCGCACCATCGACTTCGTCGACCTCGACCTCGACGTCATTGTCCACCCCGACGGCACGCACATCGTCCGCGACCGCGACGATTTCGAGGCCCGCGCCATCGAACTCGGTTATCCACCGCACGTTCGCCGCGCCGCCTGGGTCGGCATCCTGCACGCCCTCCGCGCCGTGCGCCGCTGTCAGTTCCCGTTCGATGGCTCCATCGAAGCTGTCCTGGGCCGCGTCCTCGCTGCCCGCGGCCCCCTCTGACGCCGCACCGGCGTAGAATCCCGCCACACCCTGACCTAGGGAGCCACGCTATGCCCCATCTCGACCGCGACGGCGTCAGCATCTTCTACCAGGTCGCCGGCAGCGGCCCCGCCATCCTGCTCAGCCACGGCTACAGCGCCACCTCGCGTATGTGGGATGCCCAGGTCTCAGCCCTTTCGCCCGAATACGCCGTCGTCACCTGGGACATGCGCGGGCACGGCCAGTCGGATAGCCCCGACGACCCGTCCGCCTATTCCGAAGCCCACACCGTAGCCGATATGGCCGCCATCCTCGATGCGCTCGGCGTCGAATCCGCCGTGATCGGCGGCCTCTCCCTTGGCGGCTACATGTCGCTCGCCTTCCACCTCGCCCACCCCGACCGGGTGCGAGCGCTCATGCTCTTCGATACCGGCCCCGGCTACCGCAACCCGGCCGGCCGTGAGGCCTGGAACCGCACCGCAGAGGCCCGCGCCGTCGCCTTCGAGACCCGCGGCCTCGAAGCCCTCGGCCCCGGCGCCGAGGTGCGCATTGCAGCCCACCGTTCGGCCCGCGGCCTCGCCCTCGCCGCACGCGGCATGCTCGCCCAGTTCGATTCCCGCATCATCGAATCCCTGCCCTCCATCGCGGTACCGACCCTCGTCCTTGTCGGCGAAAAGGATGAGCCGTTCCTCGGCGCCACCGACTACATGGCGGCGAAAATCCCCGGGGCCCGCAAGGTGGTCATCCCCGGTGCCGGCCACGCCGCCAACATCGACCAGCCCGAAGCCTTCAACCGTGCCGTCCGGGAGTTCCTTGCCTCCCTGCCCTGACGGCCCCGTTCGGCTCGCCGTGCTATCCTGTATCCGATCATCAGGACCGGGGGAACCTCGTGCCCTATTCCATCATCGAAACTTGCATCGGGTGCACGGCCTGCACGAAGCGCTGCCCGACGAACGCCATCACCGGCACCCGCAACCAGCTCCACGTCATCGATCCCACCCTCTGCATCGATTGCGGCGCCTGCGGCGTCGTGTGCCCCCCGGAAGCCATCCTCGATACCTACGGTAACGTCTGCCGCTCCCTCAAGAAGGACCAGTGGCCGCACGCCGTGGTCATCGAAGAGAAGTGCATCGGCTCCGGCTGCGAACTCTGCATCAACATCTGCCCCTTCGATGCCCTCAGCCTGCAGCACACCGACCGCATCGACGACTTCTTCGGCGTCAGCACCGTCGATGAGAAGAAGTGCACCGGTTGCCGCCTGTGCGAAGACGTGTGCGGCTGGGACGCCATCCACATCTTCCCGCTCAAGCACGAAGTCCTCAAAGACTGGTCCGAACTCTCCGAAGAAGAAAAGCAGCTGGTCACCCGCGCCCGCAAGGCCATCGGCGCTCTCTAGTCCGCTGTCCCGATTCGACGCCAGCGGCCGCCCCGGGAAACCCGGGGCGGCCGAGCGTTTGGCCTAACCCCCCGCAGCAAGCGCCTCGATCCGCCGCGCCAGCTCCGCATCCTTCTCGGTCACCCCGCCCGCATCGTGCGTGCTGAGCCGGAATCGTACCCGGTTGTAGACCCACCACACCTCCGGGTGATGGTTGAGCACCTCCGCCGCGACCGCGACCCGCACCACCAACCCCACCGCCTCTACATGGTCGCGCAGGCGAAACTCCTTCACAATGGCCCCCTCACCCTCAGCTTCCCACCCCGGCAGCCCCTCGATGAGCCGCGCCACGCCTGCGGCATCCAGCCGTTCGCTCATCCTCCAGCCTCCTTACCGTCCATTGTCGGACCGTAATCCTGCCTGCCCATAGTATGGAACCCGGTGAACGACTGGAAACGCTCACTCTCCAGGCCGGTCTCCCGCCGCTGGTTCCTCCGCACAACCGGCCTCGTTGCTGGAGCCGCAGGCCTCGCCGCCGCGGGCTGCTCGGGCGGCAGCCGCCGCCAGCCCGCGCCCGACGC
>NZ_DAOUAO010000204.1:0-1775 GCF_034433535.1 Tepidiforma sp.
AGGCCGGAGGCGAGCATCGCCAGGTAGAGCACCCCGACCCCGAGCGCGCCGGCCAGTCCGAGCTCCTCTGCCACCGCCGTGAAGACATAATCGGTGGAGGCGGCCGGCACGACCTCCGGCATGCCGCGCCCGATGCCTTCGCCGAGGACGCCGCCGGCATTGATTGCGTAGGTGGCCTGGAGCGCCTGGTAGCCGCTGCCTGAGGGGTCCGCGCCGGGGTCGAGCCAGGCCTCCACGCGCGTTTGCACGTGCCCGAAGGCCGCGTAGCCGAAGATGCCGGTCACGAGCAGGAGGCCCGCACCGGCCGCCACGAATCGCGCCTGGCCGGTCGCGACGTAGAGCATCGCCATCGAGAGGAGCAGGATGAGCGCGATGGAGCCGAGGTCGCGCAGAAGGGCGAGTGCACCGATCGCCCCGGCCAGTACCAGCACCAGCGGCACGATGACCGCGGCGCGGTGCGGCCGGGGCTGCTGAAGACGAACGATGGGCGCCGTCATCGCGCCGCCGGCCTCCGCCAGGTAGCCGGCGAGGAAGAGGACCAGGAACGCCTTGATAAATTCTGTGGTCTGGACCGACTGGCCGGCGATGCGCACCCACAGGCGCGCGCCGTTGATGGTCTGGCCGAAGACGCCCGTGAGTACGAGCAGGACCACGGCCGCCGCACCCGCGGTGTAGGTGTAGGAGCGAAGCAGTCCGGAACGCCGTCCGACGAGAATACCGGCAGCCATGGCAACGCAGCCGACGACCAGCCAGTTGGCCTGGTCCTGCGCCGAACCGGGCGCGAGCCGCACCACGAAGACCAGCCCGAGGGCGCCCAGCAGGAGGACCATCGGCAGGATTTCCGGCCGCGCGCGCGGCGCCAGGAGGCGGACCAGCAGGTGGGCCGCGAGCCCACAGGCCGCTGCCTGCGTTACGATGCGCACCATGGCGGGAGGCAGTTCGAAGCCGGCCACCACGAGCGAACGCCATCCGAGCAGGAGCACGGCGAGGCCAGACGCCAGCAGCAGCAGCTCGCGCGACCGCTCCGGGGAGCGCAGCACCTGGAGGTTCACCTGTCGCTGACCGCAGGGGACATCATCGACGGACGATACCGCCTCGAGCGTTTGGTCGGAACGGGCGGGATGGCCGAGGTGTGGCTGGCGGAAGACCTGCGCCTCGAGCGGTGGGTCGCGCTCAAGGCGCTGCACACATCGCTGACGGAAGGGTTCGACCCCGAGGCGGTGGCCGCCTTCGAACGGGAGGCCCGGGTGGTAGCAAGGCTGCAGCACCCGAACATCGTCAGCGTGTTCGATGCCGGGGAGTTTGCGGGCCGCCGGTACATCGTGACGGAGTACGTCCACGGCTACACCCTGCGTCAGCTCATCGAGACCAACGGGCGCCTGCCGGAGGCGGAAGTGCTGCGGCTGGGTCGGCAGGTGGCGGCGGCGCTGTCCTACGCCCACCGGCAGGGCATCATCCACGGCGATGTGAAGCCGGAGAACATCCTCGTTAACGAAACGGGCGTGGCGAAGCTGACGGACTTCGGCGTGGCCGAGACTCTGACCCGCACGCTGGCACCAGCCCAGGCCGCGGACCTGCTGGGGACCATCGCCTACCTCGCACCGGAGGTGATCCAGGGCGAGCCGCCGTCGCCTGCGACGGACCAGTACGCGCTGGCCCTGACACTCTTCGAGGCTGCTGCCGGCCGCCTGCCGTGGACCGGCGTCTCGCCGGCGGCGGTCGCGGGGCAGCGGCTGGCGCGCCCGGCGCCGCCGCTCCGGGCGTTCGCGCCGGCG
>NZ_DAOUAO010000205.1:0-1904 GCF_034433535.1 Tepidiforma sp.
CGCTTGCGGAGTTCGAGGCTGCCCTCGGGGCGATCCAGCCGGCCCGTGCGACCGTGCCGCCGGTGGCCGCTCCCCCGGGACGCCCGCCCGCGCGGCCGCGCCACAGCACCGCGCCGGTGCGCCGGGGACCGCCGCCGCGGACGAAGGGACCGGCCTGGTACACCGTGCTGGCGGTGACCGGGCTGCTGCTGTTTGCAGTGGGGGCGGGCATCCTCCTGGCGGCGGCGCTGACGCAGGGCGGCGGTGGCTCACCCGCGCCAACGCCGACGGTGGCGCCGCCGACGCCCACCGCGGTGCCCGACACGCCCGCCCCGCGGCCGAGCCCCACGGCAACCCCGACCGCGACCCCGTCGCCGCAGCCCTCGCCGTCTCCGTCGCCGACGCCATCGCCGACCGCGACGGTTCCGGCGTTCCCCACGAACGGCCCGCCGACGGTGCCGCCAACTTCGACCCCGACGCCGCCGGCGACCCCGGCCCCCTCGCCGACGGCAACGCCTTAACGTTTGTGAAATCTATTGTCTTCGATTGAATAATCCGATGGATTCGGTGGTAGCCTCCGGGCAGGAGGTGACCATGGAAATCGGCCTGTTCATGATGCCCACCCATCCGCCGGAGCGGTCCCCGATTGAGGGGGCGCGCTGGGACCTGCAGATGATCCGCTGGGCCGACGAGCTCGGGTTCGCGGAGGCCTGGATCGGCGAGCACTTCACCGCCATCTGGGAGCCCGTACCCGCGCCGGACCTGCTCATCGCGCAGGCGCTGCTGCAGACGAGCCGTATCAAGCTGGCCCCGGGCGCGCACCTGCTCCCCTATCACCACCCCGCCGAACTGGCCGCCCGCGTGGCCTACCTCGACCACCTGGCGCAGGGGCGCTTCATGTTCGGGGTCGGCTCGAGCGGGCTGCCCTCCGACTGGCAGCTGTTCAACGTCGATGGGGCGGCCGGGGAGAACCGGCGGATGACGGCGGAGGCGCTCGACATCATCCTCCGCATCTGGGACGCCGAGGGCGAGATGCGCTACGAGGGGCAGTACTGGACGGTGCATGTGCCCCCGCCGATGGTCGATGGTCTCCTGTACCACCACCTGAAGCCGTTACAAAAACCCCACCCGCCGATCGGCATCGCGGGCCTCAGCCCGAGGTCGGACACGCTGAAGCTGGCAGGGGAACGCGGGTTCATCCCGATGAGCCTGAACCTCAGTCCGCATTACATCGCCACGCACTGGGAGGTGTACGAGGAGGCTGCGCGCGCCGCCGGCCGCGAGCCGAACCGGGCCACCTGGCGGATCGTTCGCGAAGTCTTCGTCGGGGAGACCGACGCTGAGGCGCGGCGCTGGTGCCTCGAAGGCAACATGGGGCGCCAGGAGCGGGAGTACCTGCTGCCGCTCTTCCGGGCGTTCGACTTCGCCCAGTGGATGACGGCCGACCCGAATGTCTCCGCGGCGGACCTCACGCCGGAGTACTTCGTCGACCACGGCTGGCTCGTGGGCTCGGTCGAAACGGTCGCGGAGAAGCTCCTGGAGATGCACCGGCAGGTCGGCGGCTTCGGGACCCTGCTGGTGCTCGGCTTCGACTACGCCGATGCGCCCGGTCCGTGGCGCCAGTCGATGGAGCTGCTCGCGCGGGAGGTGCTGCCGCGGGTGAATCGCGCGCTGGAGCCGGTGCCGATGGGCTGACCCCCGCCTGTGGCGGCTTTTGGGCCGGCGAGAACAAACCGAGGGGGCTCGTTCGAGCCCCCTCGGCGTTTCGGTTACGCGAGCCAGCCGCTCAGACGCGGTGGCACCAGACCCAGTGCTCGCGGTCGGCGGTGCCGACGTTCCGCCATTCGGGCCGGCGGGCGCGGCATTCGTCGATGGCGATCGGGCAGCGGGTGTGGAAGACGCAGCCGGGCGGCGGGCGGAGCGGG
>NZ_DAOUAO010000206.1:0-42996 GCF_034433535.1 Tepidiforma sp.
CGCTGGCCCGCGCGTGCCCGCCCGCAGGGCCAGCGCGACCGGCAGCGCGCCCTTTGCCCAGTCGCCGATTGCCGCCGCGACCCCCGCCGCCGGCCCGCCCGCGGCCCACGCGTTGGTCGCGCCGGGGTTTCCGTCGCCGCTTGTGCGAACGTCACCGCCGCGTGCGCGTGCAGCCCACGCCGCAAACGGCAGCGACCCCGCTGCGTAGCCCGCCGCAACGGCCATCCACCTGCCCAACCTCATCGCTGCCCCCTCAGCCAGCGCAGCCACGCGCGGGCTCGCGCCTTCCCCTCCGGCGATGTCCCGAGCACCAGCCCGCACGTCACGAGCAGGTTCGTCACCAGGAAAAACACCAGCTCTTCGACCGGCAGCCCGCCCGGCAGCTTCACCCCGGTCGAGGTCTTCTCCGCAATGTGCCAGGTCCCCTCGCGGATCGCGAGCGTGTCGGCCGCCGAGAGCCACAGGGTTGGGACCCCGGCACCCAGCGCGACCGTTCGCCAGCGCGCCGCCAGCAGGTCGAGCCCGAAGCCGGCCTGCAGCGCCAGCGGCAGCGCTGCCCACGACACGATCAGGGACAGGTACCGCATCCCCTCAGATCCCCAAACAATCAGGGCGAAAAATGTGGCGCTGGCCGCGAGCAGCGTCGCCGCCGCCGCCGCCGCCGCCCGCCAGCCCACCCCGCCGATGCCGCCCGCAGGTTCCCTCGGCAGCAGCAGCCCGACCCACAGGCCGGTCATCACCGTCTGCAGGACGAAGAAGCAGTACTCCTCCAGCGGCACCCACCCGAGGGTGATGCCCAGCACCAGGTCCGGGTCGTAGTCCCACGTGCCCGAGGCGACCAGGTAGTTGTCCCACGGCGTCGTGTACACCACGGCCACCACGGCCAGCCCGGCGATCCACGCCCAGAGCTCGCGCTGGCTCACGGCGCCCCGTCGGCGCCGTGCGGTCACCGCCGCCAGCACCAGCATCGGCGGCACGACGAACGTCAGCAGAAACACCGCGTAGGTCATCGCACCCGCACCAGCAGCTTCCCGCCTCTCGGCTCGAGTGTCGCGCCCATAGCGCCGCGGAGCGGCCGGCGGGTAACCGCGAAATCCACCCGCTGCAGGAGCCGCGCCAGGACGATGCGGCCCTCGAGGTTGGCAAACCCGGCGCCGATGCAGTTCCGCGGGCCGCCGCCGAAAGGCAGGTAGGTGAATGCCCCCGGAGCCCCGCCGCCCAGCCAGCGTCCCGGGTCGAACTCGCCCGCGCGCTCCCATCGCGCCGGGTCTCGCTGCACGAGGAAGTACGAAAGCAGCACCCGCGACCCCCGCGGCACCGGCCAGCCGCCCAGCACCACGTCCTCCGTTGCGCGCCGTGCCCCGAGGTGAATCGGCGGCCACAGCCGCAGCGCCTCCTTCAGGACGGCCTCCACGACCGGCAAGTCCGCACCGGCCCCCGGCATGCCGCCGTTACCCGGCGCGCTCCGCACCTCCCGCGTCGCCCGCGCCAGCCACCCCGGCGACCGCGCCAGCAGGTGCAGCGCCCACGAAAGCTGCGCCGTGCTCGTGTCGTGCCCGGCAATGAGCATCGTCAGCGCATGGTCACGCACGCGCCGGTCGTCTTCGAAGGCGCCGACCAGCAGCCCCAGCAGGTCCTCGGCCGTCGAGCCCCCGGCCCGCCGGGTTCGGATCAGCCCCAGCAGGTGCTCTTCGAGCGGAAAGATCTTCTCCGGTGGGTCGCCGGTCCGCCCGGTGACCACCCACGGCCCCGGCCCGATGTATCGCAGGGCCGCCAGGAGCGCCGGCCACAGCCGCCGAAGCTCGTCGTCGCCCAGGTCATGACCGAAGAACGCCCGCTCGAAGTTGCGCCAGGCGATCCGCCGCATCGCCGAGACCACCTCGATGCGCCCCTCCCGGGGCCAGCGCGCCAGTTCGCGGTCCACCGCCTCGATCATCGCCGGGACGTGCGCACGCAGCCGCTCCGGGGTGAACGCCGGTGCCATCACCGCCCGGGCACGGTCGTGTTCCTCCCCATCCGTCACCAGGATGCTGCGGCCGAACAGCCGCGCCACCGGGTCGCCCTCGCTGCGCCAGCTGAGCGAACCGCGCCGCTCGACCAGTGCCTCGTGCAGCGCCTCGGGCCCCGAAATGACCACGGGCTGAAACCTGCCGAAGCCCAGCTGGAACGCCTCACCCAGCCGGTCGCGGGCCAGCTCGAGCGCTTCATACAGCCCGGCCATCCCGTGGCGGACCGCCCACAGCGCCCGCAGGCCGTCGCGCCCCGGGAGCTGCCCGGTCCCCGGGATGGCGCGAACGTCTGTCATCGAACGCCCGCCCGGCGTGCGGTTTCCCCAACCAGGGGGAGCACGGCGAGCTCCTTCGCCTTCGCCTCGACCATCACATCTAGCCTGAGATGGCTCCCTGCAGCGAGCAACTGCTCGAGGTCGGCCGGGTCGACCAGCTCCGCGTGCGCACCGGGACGCCCGCCCTCGGCCTGGCTCGAAAGGTGCACCTTCTGACGCCGGCCACCCCACGTCGGGCTGGCCGCCTCCAGCGCCTCCCGCAGCGTCCATCCCCCGTCGTTCCAGCCGTGGTGCAGCGTATCCGCGACCACCGGCACCCCAAGCCGCTCCGCGACCGGCAGCAGCTCGCGCACGCTCCACCAGCGCTCGTCGTTCTCAAGCGCGAGGTACCGCAAGACCTCCGTCTCGCCCGCCAGCGCGGCGATGAACCGCTCCGCGGCCGCCTCGCGGTCCCCGCCCGGTGCCGGGCCGTGCAGCACCATCACGCCGTCCCCGGGGTTCAGCAGCGAAAGCACCCGGGCCGAGTACCGCAGCTCCGCCAGCGACCGCTCCACGACGCCGGGGTCGGTACTGCCCGGCTGCACGAACTGCCCCGGGTGCATCGTCAGGCAGATGCTCAGCCCGGCCGCCAGTACACCGATCTGCCGCATCGCCGCCCCGTGCTCCTCCGCCCAGTCGTACGGAAACGCCGGGTGCGAACCGAACGGCACCAGCTGCTGCCCCACCCGCAGCACCCCGATACAGTGCTCGGCATTGAACCGCACCATCCGCTCGAGGTCGGCGAGATTCGCCTGCACCTTGTCGCGGGCTCGTTCCGCCGTGAGGTTGCCCAGCCGGAGCGTCCGCAGGGTCGTCGCGCCAAGCGTCCGGTTTTCGCAGAGGTAACCCCAGCGCCAGTCGGGCAGGCTCACCAGCCTTCCTCGGCCGCGATGATGCGCTCCACCACCTTCGCCGAGGAGAGCACCCCCGGGACCCCCGCGCCCGGGTGCGTCCCGGCGCCCACGAAGTACAGGTTGTCGATGTCCTCCGACCGGTTGTGCGGACGGAACCACGCCGATTGCCACAGCGTCGGCTGCACGCTGAACCCGGTCCCGAGGTAGGTATTCAGGTTGTCCCGGAAGTGCCGGGGGTCGACGTGATGCTGCACCACGATGTGCTCCCGCAGTCCCGGCAGGTACTCCCGCTCGAGAAACTCGAGGATGAGGTCCCGGTATTTCGGCGCCATCCGCTCCCAGTCCGTCGGCGAACCGAGGTGCGGCACCGGCGAGAGCGCGTAGAACGCCTCGTGCCCCGGCGGCGCGCCCGAGGGGTCGGTCAGCGTCGGCATGTGCACATACAGAGAAAAGTCCCGGGGCAGCCCTTTCGCCCGGAAGATATCCCGGATCAGCCCCTTGTACCGCTCGCTCAGGATGATGTTGTGGTGCACGAGCGGCGTATCCCGGTACAGCCGGTTCGTCCCGAAATACAACACGAACAGCGACATGCTGTAGGCCGTCAGCTCGCGGTAGCGCACGTCAGAGTTCCGCCAGCTCCGGTGCTCCCGGTCGATCAGCGAGAGATACGCCTGTGGCACATCTCCGTTGCACACCACCCGGTCTGCGGGCAGCACGTCCCCGCCGCGGAGCTCGACCCCCACCGCCTTCCGCCCCTCCACCCGGATGCGGGTTACCTCGGCGCCGGTCCGAATCGAACCTCCCAGCCCCTCGAGCAGCCGGGCCAGTGCCTCCACCAGCGCGCCGGTCCCACCCTCGGCGTACCACACCCCCCACTCGCGCTCGAGGTGGTGGATCATCGCGTAGATCGATGACGCAACGAACGGGTTCCCGCCGATGAGCAGCGGGTGAAAGGTGAAGCATCGCCGCAGGAACGGGTGCTCGATGTACTGCGAAACGAACCCGTACACCGACCGGTACGACTTCAGCCGCAGCAGGTCGGGCGCGACCCGCAGCATGTCCGTCGCGTGCAGGAAGGGCGCGTCCGCCAGTTCGACGAACCCCTTCTGGAAGATCGCCCGGCTCGCCTCGAGGAATCGCCGGTAGCCGTCGATGTCCGCCGGGTTCCACTTCGCAATCTGCGCGGCGACGTCATCGAAGTTCCCGTTGTATTCGAACCAGCGCCCCTTCGCATCGAAAATCCGGTAGAACGGCTCAACCGGGAGCAGCCGAACCTCGTCCTCCAGCCGCTTGCCCGCCAGCGCGAACAGCTCTTCGAACAGGAACGGCGCGGTGATGACTGTCGGCCCGCCATCGAATCGAAAGCCGTCGATCTCCACCGGGGCCGCCCGGCCGCCGAGACGTGGCTGCTTCTCGACGAGCGTGACCTCATCCCCGCGCGCAGCCAGCCGAACCCCCGCGGCGAGTCCGCCGAAGCCGCTCCCGATGACGACCGTCCGCCTCACGCCCGGGCACCCTCCGGCCCGCGCGCTCGCATGGCGGTCCAGGCGACCCCGGGCAGCAGCGCGAGCCGCTTCCAGCCCGGCACCCGCGCCCGCCGGCTGAACACGTCGTACCCCGCCCGCTCGATGTCATCCAGGATGCGCGAGTACAGCTCGAGGGCCGCAGCCACGGCCAGCCGCCCCTCCCGCCGCAGCATCCCAACCCCCGGCCGCGCCGACCGGTACAGCTCCCGCGCCCGCGCAACCTCGAAGGCCATGAGCGCGCGCCAGCGGTCGTCGACCCGGCCGTCCATCACCTGCCCGGGCGTCACCCCGAACCGTTCGAGGTCTTCGAGCGGCAGGTACAGCCTCCCCTGCTCCCGGTCCTCCCCCACGTCGCGCAGGATGTTGGTGAGCTGCATCGCGACCCCAAGCCGGATCGCGTACGGCTCCGCCCCGGCAGCCCGCACGCCGATAATCCGCATCGCCATCAGCCCCACCGTCGCGGCCACCCCATAGCAGTAGCGCGTCAGCTCGTTCCACCGTTCGAAGGTCCGGCCCTCGAGGTCGCCCTCCAGCGCGTCCAGCAGCTGCTCCCCGAGGACTGGCGGCACACCGAACCGGGTCCGCGTGTCGTGCCACGCCGCCAGCACCCGGTCGCCGCCGTCCGCGCCAGAGCTATTGGCCGCCCGCCATGCCGCCAGCCGCTCCGCTCGCCCTTCCCCCGGGGTGTCCACGATGTCGTCGCTCACCCGGCAAAACGCGTAGAGCGCGCGCACCGCGCGGCGCTGCTCTCGCGGCATCAAGCGTGTCGCCGCAAAGAAGGTCGCGCTGTGCTCTCGGGTCACTTCCTCGCAGCGGGCGTAGGCACCAGCCAGCTCCGCCGGTGCCGGCTCCGCGCCGGTTTCCCGCGGCAGCATCGGGCCAGCAACGGTCGCAAGCTCCAGCAGAACCTGCTCCCATGATGGGACTTCGGCGTCTTCAGCCCCGGGACCCGCGACCTGCACGACCGTCCTCACATGTTCGAGCTTAGCGGCCGGCCGACCGCCGCAACGGTAAGCCGCACCGCCGGCTACCCGCCGAGCGCCTCGGCCACACCGAAGGCGGCCCGCGTGGCTTCGAACCGCGCGACATCGTGGCTCAGCACCAGCAGGTCGTGCTTCTTCCCTTCCCGGTCCTTCACCTGGTCGCGCAGCAGCGCCTCCGGCCGGAATCCCAGGCCCTCGAAGGTCGCAATCGCCCCCTTCTGGTCGAGCGTCATCTGGGCAACCATCTTTTCGATGCCCATCCCGAGGGCGTTGGCGAACGCCTCCTGGGTGAGCACCCTCCCCAGCCCTCGCCCGCGCATGCCCTCGGCCACCATCACCCGCAACTCCGCCACGTGATCGGTCCAGGGCAGCGTGCTGCGGTGAATCGTCCCGTACCCCACGACCTGCCCATCGGCCTCCGCCAGCACCGTCACCACCTCGCCGGAGCGCGCCTGGTTCAGCCAGGCATCGATCACTTCGGGCCGCGTGATATCGCGCCGTAAGAACAGCAGGTCGTGCCCCGGCAGGGCCCGCGCAAACGCCAGCACCGCCTCCCGGTCCCCGTCGCCCATCAGCCGCAGGGTCACCCGCTGCCCGCCGAGCTCCACCGTCCGAGGGTAGTTCCGAACCGTCATCTCCGTCGTCATACCGAACGCTCCGCGAGCCAGGATTCGAGTTGCGGCCACAGCCGATACTTGGCGTTGCCGCCGGCAACGAGGCTGACGTGCCCGCCCTTGAGCATCACCTCGCGCTTATCCTCGCTGCCAACCAGCGGCACCAGGGGCTTCGCCGAATCATACGGCACGATGTGGTCGTGCTCCGCCACCACGTGCAGGAACGGCACCCGGATCGCGCCCAGGTCCACCCTCCGACCCCCCACTTCCAGCTCGTTCCGCACCATCCGGTTCTCCCACATGAACTGCTTCGTGACCTGCCGGAAGCACTCCCCCGGGAACGGGATCTGGTCCGATGCCCACCGCTCGAACAGCCGATACGAACGGACGAACTCGTCGTTCCACAGGTTGTCCCAGAGCTGGATGTTCTTCGCCACCCGCGCCGCCGGCTTGAGCATGTCGAATGCCGCGTAGAGCAGCTCCGGGGGCACATTCCCCAGCGTGTCCACTACCCGGTCGACGTCGAAATGGCGCGGGTCGAGCCAGCGCCGGAACAGCACCATCCCCTCTGCATCGACCGGTGTGGTGAAGCAGGCCAGGTTGCGCAACGGCCCATCCGGGTGCAGCGCCGCGTACATGCACGAAAGCTGGCCGCCCATGCAGTAGCCAACCAGCGAGATTTCCTCCTCCCCGCAATCCTCCAGCACCCGCTCCACGCAGTCGGGAATGAAATCGAGGACATAATCCTCCAGCCGCAGCCGCGCATCCTCCGGCCGGGGCACGCCCCAGTCAATCATGTAGACGTCGAAGCCCCGCTCCAGCAGGAACTCGACCAGGCTCTGGCCGGGCGCCAGGTCCAGGATATACGGCTTGCTCACCAGCGACATCACCAGCAGCACCGGCACCCGGTACACCTCGTCCGATTTCGGGTGGTAGTGGTACAGCTGCAGGGTGCCCCGCCGGTGGATCACATCTTTCGGGGTCTGCCCGACCGCCGGGTCGCCGGTCGCGATGTACTCCAGCCCCTTGATCCCGCGCCGAATCGCCCGCTCAATCTCCTCGCGGACCCGGGCCTCGATCGAAACCTCTTCCCTCGAAGCCGTCATCCTGCGCCTCCATCGGGGCGATCCCCCGGAGTGGAGCGCAGTCTACCGCCGCCGTGCCCCGCCCTGCTACGACATTCCCGCGTAATTCGTATGAAAAACAGCGAACAACACTGTCGAGGGCGCCTAGGAATCCTTCGACGGCGGGCGCTTCGTCCGCGCCGGCCGCTTTGCCTTCGCTGGCGCCTCAGCCGGTCCCTCCCCGGCCTCGCCGCCGGGCAGCCCGGCCAGCAGGCGCTCCATCCGCACCAGGCGATCCTCGATGGCTCCGAGCCGCTCGCCGAGGGCCAGCACCTCCTGCCGGCTGGGCAAATTCGCGAACTGCAGATACCGCCCCATCACCTCGTTCATCCCCTTCTGCAGATTCACATAGAAATCCATCATGCGGCCCATCGCCTGGCTGAACTGCTCCGTCGCCATCGCCTCGTTGAGGAAGGCGTTCCACTGGCGCTCCGATTGCGCCACGAACTCGCGCCACATCGCGAACGGGTCCGCAGTCTTCTCGGCCATCTCGATCATCCTCCTGCACGCGAGTCCGCCGGCTTCGGCCCGGCACCCGCGTCGTCTCCGTCGTCGTCCCGCTCCCTCTCACCCAGGTAAGGCCGCAGCCCCTCGGCCGCGCGCTGCAGGATGCGCTGGTAGTTCTGCAGGACATCGATCCACCCGGCCAGGAACGCTTCCCCGGCCTGCGTCAGGCTGTACATCCGCCGCGCCGGTCCGCTCTCCGAGGTATCCCAGAACGACGAAACCAGCCCGGCACGCTCCAGCTGCCGCAGCGTTCGGTACACCGTGCCGCTGTCCGACTGCGGCAGCCCGGCCGCCGCCAGCTTCTGCGTCAGCTCGTAGCCGTAGGCGTTCCAGCCGCGCAGGAAGGCCAGCAGGCTGGTCGAAAGCAGCTCCCCGTGCAGCCGCGGCCGCGGGATCGGCTCCTCCTCGCTTCCTGCTCCGTTCGCGGCGCCGTTCGTGCTGCCGTTTGCGTGCGTCGCCGTCTCCGGCGTGGTCTGGTTGGTCCGTTCGGTGCGTTTCTTCGTTCCCATCGCTAGCTGCAGTATGCACCTACCCGCAGGATGTTGACAACCGATGCAGCTATCTGTACTTTGCATCTAGCGACACACCGAAAGGAGCCCGCCCGTGGCCGCAACCGAATCCCTCCAGAAGTACTACGACACCCTCATCGCCAACTACGACATCCTTGTCGAAGCCCTCGAAAAAGCCTCCGCCCACAACCTCAACGTCGCTCGCCAGTTCGCCAGCGACGTCGTCGCCGGGCAGCGCCAGGCCCTCGAGCTCGGCAAGAAGCTCGCCGCCCAGCCGGCCGACCTCCCCGCCATCTCTGCCGCCCTCTTCGAGGCAACGACCGCTGCCCAGGGCCGCGCCCTGTCCTTCGCCCAGGCCGCCCTGCAGGAAGCCCTCGCCTCCGGCGCCGACACCCGTGAGCTCATCCAGCGCCTCCTCGAGGCTAACCGCGAGTTCGCCGCGAACTCCGCCGAGCTCGCTCGCCAGTGGATGACCCTCAACCCGTTCGCTGAGATGCTCAAGAAGGGCTTCGAGGCCTTCAAGCCCGCTGCCGCCTCGACCAGCAACTGACATCCCATCGCCCCCAGGCGACGCATAGCCGACGGCCCGCCGGTGAGGCGGGCCGTGGTCGTTCCGTCGTTGGCTACTCCGCGGATGCCTCGCGCAGCCGCTCCGCCACCACCCGGTACACCTGGGGGTGGACCACCATGCCCAGGTGGCTGCAGTGCACCTCCACGTTCAGCGCCGGGTCCTCCTCCACGCAGCTCTGCCAGTCCACCACCCCATCGCGCCGCGAGTACACCGCCACGCGCGCAACTTCCCAGCGCCCCGGCGCCAGCATGTTGCGGACGAACCCGCACGTGCAGTGCCCGCTGAAGCACGCCGGCCCGACATTCGGCGCCACCAGCGACCCCGAACGCTCGCGCAGCAGCGCCGCAGCTGAAATCAGCGCCGGGTGCGCCCGCACGGCATCCCGGAACGGCGACCCGAGCGTGATCACCATCGCCACCTCGTCCGGGTGGTCCAGCGCCACGCTCCGGCTCAGCATCCCGCCTAGGCTGTGCCCCACAAGCCGCACCCGCTGTCCCGTCTCCTGCCGTGCCCGGCGCACGGTTTCCAGCAACTTTCGCGCGACATAATCGGGGCAATCCGCATTCCGCCCGATGTTCGAAAAATACGGCCGGTAGCCGATGCGCCCCAGCCACCAGTACAGCTCCACCAGCGAAAGGTCGCTTGCGAGGAACCCGGGCACCACTACCACCGGCTCACCGCGCCCCCGCGGCACCCCGAATCCCCAGTACACCGGCGAGGCACGCAGGGCCAGCCACTCCAGCCCCACCAGCGCCTCCCGCCAGATCGGCGTGGGCGCAGGCTGCAGCGAAGGATCCTCTGCGAACGGGTCACCGACCCATGCCTGTGCCGCGACGTTCACGGCCTCCCTCCTCCACCCGCCGACGTACCGACCGGCAGGTTAGCGCGAAACCTACTCCGGCCGGCTCCAGCGGGCAACCTCCTGCCTCAAGTCTCGGCCCGTGGCTGGTCGCCGGCCAGCGGGGAACCCCGCATTTCCCCCGGCTGCCGCCCTCAGCAGTGCCAGTGCCGAATCAGCCCGTTGTGGCCGTGGCAGGCCAGCTCGAAGGTCACCAGCTGCAAGCCCACCATCCCGAACGCCATCACCAGCACGAACAGCACCGCATAGCCCAATCCCGAGCCGCCCAGCCACTTCCCGGTCGCGAACCCCGAGATGGCTGACAGCCCGAGCATGCCCCCATGCACCAGCAGATAGACCCGGTCGCGCGTATCTGCGTCCTGGTCGCTCGTCACCGCCGAAACATCAACGGTCGCCCGCATCGCGGCCAGGTAGCCGGCGAACAGGATCGCCAGCACAAGCCCGGCAACTGCCGCCTGCGCCAGCGCGCCCCGCCCCGACCGCTCATTCACGCCCGCCAGCTCCGCGCTCATCCGCTCACGGCTGCGGGGGCCGGCTGCAGCCGGCCCCCGCAGGCTCCTTGCTCAGCCGCCCAGCTTCGAACGCAGCAGCTCGATGCACTCGTCGACGGTCGCCACGCGCCAGCCCGCCCAGATCTCGCCCTTCTGCCAGGCCAGGTAGCGCTCGCGGGCTGCCGCTCGGGCCGCCTTGATCTCCTCCTCCGAGGGCTCGTGGCCCAGCTGGCGGGCAATGCCCTCCGGCGAGGTGTCGCCGATGACATCCCGCGTCAGGTGGATCTGCTCGTTCGCCAGCTTCGGCCGCTCGATGAAGTGCGCAATCTCCCGGTGGTCGCGGTCGTAGAAGATGAACACCGGGATCGATTCGAACTCCCCGTCCTTCAGGTACTCGGCCATCATGTCCTTGTTCTGGTCCCGCTCGAAAAAGCGCAGCTCGGCGCCCATCACCTCGGCCATGCGCTGCGCGACGCCCGTGCCGCGGTACACGTCCGGGCACCAGTCCTCGCCGATCACGACGATGTGGTGCGGACCGTTCGGCCGCGAAGCCAGCTCCTTGAGCGCTGCCTCCTGCTCGGGCGTCAGTTTCGTGCCCTCGTAGTTCTCCACGAACAGTTCGCGGTTGCGAATGCCCGAATCCAGGTACTCCTGGAACGTCTTCCCTCCCTTGAACCGCTCGTAGGTGATCACCGACTCCTTTGCCTGCGTCATGACCTGCCTCCTTCGTCCGTTGCAGATTGCAACACACTAGCCTACGCGCCTTCCTGCGCCGTCTCAACGCCTCCCTCCAGCCCCTTCACCTCCTCCCACAGGCGGTCGAGCCCGGCCAGGTCGAGCTCGCGCAGGTCCACTCCCCGTTCCCGCGCCAGCCGCTCGATGCCGCCGAACCGCCGCCGGAACTTCTCGTTCGCCGAACGCAGCGCCTGCTCGGCATCAATCCCGAGCCGGTCCGCCACGTTCACCACGGTGAACAGGATGTCGCCGAACTCCTCTTCCTTGCCCGCGCCGTCCCCGGCTCGCGCCAGCTCCGCAAGTTCTTCCGCGAGCTTCTCCAGCGGCCCTCCGACGTCCGGCCAGTCGAACCCGACACGCCGCGCGCGCCCCTGGATCGCCTGCGAGGCCGCCAGCGCCGGCAGCGTCCGCGGCACGCCATCCAGGATCGACTCCCGCGGCTTCTCCGCCTGCTTCAGCGCCTCCCAGTTGCGGTAGACCTCCTCGGCCGAGCTGGCCGTTGCGTCCCCGAAGACGTGCGGGTGCCGCCGAATCAGCTTCCGCGCGATGTGCTCGATGACGTCGGCAAGCTCGAACTCCTCGTCCCGCTCCGCCACCGCGGCGTGCATCAGCACCTGCAGCAGCAGGTCCCCCAGCTCCTCCTCCAGCGCGACCGCATCCCCGCGGTCGATCGCCTCCAGCGCCTCATACGCCTCCTCGAGCAGGTGCGGCCGTAGCGACGCGTGGGTCTGCTCCCGGTCCCAGGGGCAGCCGCCGGGGCCATTCAGCCGGCGCACCACATAGTCCAGCCCATCGAACCGCCGGACGTCCCCGACCGGACCAAGCGGCGGGACAAACACCGCATCGAGGTACCCAAACGGCCGGTGGTCGAGCTCCGCCAGCGGCACCTCCGCCAGCCGCTCCCCGGCGGTCCCCAGCCCCGCCAGCACCACCACCCGGTGCTCCCCGGGGTACCACGCGAGCAGCTTCAGCTTCACCTCCGCCGCCACCTCCCGCCCGTACACCTGCCCGATGAGCGCCGGCCGCCACGTATCCACCCGCAGGTCGAGCGCATCGCACACCTGCAGGGTGCCCCCGTCCACCCCCAGCGCCGCCAGCGCCGCGTCGACGAAGCTCACCCCCGGGTACACCGTGGCCGGCAGGCCTTCATCCCTTGCCCGGGCCAGCACCTCCTGCACGCTCCGCTCTGCCACCAGCGGGTGGCCCGGCACCGCATAGATCATCTCGCCCTGCCGGGCCGCCGCGACGACCCGCTCCGCCGCGGCCCGGTAGGCTGCCTCGAAGTCCCGGGCCCCGGCGTACAGGTCGTCGCAGTCCGAAACCGTGCCCCCGAAGGCAAGGTCCTCCACCGTCGGGTGGTGCCGCGTCCGCAGGATGACCGGCAGCCCGGAGGCCAGCAGCTCACGCACCTCGACGGTCAGCAAACCGGGATGCCCGGGCCCCAGCCCGGCAATGTGAATCCGCACAGCTCCCCGCCCGCTCACAGCCGCTCCACCGTGCCGTGCTCCAGGCTCCGGTGCAGCGCTACCAGCACCCGCGTCACCTCAGCGCCGTCCTCGAACGAAACCCCCGGCCGTCCCTCGCCGGCCATGCCACGCAGGAACGCCTGGAGCCGCGCCGGCGCCCACTGCAGCGCGCCCGGGAGGCGGACCCGCTCCCCGGCGACCATCAGCCCCTGCGCAGTGCCGTCCACCTCCAGCACGCCCTGCGTCCCGATCGCCTTCAGCCGAAACTCCGCCGGCGCCGGCCACGAATCGGGCAGAATCCAGCACGCCTCGAAGACCCCGTCAGCGCCGTCGGCGTACCGCACCACCGCGTGCACCCAGTCGTATGTCTCGATGCCATGCCCCGCCAGTTCCCCGCGCCCGCCCGAGGCATAAACCGTCATCGCCCGCTTCCTGCCCAGCCAAAGCACCAGATCCAGCAGGTGCGACATCAGGAACCACGCCGGGGTCGTCCCGCCGCTCCAGTGCAGCCGCTCGCGCGGCGAGGCGACCGGGTAGTTCAGGTAGGCGTTGAACGTCCGCAGTTCGCCGAGCTCGCCGCTGTCCACGGTCCGCATCGCTTCCGCGAGCGGCGGGAACCAGCGATAGGTGTAGTTCACCTCCGCGTGGACCCCCGCGCGCCGCACCGCCTCCAGCATCGCCGCCGCATCCTCGTTGGTCGTCGCGAGCGGCTTCTCCACGAGGATCGCCACGCCGAGCCCCGCCAGTGACTCCACCGGCGCCCGGTGCAGCCCATCGGGCGTGGCCACGTACGCAAAATCCGGCCGGAGCTCCCGCACCGCGGTCTCGATGTCCCCGAACGCCCGGCACCCGGTGGCGTTCGCCAGTTCCAGCGCCCGGGCCCCGTCGATATCCACCACACCGGCCAGCTCCGCGCCCGGGACGCGGCCCGCGGCCACCATCCGGGCGTACATCCCGCCCATTGTCCCGGCACCGACCACCAGCATCCGCCGTGCAGCCGCCATGCCGCGCAGCATAGCAGTCAACCTGCCCGTCCGGCAGAGCTCATTCCAGCGGCACAATCCCCCGCGCCCGCAGGGCGCTCGTGTACGCCTCCACGTAGTACGTCGCCGAAGCCCGCCACGAATAGTCCCGGCTCATCCCGTTCCGCTGCAGCCGCAGCCAGAGGTCTGGGTCGCGGAACGCCCGCACCGCTCGCTCGTAGGCCGAGGCCAGCGCGAACGGGCTGAACTCGTCGAACAGGAACCCGGTCCCGGTCTCGGGGTGCTCGTCGATATCGAGGATCGTGTCCACCAGCCCGCCCGTTCGCCGCCCGATCGGCACCGCCCCGTACCGCATCGCGATCAGCTGCCCCAGCCCGCACGGCTCGTAGCGCGAGGGCATCAGGAAGAGGTCGCACCCGGCATAGATGCGCTGCGCCAGCCCCGGGTCGTAACGCGGCGCCAGCCGCACGTGGTCCGGGTGTTCCTGCTCCAATCGCCGAAGCTCGTCCTTCAGCCAGGCGTCTCCGTCGCCAAGGACCACCAGCTGGCCGCCCGCCAGCACCATCTCCGGCACCACCTGGATGGCCAGGTCGACCCCCTTCTGCTCCGTCAGGCGGGTCACCATCGCCGCGATCGGGCCCGGCAGCTCCGGCAGTCCGAGCTCCTCCCGCAGGGCATCGCGGTTCACGGCCCGCTCTTCCACGGTCGCCAGGTCGTAGTTGTGTCGCAGGTGGGGGTCGGTCCGGGGGTTGAACAGGTCGTAGTTCAGCCCATTCAGGATGCCCTTCAGCGTTTCCCCCCGGAGCCCCAGCAGCGCTTCGAGCCCCTCGCCGTACTCCCGCGTCAGGATCTCCTTTGCGTACGTTGGGCTCACCGTCGTCACGACGTCCGCGTAGTAGATGGCCTGGGCCAGGAAATCGTTGAGCTCGTCTGGCCCGCGGTAGCGCAGGTTGTGGATCGTGAACACGCTCGCCACCCCGCGCAGCCGCGGGTTCGACCACGCAAGGTTGCGCAGCGCGAACGCCAGCGGAGCGGTGTGCCAGTCATTCAGGTGCAGGATGTCCGGCACCCACTCGTCCTCGCGCAGCATCTCGATGATCGCCCGGCAAAAGAACTGGTAGCGAAGCAGGTCGTCCGGCTCTCCGTAGACATTCTCCCGCCCGAAGTAATGACCGTCCGCCACCAGCTCCACCGTTACTCCCCCGGCCCCTTCCACGGTGGCGATGTCCACCTCCCGCGGCAGCCGCGGCAACGGGACGTTCAGCAGCCGGTGCGAGCGCGATGCCGCGTGCGCCGCCTTCGCCGAGGCGTGGCACGGCGTCACCACGTGGACGTCATGACCGATCTCCCGGAGGCGCTGCGGCAGCGAAGCCGCTACGTCCGCCAGCCCGCCCACCTTCGCGAACGGGTCGACTTCGGCCGAGGCGAACAGGATCTTCACGGCGCCCGGCTCCCGATGAGCTCCCGCTCCAGCTCCAGCCGAACTTCGTTGGCCGCGGCCAGCCGCCAGCGCGCCTCGCGCTTCACCGGCTCCGATGCATCACCGACGGCAATGGCGTGGGCCGCGTAGAAGGCCACCTGGTTCAACAGCAGGAACCCCCGGTAGATCATGGGCAGGCTCCACATCGGTCTCCGGCTCGCCCACCAGAACTGGCAGCTGTGGAGCGCCGGCCCGAGCCGCTCGTAGGCATTCACCGCAAAGCTCTTCGCCTCGGGGGTCGTCGCATACCGACGCGCAACCGCAACCAGGTCCAGGCAGTGCTCAACATACTCCCACTGGAGCTCGTGGACCCGGTTGCCCGGCGCCTTCCAGAGCGGAAACGGGTTGTGCGCCGCCAGGTCGTCCCGGCTCGTGCTCCAGCTCGAAGCGTACGGCTCCACCACCGGCCCGTCGGGGAAAAGCTCGAGCAGCTCGCTGGGGAAGACCATCTCCACCCGGGGCTTGCCCGACGCCGCCTCCGCATCAAGCAGCGCCAGCGTCGCGCCGAGAAACTCCGTCTCCCAGTCCTTGATGTGATGCCCATAGGTCTCGGCATCCATCGCCGTCACCACGTACGCCTCAGCGTCACCGCCAACCCGGGCGACGTCCTCCACGAACGCCTCGGGGTTGGTTTCCCGGAACGAAATCCGGTTGCTGCGGATGTCATCCCGGAACAGCACGCGCAATTGCGCCCCGTTCACCGGCACGCGGCAGACTACGTTCACCGGCCACTCCACCGGGCAGGCCACGCCGCTAACGATGAGCCACTCGTGCCCCGCGGCGTGGACCGACGCACCGATCTCCATGCTGAAGCACATCTCGGGCGGGAAGAATCCCCGCGGGTTCCACGCGCGCCCCAGCGCCGAACGGTTCGTCTTCGCCTGCTCGGAAATTTGGCGCTTCCGCTCGCCTTCCGGGATGAGCGGCAGGATCGGGTGATACTTCGCGCTGCCTACAAACTCCACCCGGCCCAGTTCCGCCAGTTCCCGCAGCCCATCCACGACATCACGCAGCCCGTGCTCGAGCAGGAGGTCCGTCAGCACCCCCTGCAGGTTGACCGCCACCCGCGCGTTCTCATGTGCGCGCAGCACCCGGATAAGCGGGCGGTACGATTCCTCCGTCACCTTCACGAGCACGTCGTGCGTCTGGGTGGGCGGCTGATAGAAGTGCAGCAGCAGCGACCAGTACGTCATCCCGGCATTCCTCACGCCCAGAGCGCCAGCCCTGTGGTAATCACACTGGGGAGTTTCGGGTGGAACGGCGCAACCCGAATCGCATACCCAACCCGGCCCCCGCCCTCTGGTGCGAACACACCGCGGTAGCGGCACACGCCGTCCTCGTGCTGCTCGACGAATGCCATGGGGGCCTCATGCTCGATGCTCAGCTCCCCGGCCGGCGAGGCTTCGCCGAACACGACGCTGACCGCAAGCTCCTGTGGTTGCAGCACCCCGGGATGGACCAGCGCTTCGACACCCACCCGCTCCCCGGCCTTCCGCCGCTCCGTGCCATCGTCCTCCACTGCGCACACCTTCACGCCGCCCCAGTGCGCCCGCACCCGTTCGAGCCACGCCGCCAGTTCCCGCGCGGGCGCCAGGTTCTCCGACTGGAGTCCATGCCATGCCGCAGCCGCCTGCCCGTAGGCGCGCGCTGCATAGTCCGCCACCATTCGGCTTGTATTGAAATACGGCGCGAACGCCGCGATCGAGCCCTTCATCCGGCGCACCCACTCCCGCGGGATGCCGTCCGCGTCCCGGTCGTAGAAGAGGGGCACGACCTCGTTCTCCAGAAGGCTGTAGATCGACTCGGCATCGAAGGCATCCTGCGCTTCCGGGTCATCCTCGAGCCGGTTCCTCCCCACGGCCCAGCCGAGCCCCGGCCGATATGCCTCCCACCACCAGCCATCCAGCACGCTCATGTGCAGTCCGCCGTTGGCGCACGCCTTCATCCCGCTCGTCCCGCTCGCCTCCAGCGGCCGTAGCGGCGTATTCAGCCACACGTCGGCACCCGTAACCAGCGCCCGGGCCAGCTCCACGTCGTAGCGTTCCAGCAGAATCAGCTTCCCGCGGAACTCCGGCGAGCGGCTCATCTGCACCACTTCGCGGATCAGCGCCTTTGCCCCGTCGTCCCGCGGATGCGCCTTGCCCGAAAACAGCACTTGCACCGGCCGCTCCGGGTTGTTCAGAATCGCCGCCAGCCGCGCCGGGTCACGGAAGAGGAGCGTCGCCCGTTTGTACCCGGCGAACCTCCGCGCGAACCCGATGGTCAGCGCCCCCGGGTCGAGCACCTGGCCGCGCTCGCCATCCGTCGGCGAAAGGCCGCGCCGCAGCATGTCATCCGTGTGCTGCTGCCGCGCCCGGAGGACGAGCTGCGAACGCTGCCGCTCGTGCACGCGCCAGAGCTCCTCATCCGGGATCTCGTGAACCCTGTCCCATTCCGCGTGCACCGGGTCGTCCCGCCACCCCGGTCCCACATATCGGTCGAACAGTTCGCCCATCTCGTGCGAAACCCATGTCGGCAGGTGGACCCCGTTGGTCACCGCGTCGATCGGGACCTGGTCGAGCGGGAGATTCGGCCACGCCGATTCCCACAGGCGGCGCGAAACCCCGCGGTGCAGCTTCGAAACCCCGTTCCGGTAGCCGCTCAGGTTCAGCCCCAGCACCGCCATCGAGAACGGCTCCCCGTCGTCGGCCGGCCTCGTTCGCCCAAGCCCAAGAAACGCGTGGTCGTCCAGCCCCATCTGCGCCGCGTACTGGCCCAGGTACCGCCGCACCAGGTCGGGGTGAAACAGGTCGATCCCGGCCGCTACCGCCGTGTGCGTGGTGAATACCGTCGCACCGGTCACCGGCAGCCGCGCCTCCCCGAACGTCACGCCGTACCGCTCCATCGCCACCCGAATGCGCTCCATCCCCAGTAGCGCCGAGTGGCCCTCGTTCATGTGGCACACCGCCGGCTCAATCCCCAGCGCCTGCAGCAGCCGGACCCCTCCAACCCCCAGCACCAGCTCCTGCTGAATCCGCGTCTCGTTGTCCCCGCCATACAGGCGCGCCGTAATCTCCCGGTCGTGCGGAGCGTTCCGGGGGATGTCGGTCGAAAGCAGGTACAGCGGCGTCTTGCCGACATCTGCCCGCCATGCCTGTGCCCAAACGTCACGGCCGTCCAGCGGGATGGCCACTTCTATCGGCTGCCCCACGCTGTCGACCACGTGCGTCAGCGGCAGCGTCGCCGGGTCGAGGTCGAGGTACACCTCCTGCTGCCACCCATCGACTGAAATCTCCTGCCGGAAGTACCCCTGTCGGTAGAAGAGCCCCACCCCAACCAGCGGCAGCCCCAGGTCGCTGGCCGATTTCAGGTGGTCGCCGGCCAGCACCCCCAGGCCGCCCGAGTAGTTCGGCAAGCACTCCGTCAGCGCGAACTCCAGCGAGAAATAGGCGATCACGTCCCCCGGTCCAAGCCCCTCGACCGTCAGCAGCGGCTTCCGCGCCAGGTACGCGTCGAGCGCCTCCGCAACCCTCCCGAGATGCGCCAGGAAGCCGTCGTCCTCTGCCAGCGCATGCAGCCGTTCCGACCCCGCCAGCTGCAGCAGTCGCACCGGGTTGTGGCCGGTCTCGGCCCACAGCTCGCGGTCGATGCGCTCGAAGAGCGCAGCGGCGTCGGTATTCCACGTCCAGAAGAGGTTCCTCGCCAGGCGCTCAAGCGCGCGCAGCGGCTCGGGCAGCACCGGTTCGACGATCAGGGTCCTCGCAGCGTGCAATCGCATCCCCCCATTCTATGCCTCGCCTGCACCCTGTCCGTAAACAACATGCGAACAGCGCCGTGCCCCTTGTCCCGCCCTCTGCGAAGATTCCGGAGGTGGCCCACTCCGATACGTCCCGCTCGCTCCCGGTCCGCGCGGTCCTCTTCGATGTCGGCGATACCCTCTGGCATGCCGCCGCCGCCCCGCCGCCGGCGGAGTTTCGCCGCCTCGCCGCCGAGCGCGCCCGCGCCTTTCTCGCGGATGCCGGTATCGAATGCCCCGACCCGGCCGCGCTCGCCCGCGCCTGCTGGGATGCGATGGAGGACGCCATGCGCCGCGCCCGAGCGACCACCCTCATCGAACCCGATTACGCCGCCGTCGCCGCGCGGGCCGCAGCTGAACTCGGCGTCCGCCTGCCGCCAAAGGCCGCGGGGCAATTCCTCGAGGCCATCTACGTCTCCGGGGTCGAAGGCGGCAAGACCGCCTATCCCGATGCCCGCCCGACCCTGCTCGCCCTCCGCCAGCGCGGCTTCCGCCTCGCCGTGGTCACCAACCGGGCCTTCGGCGGTGACCGCTTCCGCGACGACCTCGCCGCTGCCGGCCTCGATGTCGGCTGGGATGCCGTCGCCGTGTCGGTCGAAGTTGGCTACCTCAAGCCGCACCCGGCCCTCTTCCGGGCAGCGCTCGATGCGCTCGCCATCGAACCCGCCGAGGCGGTGATGGTCGGCAACTCGCTCGCGGAGGACATCGCCGGCGCCCAGGCCCTCGGTATGCGCGCCGCCTGGAAGCGCTCCCGCCCCGACGCCGAGGGCGTCATCCCCGACTTCACCTTCGAGACCGTCAGCGAGCTGCTCGCATGGTCCCCCCTCGCAGGAGTCGCCCATGTCCAGTGAACAGCGCACCTGGGGCGGCCGCTTCGAAGCCCCCATGCACGAACTCACCCGCGATTACACCGCCGGCATGGACCGCGACCTCTGGGAGTTCGATATCGCCGGCTCCATCGCCCATGCCCGCATGCTCGGGCGCCAGGGCATCATCCCCGCAGGCGATGCCGACGCCATCGTTGCCGGGCTCGAACAGCTCCGCGAACGCTTCCGCGCCGGCCAGGTCCCGTGGCAGCCCGAACTCGAAGACATCCACACCCACATCGAGGCGAACCTCCACGCCCTCATCGGCGAGCCCGCCGGCCGGCTCCATACCGCTCGCTCCCGCAACGACCAGGTCGCGCTGGTCAACCGCATGGCCGTCCGCGCCCTCTGCGACGACGCCGTCGCCGGGCTCCGCGAGCTCCTGACGGTCATCTGCGACCTCGCCGAGCGCCACGCCGCCGACCCCATGCCGGGCTACACCCACGTCCAGCGCGCGCAGCCCATTACCCTTGGCCACCACCTCCTCGCGTACGGCGAGATGCTCCTCCGCGACCGCGACCGCTTCCTCGATGCCCGCCGCCGGGTCAACGTCATGCCGCTCGGGTCCGGCGCCCTCGCCGGCGCGCCCTACCCCCTCGACCGCGAGTTCGTCGCCCGCGAACTCGGCTTCGAAGCCATCTCCCGCAACAGCATCGATGCCACCGCCGACCGCGATTTCGTCGCTGAGTTCTGCTTCGCCGCGGCCATGACGGGCGTCCACCTCTCCCGCCTCGCCGAGGAGATCATCCTCTGGGCCAGCAGCGAGTACGCCTTCGTCCGCCTCCCCGATGCCTTCGCGACCGGCTCCAGCATCATGCCGCAGAAGAAGAACGCCGACGTGGCGGAGCTCGCCCGCGGTCGCGCCGGCCGGCTGATCGCCGAGCTCGTCGCAATCCTCACCAGCCTCAAGGGCCTCCCGCTCGCCTACAATCGCGACCTCCAGGAAGACAAGACCGCGTACCTCGCCGCTGGCAACACGCTCATCCCTTCGCTCCGCATCTTTGCGGCCATGCTGCCGGCGCTCGAATTCAACCTCGAGCGCATGCGCGAGGCCGCCGGCCAGGGCTACGCCCTCGCCACCGACATCGCCGACTACCTCGTGCGCAAGGGCATGCCGTTCCGCCAGGCCCACGCGGTGGTCGGCGGGCTCGTTCGCCTGGCCGAATCACGCCGCTGCGAGCTGAACGAGCTCCCCTTCGAGGCCTACCGCGAGGCCAGCCCCCTCTTCGAACCCGACGTGCTGGAGATCACGGTCGATTCATCGATTGCCTCCCGCGACGTGCCGGGCGGCACCGCGCCGAACCGCGTCCGCGAAGCCGTCGTCGCGCTCCGCCGCGAATTCGCCGCGCGCTGAGCACACCTAGCCGCGCCGAATCCACACCCGCCGGATCACCACCGTCTCGCTGACCGCCGCCGCCCCATCGTACGGGTCGTTCGCCGGCTTCACCGCTGGCGTCGCTGCCTCGGCTGTCTCGCGCTCGCCGCGCTCCTGCCGCTTCGGCCTCGGCCGCGCCCGAACCGCCTCGACCGCCCCCCGCGCCGCCTGCCGCGCCAGGTACTTCCCCGTCAGGCTCATCCCGACCTGCAGCGCGGTCCCGATCGCCACCGCCGTGACGGCCTTCTTCACCGGGGCCGGAAGCGTCGCCCGCTGCCGCTCGTACCGCGCCGGCAGTGCCGGTTTAGCCGGGGCCACGGCCAGTTCCCGCCCGGCCGCAAGGAACATGCCGCACTGGCGGCAGTAGTTGTCCGTTGCCTCGCAGGGTGTGCCGCAATCCGGGCAGGCCATCGCCGTCGAAGTCATGCCCGGCATTATACGGCCGCCCCGCGCACCGCCGCCTCAACCGCTTCCGTCAGGTCGACCGGCTCCGGGGGAGGCACCGTCAGCTGCCCCTCGGCGATCGCCCGCAGCGTCTCGGTCACCAGCGGACGCTCCCGCGCCACCCCGCGCGCCCGCAGGTCCGCGAACAGCGCGGTCCCCTCCAGTTCCGCGGTCGACATGGCCTGTGCCCGCGCGGGCGGAAGCTCCGCCCAGAGCGCCGCGTTGGCCGAATCCCGCGTCGCGTAGCGGCAGAAGCTCACCACCGGACCCCGGTCCACTTCCCCCGTGACGACGTTCATCATGCAGCCCGATTCCGGCGCCCCCGTGCGAATCAGCTCGGCGATCACTTCCTGGTACGTGCCCACCGGCCCATCCGGGAGCGCCGGGTGGTCGTTCAGCAGCCGGAACCGCCCGAACAGCTCCTCGGTGGCAATCAGCATGTAGCCGAACATCACCCCCAGCTCGAACCCGTACTGCCCCAGCCGCTTCGCCACCTCGGCATCGAACGCGTACCGCCACGGCTGGAGCGGCTCGCCCGGGCGCCCCACCTTCCCGCCCATGGCCTTACGGAACCGCACCGACGAGAGCAGCTCTACCGGCACGCCCCGGTCCTCGGCCATCGCAATCAGGCGGTCCGTAGGCTCCGCCTCGCCGCGCTCGCGGTTGACGAACACGACCGCCAGCTCCACCTGCAGTCCCCGGTCGATTGCGTCCAGGACATACTCGAGCGCCCCGTACGATCCCGGCCCCCGGCCGGTGGTGAGCCACGCGACCCGCAGCCGGTCCTCACCCATCCTCGAACTCCCCGTCGTCGTACGGCTCTGCTGCCTCCTCGAGTTCGGGCGCCTCGGCATGCAGCCGCTCCTGCACCGTCCGCACCCGCAGCTCGGCCCGCTCGAGCAGGTCCCGGAGCCGTTCGACCAGCGCCGCGCCCTCTTCGTACAGGCGGAGGGAGTCCTCCAGCGAAAGGTTCCCCTGCTCCAGCCGGCGGGCACGCGCCTCCAGCTCGGCATACAACGCTTCGAACGTCGGCTCGTCTGCCATCAGCGCACCTCAGTCCAGAATGCCCCGTCCGAGACCGCGATGCTCAGGCGGTCACCGGGCCGCACCGACCGCACGCTCGAGACCACCGGCCGGTGGCCCTCCTCCTTCTGGACGATGGCGAATCCCCGCCGTAACGTGGCCATCGGGTCGAGCGCCCCCAGGCGCGCCTCGAGCGCAGCAAACCGCGCACGCTCGGCCGCGCACGCCCGGCCAGCGGCTTCGCCCATTCCCCGCGCCAGCCGCGCGACCGCCTCCGAAAGCTCCCGCACCGGTGGCGCGCCCCGCTCCAGCCGACCCACGGCCACGTCGAGGTCCCACGCCAGCCCGCCGATCGTTCCCCGCACCGCGGAGAGCATCGCCCGGTCCAGCATCTCGAGGTTGCGCCGCACCGCCGCGAGGTCCGGTGTGGCCCGTTCCGCGGCAGCGCTCGGTGTGGCCGCCCGCACGTCTGCCACGAGGTCCGCGATCGTCACGTCCGTCTCGTGCCCGACCCCCGTGACGACCGGCACCGGCGAGGCGTAGATCGCCCGCGCAACGCGTTCATCGTTGAAGGCGTGCAGGTCTTCCGAGGCGCCCCCGCCGCGGGTCACCAGGATCACGTCCAGTCCCGGCTCCTGCGCCAGTCTCCGAAGGGCAGCCGCAACCTGCGCTGCCGCCCGCTCACCCTGCACCATCGCCGGCGCGAAGACCAGCTCCGCCAGCGGCCAGCGCTTGCGCAGCACGAACTGCACGTCGTGCAGCGCCGCGCCCCCCGGCGAGGTCACCAGCCCGATGCGCATCGGGAAGCGCGGCAGCGGCCGCTTCCGCGAGGGGTCGAACAGCCCCTCCGCCTCCAGCCGAAGGCGCAGCTCTTCGAGCTTCGCCGCCATCACCCCGACGCCCTCAGGCCGGACGAAATCGCAGTCCAGCTGGACCTCGCCGCGCTGCACGTACACCGTGATCCGGCCGTGCGCAATGACCCGCTCGCCGTCCTTCAGCTGCATCCCCGGCATCCGGTCGCGGAACATCACCACCCGCAGCGAAGCCTTCTCGTCCTGGAGCGTGAAGTAGCGGTGGCCCAGCGTGCTCCGCTTGAAGTTCGAAACTTCACCGGTCAGCCAGATGTCGCTGAACAGCTCGTTCGCTTCGAGGAATTCCCGCAGCAGATAGACCACCGCCGAAACCGGCAGCACCTGCGGTTCGAGGCGCTCGCCCGCTGCCCCCATCGCTACTGCACGCGCTCGATGTACGTGCCCGTTTCCGTGTTCACCCGGATCTTCGTCCCTTCCTCGATGAACAGCGGCACCTGGATCACCAGCCCCGTCTCGAGCGTCGCCGGCTTGGTCCCGCCCGTGGCGGTGTCCCCCTTGAAGCCCGGCTCCGTCTGCGTCACGGTCAGCTCGACCGTAATCGGCAGCTCAATCCCGATGACCTCATCCCCGTACAGCACCACCTCGCAGGTGTCGTTCTCCTTCAGGAACTTCGCCGCGTCCCCCACCTTGTCTGCTGAGACCGGGATCTGCTCGAACGTCTCGGTGTTCATGAAGTAGTAGAGGTCGCCGTCCTGGTAGAGGTACTGCATCTCGCGGCGCTCTACCCGTGCCCGCTGGAACTTCGTCCCGGCCTGGAACGTCTGCTCGATGATCGCCCCGCTGCGCACATCGCGGAACTTAATGCGCACCTGCGCCGAGCCGCGGCCCATCTTGATGTGCGCATAATCCAGGATCGAGTACAGCTTGCCGTCCAGCTCGATCGTCGCGCCCTTTTTCAGTTCACCCGTCGAAATCATCTCAGGCTCCTTCGAATCGCAGTTTCGGTGCATGGCCAAGGACGCGCGCACGGCCGTCTTCGAGCACGACGATGTCTTCGATGCGCACCCCGCCCCAGCCCGGCACGTAGATACCTGGCTCAATGGTAAACACCATCCCCGCTTCGAGGACATGGTCCGATGACGGCCCGAGATACGGGTCTTCGTGCACCGCCAGCCCGACCCCGTGCCCCAGCCCGTGCCCGAAGGCGTCGCCGTAGCCCGCCCCGGCAATCACCCCGCGAGCGATGGCGTCCACCTCGGCCGCGCGCATTCCCGGCCGCGCCGCCGCGATCGCCGCCTCCTGCGCCGCCAGCACGATGCCGTAGATCTCGCGGAAGCGCGCGTCGGGCTCGCCGAGCACGACCGTCCGCGTCAGGTCCGAACAGTAGCCGCGGTACTTCGCGCCGACATCCAGCACGATCGGCGCACCGGCCGGGAGCGGAACATCCCGCGGCTGCGCATGCGGCAGCGCCGACCATGCGCCTCCCGCGATGATCGAAGGGAACGAAACCCCGCTCCCGCCCTCCTCCCGTACGTACCGTTCGAAGCGCGCCGCCGCCTCGAGCTCCGTCATCCCCGGCGAAAGCTCGCCCAGCAGCCGTCCGAGCGCCCGGTCGGCGATGTCCACCGCACATTGCAATGCCGCCAGCTCCTCCGCGTCCTTCACCCGGCGGAGCTCGTCGATGAGCCCCTCGGCTGGCCTGAGCTCCGGCCGCTCTCCCTCCGGCAGCTCGCCGATCGCCGCCGCGACGCCGAGGTAGCCGGCGTAGGTCAGGTCCCGCGGCGAAACCCCGAGCACTCCCCCGGCGATGCCGCCGTCCCGCAGCATGGCGGGCAGCCATTCGCGCCCAGCCCCGCGCACCCGCACCACCTCCACGCCGCGCCCCGCGGTCTCCTGCTCGGCCTGTTCCCAGTAGCGCGAATCCACTGCCAGCAGCGCTCGCTCCCGGGTCACCAGCAGCACGCCCGCCGACCCCGTAAACCCGGCGAGGTAGGCCTGCGCCTCCCGGCCGTGGCCTTCTTCCCCCGGTGCTCCAACCAGCAGCCCATCGAGCCCCTCGCGTTCGAGGAGCCGCCGCAGCCGCACCAGCCGCCCGCTCACCGCTTGCCCTCCAGCACGTCGAGCAGGAGCTCGGCGGCGACCGTGTACCCCTCGCGCCCAAGCCCTGTCACCTGCCCGATGCACACCGCCGAGAGCAGGGAGCGGTGCCGAAATCCCTCCCGTCGGTGCGTGTTCGAAAGGTGCACCTCCACCGTCGGCAGCTGAATCGCCTCGATGGCGTCCCGCAGCGCGACCGACGTATGCGTCAGCCCGCCCGCGTTGATGAGCACCCCATCGGCCACCTTCCGGTGCTGGTGCAGGAAGTCGATCAGCGCCCCCTCATGGTTCGACTGGTAGCACAGCAGCGCACCCCCCCGCCGGTTCACCACCGCCGCAACATCCGCCTCGATATCCAGGAGCGTCGTCGTCCCGTAGACCGCCGGGTTCCGTTCGCCAAGCAGATTCAGGTTCGGGCCGTGTACCAGCAGCACCTGCATCGTCCGCCGATTGTCCGATGCCCGGCGCGCCCTGTCACCCCTCGCGGGCAGCCCTGCCCCGGCGCCGCGGCCCCTCCACCGCCTGCCGTCCCACCTCCGACCAGGCCGCATCGCTCATCTCCGCCTGCTTCGCCCGGCTCACGTGCGTGTAAATCTGCGTCGTCGTCGCGGAGGCGTGCCCCAGCAGGTCCTGCACAATCCGCAGGTCCGCGCCCCCGTCCAGCAGGTGCGTCGCGAACGAATGCCGCAGCAGGTGCGGGTGCACCTCCACGGGGATGCCCAGCGCCGTCGCGTAGCGCTGGACCATCGACTGCACCGAGCGCACCGTCAGCCGCCCGCCGAACCGGTTGAGGAACAGCGCCGGGCACGGCCGTGCCCCCGTGGCCTTCGCTGCCAGCTCCGGCCGGCCCGCTTCGAGGTAGCGCTCCAGCGCGACCATCGCCGGCTCGCCGAACAGCACCAGCCGCTCCTTTCCGCCCTTCCCCCGCACGATCGCCGCTCCTTCGTCCAGGTGCACCTGCCCCATCTCCAGCGCCGCCAGCTCCGAAACGCGCAGCCCGCCGCCGTAGAGCAGCTCCAGGATCGCCCGGTCGCGCAGCCCCTGCGGCGTATCCGCTGGCGGCGAGGTCAGCAGCCGGTCGAGAGTCCCCGGGTCGAGCACCTTCGGCAGACGTCGCGGCCGCTTCGGCAGTCCCATCCCGTGCAGCAGGTCGCGCTCCGTTGCGCCCTCCCGCTGCAGATACCGGTAGAAGCCGTGCACCGTGCTTGTTCGCCGCGCCAGCGAAGCCGCCACCATCCCCCGCTCGCGCAGCTCACCGAGGTACTCCCGGAACACCTGCCGCGAAATCGCCAGCGGCTCGTGCTCCTGCTCCCGGCACCAGCGCAGGAAGTCGCCGATATCCGTCCGGTAGTTCCTGAGCGTATACGGCGAGCGCCCGGCGACAGCCCCCAGCTCGCGAAGGTAAGCCTCGAGGTACGCCTCGGCCGTCTTGTGGTCCGCCTGACTTGGCATAAGCGAACTGTGAATCGTTAAGGCCGCCAGCGCAAGCGCCGCAGCGGTCAGCTCGCCCTTCGCGCGGCCGCGTTCGCCCGCCGCTTCGCGAACGCCGCCTTGCCGCGGGCGCTGCGCTCCAGCAGCTTCCGATTCGCCTCTTCCCGCACCTCCGGCGGCCGCGGCGGCGCCATCTTGCCCGGCTCCAGGCTGTTCGTCGTGTAGCTGCAGTTGGGGTAGTTCCAGCAGGCGTAGAAGGTCCCCCGCCGCGAAGTCTTGGTGACCAGCTGGCCGGTCTCCGGCTCCTCCGGGCACGGCACCCCTACCGGCACGCCCGAGCGGAAATCGCAGCCACCCTGCTCCCGGTTCACGCACTCCACGTACTCGCCGAAGCGCCCGGTCTTCTTCACCAGCTCGCCGCCGTCCTTCGGGCAGCGGTACGGGATAAGCGTCGCTTCAGACTGCCTTACCGGCCTGCCGTCAGGTCCCATCGGCAGCGTAAACGTGCACTCCGGGTACCGCGGGCAGCCGAAAAACTTCCCGTTTCGGCCCCACTTGACCACCAGGTTCGCCTGCCCGCAGCCCTCGCACAGGATATCCGTCTCTTCCTGCTCCTTCTCTGCCTCGGCTTCTGCGCGGTCGAGCTCCGCCTTGAACTCCGGCCAGAACGAGCGCAGGACCTCGTCGTACTGCCGCTCGCCGGCAGCCACCTCGTCGAGCTCCTCCTCCATCTCCCCCGTGAAGGGCACATCCACGTACTTCCGCATGTGCCGCTCGAGCAGGTCATGCACGATGAAGCCCAGCTCCTGCGGCACCAGCTGCCGACCCTCCTTGCGCACATACTCCCGCTTCAACACCGTCTGCACGATGCTCGCGTAGGTGCTCGGCCGACCGATCCCCAGCTCCTCGAGCGCCTTGACCAGCGACGCCTCGGTGTAGCGCGGCGGCGGCGTGGTCTCGTGCCGCTTCGATTCAATCCCCTGCCGCTCGACCTCTTCGCCCTCGCGCAGGTCGGGAAGCGCGTCGACCACCGCCTCGCCGTCCGCCTCGTCGTCCGCCTCCGCGCCATACGCCTTCAGGTGCCCTTCGAACACGAGCGTCCGTGCCGATGCCCGGAACGTGCCGCGCTCCGACTCGCCTTCCCGCGCCGCCACCTCGACCGTCAGGGTCCGGTACTCGGCGTCCGCCATCTGGCTCGCCAGGAACCGACGCCAGATGAGGTCGTAGACCTTCAGTTGTTCGGCGTTCAGCCGACCCTTGAGCTGCTCCGGTGCCAGCGAGGGGTCCGTCGGGCGGATCGCCTCGTGCGCCTCCTGCGCCCCGCGCGCCCGGGTCCGGTACGCCCGCGCCTTCTCCGGGACATACTCCCTGCCCCAGCGCTCAGCGATATACGCGCGCGCCTGCCCCTGTGCCACCGGCGAAACCGCCACCGAATCCGTCCGCATGTACGTGATCAGGCCCGGCATCCCGTTGACGCCCTCGTACAGCTCCTGCGCGATGCTCATCGCCCGCGCCGTCCCCATCCCAAGCCGGTTTACCGCCGCCTGCTGGAACGTGCTTGTCGTGAACGGCGGTGCCGGCGAAACCTTGCGCGTGCCCGGCTTCACCGACTCCACCACAAACCGCGACCGCTCGAACGATTCCTGCAGCGAGCGCGCCGTGGCCTCATCCGGGATCGCCGGGCCTGCCGGTCCGAACTCCGGCCGCAGCTTCGTCCCTTTCGCCATCCCGGGGAACTTCACCAGCTCGGCTTCGAACGACCTGCCGGCCTTCGCTAGCTGCGCGTGGACCGTCCAGTACTCGACCGGCCGGAACGCCTGGATCTCCCGCTCCCGCTTCACGATCAGCCCGAGCGCGACGCTCTGTACCCGGCCGGCGCTCGCGCCCCGGCTCACCTTCTTCTGCACGAACCACGTCAGCGGGTAGCCAATCAGTCGGTCGAGCACCCGGCGCGCCTGCTGGGCGTCCACCAGGTGCAGGTCGAGCTTCCCCGGCTCGCGCCGGCCGTGGGTGCTGTCCACCGGCTTCTGCCCGAGCGCCTCCGCGAATGCGGCTTCGATCGCCGGCCGCGTGATCTCGTGGAACACCACCCGGGTCACCTTCTCATCCGGGATGCCCGCCGCCTCCTTGATGTGCCAGGCAATCGCCTCCCCCTCGCGGTCGGGGTCCGTCGAAAGGAACACCCGCTCCGCGCGCTTCGCCGCCTCCGCGATGTGGCGGATCACCTCGGCCTTATCGCTCCCTGCTCGCTTGTCCTTCACCACCACGTACTTGGGCCGGAAGTCCATCGTCTTGATGTCCTCCACGCCGTAGCCGTAGGTCGGCAGGTCGCGCACGTGCCCCAGCGAGGCGATCACCGCGTAGTCGCTGCCCAGGATCGCCTGCAGGGTGCGCGCCTTCGTCGGTGATTCAACCACGACGAGGTAGCGGGCCTTGCCTTGCGAACCACGCCCGTTCCCGGCAGCAGGTGCCGCTGCCGGGGTCGCCTCCGCTTTCCTTGTGCTCCGCTTGCGCGTCGTCGTTGCTGTCGCCACGTCCTGCTCGCTGCTCTTCAGGATTCCCGTTTGCCGGGCTGGATTTTTCAAGCTAGAGCCCGGGGACTGGTCTGTCCAGCACCGCCTTGCCCTTCGCCATACCGTTCAACCAATTCAGGCCAGGGCGTAGGTCATCGGCCCCGTCTGCCGAACGAGGCCATCGATTTCGTACATGCTCAGGGCGCTGCTCACCTCGGCCACCGGCTTCCCAACCGCCCGAACCACGTCGTCGATGTGGAGCGGCCCCGTTGCGAGGACCAGGAGAATCGGGTCGTCCGGCCGGGCTGGGCCCCCGTCGCCCGTCCCGCGGTCCCCGCCCGCGAACTCCAGCTGCACCCCCGACCGGAGCAGATTCAGCTCCTCGCATAGCTGCTCCGGGGTTGCCACCAGCTTCGCCGTGTTCTCCCGGATGAGCTGGTTCGTCCCCGCGCTTTGCCGCGAAAACACGCTCCCCGGCACCGCGAAAACGTCCCGGCCCTGTTCGAACGCCCAGTTTGCCGTGTGCAGTGCGCCGCTCCCTTCTCCTGCCTCGACCACCAGCACCGCCCGCGCCAGCCCCGAGAGGATCCGGTTCCGCCGCGGAAAGTAGTCCCGCCGGGCCGGGATGCCCACCGGGTACTCGCTGACAAGGCAGCCCTGCTCCGCGATCCGCTCCGCCAGCCCGGCGTTTTCGCGCGGGTAGACCTGGTCGATCCCTCCCGCCAGCACCGCCACCGTCGGCGCGCCGCGCTCCAGCGCCACCCGGTGCGCGATCGCGTCCACGCCCCGCGCCAGCCCGCTGATGATCGCCGCGCCGTGCCCGGCGAGCGCCTCGCAAAACGCCTCCGTCGCCTGCCGGCCGTAGGGCGTCACGTGCCGCGTCCCGACCACCGCCACCGCCTGCTCGAACTCTGGCCCGGCGCTCCCCCGGACGAACAGCACCGGCGGGCTTTGCGGGATCTCCCGCAGCCGGGATGGGTACGCCGCATCCATCCAGGTGAGCGCCCGTGCGCCCGCCCGTTCGAGCTTCCGCAGCTCGTCCCCCGGGTCGAAGCCCTGGCGGATGCGCGCCATGCTGCGGATGTACTGGGCGTCCACCCCCGCCGCGGCCACCTCCTCCGCCGGCGCCCGCCATGCCGCGCCGATCGAGCCGAACCGGGCCAGCAGCAACGCAAAATTCGTCGAACCAAGCCCCGCCCGGCGCAGGCCCAGCCAGTACCCCAGCTCCTCCGCGTCGCTCATGACTCGCGCATCCTAGCGCACCAGCCCCCTCCGCGCCCCGCCGCCGGGGAGCGCGTCGCTAACGGGCCCCGACCTCTTCGGGCGCCGAATTTCGCTGGCGCGTAATCCGCAGCCGCCGCACCCGCCTCCCCGACATGCTCAGCACCCGCAGCGTCAGCCCGTTGACCTCCACTTCATCGCCGACCGCCGGGAGCCGCCCCAGGTGGTGGATGAGGAAACCGCCGATCGTGTCGAAGTCCTCTGACTCCACCTCGACCCCGAACAGCTCCCGCAGCACGTCGGCGCTTGTCCCCGCATCCAGCACCACCTCATCCGGCGAAATCACCTCCATCGCCGGCCGGGCAACATCGTACTCGTCCTCGATCTCGCCGACGATCTCCTCCAGCAGGTCCTCGATGGTCACGATCCCGGCCGTGCCGCCGTACTCGTCGACCACGATCGCCATGTGCGTGCGGCGCGCCTGCATCTCGGTCAGCAGCTCATCCAGCCGCTTCGATTCCGGGATGAAGTACGCCTCCCGCACCAGCTCGCTGATCGGCCGGTCCTTGCCGCCCGCGGCCATCGCGCGCAGCAGGTCCTTCGCGTACACAATCCCAACGATGTCGTCGATGCTCTCCCGGTAAATCGGCACCCGGCTGAACCCGCGCTCCGTCACGATCGCCGCCACATCGCCCACGGTCGAAGAAATCTCCGCCGCCGCGACGTCGATCCGCGGCACCATGATCTCCCGTGCCGTCTTGTCCTCCAGCCCGATCACCCCGCGGATCATCCGCCGCTCCTGCTCCTCCACGCCCCCTGCGGCCTCCTCCCGCTCAACCAGCGCGAGGATGTCCGTTTCCGGTTCGGGCGTGACCAGGCGAATCGACCGCGCCGCCAGCATCGCCGGCACCCCCAGGACGAACGCCGGCACCGCAAAGATGCGCCGCGCCGCCACCGCCACCCCCGAAAGCTTGAGTGCCGCGTACTCCGGTGCCCGCGCCACCACCATCCCCACCGCCATCTGCACCATCGCGATGACCAGCCCGCCCGCCATCCCGTAGCCAACGGTGCCCCCGAGCAGCCCATGTCCCGCCCGCACGCCGAGGTAGGCGAACAGGCACACGACCAGCGACGCGATCAGCACCCGCGCCGCCGTGATGGTCCCTAGATAGCGGCCCGGCTGCTCCACGCTCGGCGCGATGCGCCGCGCCTGCCGATTTCCCCGTGCGGCCAGCGCGAGGATGCGCACGTCGCTTGCCCGCTCGAGCGCGGCCTCCGCCGCCGCCACCGCCGCCAGCGCAACGCACCCTGCAACAATCACCGCAGCCGCAATGGCTGTTTCGACGTCCATTCCCGTCACTCGTGCCCCGCTGGCAAGCCCCTGCCCGGCGCCTTCCGCTCGAACGGCCGGGCCGGCACCCCCTTCACGCTCTCCCCGTCCCCGACATCCTTCGTGACCACCGACCCGGTTGCCGTGAACGCGTCATCCCCGACCCGCACCGGCGCGACCAGCATCGTGTCACACCCGATGAACGCCCGCGCTCCGATGACCGTCCGGTGCTTCGCCACGCCGTCGAAGTTGCAGGTGATCGTGCCCGCCGCGATGTTCGCCCCGTCTCCCACGTCCGCGTCGCCCAGGTAGCTGAAGTGGTGCATCTTCACCCCGCGCCCGAGCCGCGAATTCTTCACCTCGGCGTAATTGCCCAGTTCGCACCCCTCACCAATAACCGCCCCGCCCCGGACATGCGCGAAGGGACCCACGCGGCATCTCGCCCCGACCTCCGAATCCTCGATCACCGACGCCTCGACCCGCGTCCCGGCGCCGACCCGCGCGTTGCGAAGCGTCGTGTTCGGGCCAATGACGGCGTCCTCGTCCACCCGGGTCGCTCCCTCCAGCCTGCTGCCCGCCCGGATGACCACATCCTGTGCGAGTTCGACACGCGCCCCAATCCAGGTGGTCGCCGGGTCCTCGATGGTCACGCCCGCCACCATGTGCCGCTCGAGGATCCGCCGCCGCATCACCGCCTCCGCCTCCGCCAGCTTCACCCGGTCGTCGACGCCAAGCGCCTCCTCCGGGGTCGCCTCGACCGTCCCCGCCGGCGTCCCTTCTCGTGCCGCCAGCCCGATCAGGTGCGTCAGGTAGTACTCGCCTTTCGCGCTCAGCGGGACCCCCGGCAGCCTCGACCACAGCCAGCTGCCGGCAAAGACGTACTGCCCTGCGTTGATTTCGGCCGGTCCGGCCGGCCCTTCCCATTCCGCCGCCTCCACGACCGCGGCCGGCGCCCCGTCAGCATCGCGCACCACCCGCCCCAGCCGGCCCGGCTCCTCCACCCTGCAGGTCACGAACGCCAGCGGTCGCCCCTGCCCCGCCGCCAGCAGCCGCTCCAGCAGCTCGGTCGTCACGAGCGGCGCGTCGCCGTTCAGCACGAGCACCCGATCGCAGCCGCGCAGCACCTCCTCGGCCCGGCGGACCGCCCCCGCCGTCCCATCCAGCACCTCCTGCCGCACGAACACGACACCTGGCGCGGCCAGCTCCGCCTCGACCCGCTCCGCCTGGTGACCGGTGATGACGACGATTCTTTCGGGCTCTAGCCCCCTCGCGGCCTCCAGCACGTGCCACGCCATCGGCTCGCCGCAAACCGGATGCAGGACCTTTGGCAGCTTCGAACGCATCCGCGTGCCCAGCCCCGCCGCCATGACCACCACCCCGGTGCCGCTCACGCCGCACCCCCGGCCGCGACGTCGCCTTCAGGCGCCCTGGCCCCCGCTCGCGTACTGGGAGGTTCGGCTGCTCCGTTCATAACAGGCAGGCATCCTGCCTGGAACCCATGCTAGAAATCCGCCGGATCGGCTGTCAAGCAAGCCCGCGCGGCTCTCGACACGCCCCGCAGCCCGCCCCTAGCATGCAATCCACCACGATGACGACCCCGCCACGCACCTCCGACGAGATCCGCGAAGCCTTCATCTCCTTCTTCCGTGAGCGGGGCCATGTCCTCCTGCCCCCATGGCCGCTCGTCCCCATCGGCGACCCCACCTCCATGTTCACCAGCGCCGGGATGCAGCAGTTCAAACCCCAGTTCATGGGCGAACAGCCGCCCGCCGCCCCGCGCGTCGTCACCGTCCAGCGCTGCTTCCGCACCACCGACATCGAAGAGGTGGGCGATACCTCCCACCTGACCGCCTTCGAGATGCTCGGCAACTTTAGCTTCGGCGACTACTTCAAGCGCGAAGCGATTCACTGGGCCTGGGAGCTCCTCACTACCGTCTACCGCCTCGATCCCGCCCGGCTCCACGCCACCATCTACCTCGACGACGAGGATTCCTACCGCTACTGGCGCGAAGTCGGCCTGCCCGACGACCACATCCATCGCCGCGACGAGGACCTCAACTACTGGTTCTCCTTCCCGAAAGATACCCCCGGCGCCAGCGGCCCCTGCGGCCCTGATTCCGAGATCTACTACGACCTCGAACCCCACCGCGACCCGGCCGAAGCGCGCCTCCATACCGGGCCGGACGGCCGCCCGGCCGGCGTCGGCTACAGCGATCGGTTCCTCGAGATCTGGAACCTCGTCTTCATGCAGCTCTACCAGCACCCCGATGGCCGCCGCACCAGCCTCCCGGCCCAGAACATCGATACCGGCAGCGGCCTCGAGCGGGTCGCCATGGTCCTCCAGGGCAAGCGGTCGGTGTTCGAGACCGACATCTTCCTGCCGATCCTCGCCGAGGCTCAGGCAGTGGTCGGGGTCGATTACCTCGGGGGTGCTGCCAGCGAGCTCCAGGCCTACGCCATCCGCGCCATGGCGGAGCACTGCCGCGCTGCCACCCTTCTCATCGGCGATGGGGTCGTCCCCTCCAACGAAGGCCGCGGTTACGTTCTCCGCCGCATCATCCGGCGCGCCATCTACTTCGCCCGCAAGGTCGGCGTCCGCGAGCCGTTCACCGCCCGCCTGGCGGCTGCCGCCATCGGCCGCCTCGGGGTCGCCTACCCGCATCTTGTCGAAAACGAGGAGTTCATTCGCCGCGCCATCGCCGCCGAAGAGGAGCGATTCACCCGCACCCTCGAGGCAGGTACCGCGCGCCTCGAAGCGCTCCTCGAGCGCCTCCGCGCCGAGCAGCGCTCCGCCGTCCCAGGCGAAGAGGCCTTCACCCTCTATGACACCTTCGGCCTCCCCGTCGAACTGACCCGCGAAATCGCCGCCGCCGAGGGCTTCACCGTCGACGACGCGGGCTTCCAGTCCGCCCTCGAGGCCCAGCGGCAGCGCGCCCGCCAGCACACGAAATTCCTCCTCGGCGAAGCCTCGCCCCTTATCGCCGCCCTCGGCGAAGCCCACTCCGAATTCGTCGGCTACACCCACACCTCGGCCGAGACGGTCATCGCCGCCATCCTCCGGGGCGGCGCCCTCGCCGACCTCCTCACGCCCGGGCAGGAAGGCGAGGTCATCCTCGCCACCACCCCCTTCTACCCGGAAGGCGGCGGCCAGCTCGGCGACCGCGGGAACATCGTCACCCCGTCAGGCGTCTTCTCCGTCGAAGACACCCAGGCCGCGGGCGGGGCGATCGTCCACCGCGGCCGGGTCGCCGAGGGTGAACTCCGTGCCGGCCAGCGCGCCCACGCCACCGTCGATCTCCACTGGCGCAGCGGCGCCGCCCGCAACCACACGGGCACCCACATCCTTCACGCCGCGCTCCGCGCCGTCCTCGGCACCCACGTGCGGCAGCAGGGCTCGCTCGTCTCACCCGACCGGCTCCGCTTCGACTTCACCCACCTCGAGCAGACCCCGCGCTCGGCCCTCCTCGAAGTCCAGCAGCTCGCCAACGAAAAAGTCCGCCACGACCTCGAGGTCCAGTGGCGCACCATGGCCTACCGCCAGGCCATCGAAGCCGGGGCGCTCGCCTTCTTCGGGGACAAGTACGGCAGCGAAGTCCGCGTCGTCGAAATTCGCGACGACGGCCACACCTTCAGCGCCGAGCTCTGCGGCGGTACCCACGTCCACCACACCGGCCAGATCGGCTTCATCCACATCATCCGCGAAAGCGCCGTGGCCGCCGGCACCCGCCGCATCGAAGCCGTCACCGGCGAGGCCGCGGAAGCCTACCTCCTCGAACAGCAGGAGCGCCTCCTGCGCATCGCCGACCGCCTCAACACCTCACCCTCGGAGATCGAAGAGCGCCTCGACGCCCTCACCGGCGAACTCGAACGCCTCCGCCGCCAGGCCGAGCAGCTCGCGCGGCTCCAGACCGCTGCCGTCACCGAGGGGCTCCTCGCCAGCGCCCGCCAGCTCGGGGACAGTCACCTCGTGGTCGCCCGCGTCGAGGTCGCCAGCGCTGACCTCCTCCGCGACATCGCCGACCGCCTCCGCGGGCGCCTCAAGTCCGCCCTGGTCGTGCTCGCCGCCGAGGTCGACGGCCGCCCGGCCTTCCTCGCTGCCGCCACGCCCGACCTGGTCGCGCGCGGTGTCCACGCCGGCAACATCATCCGGGCCGTGGCCCAGGCAGCCGGCGGGGGCGGCGGCGGCCGGCCAGACCTCGCCCAGGCCGGCGCGAAGGACACGTCCCGCATCGATGAGGCGCTCGCCGTCGCATCCCGCCTCGGGAGCGAAGCCCTCGGCACCTGACGCTCGCATGACCAGGGAGGACGCCCGCTGAACAGCCACCCCGAACAGCCCGGCGCCCCCGACGGCGAATCCCCCGCCGAAACCCTCGCTTCGGTCATCCTCGTCGACCGCACCGAAGACCTTGCCGCCATCTGCGGGCGGCTCGATACCGCCCCCACCTGGGCGGTCGTCATCCACGCCCCGGACGGCAATCGCAACCTTGCCACCGAGCTCGGGATTCGCCGCTTGCTCCGCCATGCCGATGAAGCCGGCCGGGTGGTTGCCATCGCCACCCGCTCCCGGGCCCTCGCAGCACGCGCGCGCCAGGCCGGCATCCCCGTCGCGCCCCGCCCCAACCGCGTGCGCTGGGACGCCCCGGGCCGCTACGTCGTCGCCCTTGGCCCCCTGGCCCTCGCCCTGCCGCCGGTGGGCCGCTACATCCAGGTCCTCGTCATCGTCCTGGTCGCAGCCGTCGCCCTCCTCCTCGCCCTGTTCCTCGCCCCCTCGGGCCGGGTCACCGTCTACCCGCCGACCGAGACCCTCGCGGATACGGTCACCGTCCGCGTCTCGCACGATCTCGCCGTCCCCGACTTCGCCAACCGCGTGCTGCCCGGCACCGAGGTCGCCGCAAGCCGCACCTACACCCTCGCAGCCCCGTCCACCGGCACCGTCCAGGTTGGCGTGGGCTATGCCCGCGTCGCGCTCACTGCCACGAACCCTACCGCCGCCGATGTGGTAGTCAACGCCGGGACCACGGTTCTCGGCGGTCCTGAGTTCCTCGCCTTCGCAATCGAAGAGACGGTCACCGTCCCGCGCGGCGGCAGCGCGACCCTCTCGGCGGTGGCGAAGGAGCCCGGCGACCGCTACAACCTGCCCGCCGGCGCCATCACCGGCTGGTTCGAGGAGCGCTACCGCTTCCTGCAGCTCACCAACCCCGAACCAGCCTCGGGCGGGACCAGCGAGCCGCGGCCCTCTCCCTCCGCCGCCGACCTCGCTGCGTTGCGCCAGCTCGCCGCGAACCTCGAAACGGCCGACGCCATCCGGGCCGAAATCATCGCCTCCCGCCCCCACGATGCGGTCTTGCTCCCCACCGCGCGGGTCACCCTCGAGCTCGGCGACCCCCGCCCGCCCATCGGCACCCCCTCCCCGGTGCTCCTCCTCGATGTCACCGTCCGGGTCACCGCCCTCGCCGTGGAGGCGCCCGTGCTCGAAGCCTTCGCCCGCAGCCTGCTCGCCGGCGATGCGCCCGGGGCATTCATCCCGGGCACCGTTGCCGCCGCGGAAACCGGCGCCCGCCGCTACGACCCCGATGCCGACGAAATCACCACCGAGCTCCGCCTGAGCGGAGAGTTCGCCCGCGGCCTCACCAGCGACGAAATCGCCGGTGCCGTCCGCGGCCGCCGCCCGTCCTCCGCAGAATCGATCCTGCGCGACCGGTATGGTATTCAGGAAGCTGACGTGCAGGTCACTCCCGGCTGGGCGCCCTACCTCCCCTGGTTCAGGTTCCGCCTCGAGATCGCCCTCCGCACCCGCGATGCCGCACCTGCCTCCACCCCAACGACTCCCGCGCAGCGCACTGAATGACCAGCCCCCAGCCTATCGCCCCCGGCCGCCGCATCCTCGCTCTCGATCCTGGAGAAGCCCGCATCGGCGTTGCCGTCTCCGATGAGCTCGGGGCCTTTGCCCACCCGCGCCCTGCCATCCCGGCCCGCGACCTGCCCGCCGCAGTCGCCGCCATCGCCGACCTCGTGATGCGCGAGGGCATCGCCGAGGTCATCGTCGGGCTCCCGCTGACGCTCTCCGGTGAGCGCGGCGCCCAGGCGCTGGCCGTCGAACCGCTGCTGCGCGAACTCCGGGCGAAGCTGCCCATCCCGGTGACCACCGCCGACGAGCGCCTGACCACGGCCCAGGCCGCCCGTCAGGCCCCGCGGGCCGCCCGCCGGCGCGACGGGTCCCTGGACTCCCTCGCTGCCGCCCTGCTCCTCCAGTCCATCCTCGATGCGCGTCGGGGGCGCCCGTGAAGGTCGCCCTCTCACCCTTCCACGCCGCCGGGGTGGGCCTGGTCGTGCTCGTGGTCCTGCTCGCCAGCTACTGCATCTCCGGCACCCCGGACGCCGTCCGCGGTGACCTCCCCGGCCCCCGCGCGGTCACGGCCGCCACGCCCACGACGGTCGCCTACACCCTCCCCCGGGGCGCCTCGGCCGGCGAAGTCGGCCGCGCGCTGCAGGAGCTCGGGGTGATTCATTCGGCCCGCCAGTTCGAGGTCCTCGCCCGCCTGCTCGGCGTCCAGGGCCAGCTGAGCGCCGGCGACTACCTCCTGCCCGCCCCGTCCTCCGCACTGGCCACGCTCAACCGTCTCCTCGTCCAGGACGCCGTCCCGGTCCGCAAGGTGACCTTCCCCGAAGGACTGCGCATCGAGGAGATGGCGGTCCTCGCCGAACAGGCCGGCTTCGGCCCCCGCGAAGAGTTCCTCGCCGCCGTCGCTCGTGCCACCCTCCCGCCGGGCCTCGCCGAATACCTCCCGCCCGGCGCCAGTCTCCAGGGCTACCTCTTCCCTGACACCTACATCCTCCCGGTTGATGCCACCATGGATGACCTGGTGGCCTACATGATCGAAACGCTCGACCGCCGGTTCACGCCCGAGCTGCGCCAGGCCGCCCTCGCCAACGGCCTCAATCCCCACGAGGCGTTGACCCTCGCCTCCATCGTCGAACGCGAGGCCGTCATCCCCGCCGAGCGTCCGCTGATCGCCGGCGTCTTCTACAACCGCCTCGCCGCCGGCGACCGCCTCGGCGCCGACCCCACCGTCCAGTTCGCCGTCGCCCAGGACCCGGCCTCCGTGCGCGAGTTCGGCTGGTGGAAAAAAGAGCTCACCATCGTCGACCTCGAAAACCCTTCGCCCTACAACACCCGGTTGTTCCCGGGCCTACCGCCCGGGCCAATCTGCAACCCCGGGCTCGCCTCCATCGAAGCCGTCGCCCGCCCGGAGAAGACCGACTACTACTACTTCGTCGCTGATGCGAAGGCCGGCGACGGCTCGCACCGCTTCGCCGTCACCTTCGCCGAGCACGAGCGCAATATCGCGCTCTACGGTGCGCCATGACGCGACGCGTCGGTATCATCGGCCACCCCGTCGGGCACTCGCTCTCGCCCGTCTTCCAGCAGGCCGCCTTCGACCACTGCGGCCTCGACCTCCGCTACGAAGCGTGGGACACCCCGCTCGCCGAACTGCCCGCCCGTGTCGCCTCCCTCCGCAGCCCCGACGTGCTTGGAGCGAACGTGACGGTGCCGCACAAAGAGGCCGTCATCCCCCACCTCGATGAGCTCGGCGGCCAGGCTGCCCGCGTGGGCGCCGTCAACACCATCGTCAACCGCGACGGCCGCCTCTACGGCTTCAACACCGACGGTCCCGGCTTCGTCGCGGCCCTCCGCCACGAAGCTCACGTCGAGCCCGCAGGGCGCAGCTTCCTGCTGGTTGGCGCCGGCGGGGCCGCCCGCGGGATCGCCTTCGCCCTCGCCGAAGCCCGCGCGTCCCGCATCCTGATCTGGAACCGCAGCCCCGAACGGGCCGCAGCGCTCGCCGGCGATGTCGGCTACCCGGCCCGGGCGGTGGCTGAGCTCCCGCCGCTCGACGGCTTCGACTGCGCCATCAACTGCACCAGCCTGGGCATGCGCGGCGGCCACGACCCCGAAGCTATCGCCTTCCCGCTCGAAGGCGCACATCCCGGCCTCCTCGTGGTCGATATCGTCTACGCCCCCGCGGAAACGCCGCTCCTGCGCCGCGCCCGCGAACTCGGCCTGCCCACGCTCGGGGGCCTTCCCATGCTCATCTACCAGGGCGCGCTCGCCTTCGAACACTGGACCGGCCTCCCGGCCCCGGTCGACGTCATGGACCGCGCCGCCCGCAACGAACTCGCCCGGCGCTACGGGGCAACGGCATGATCACCATCGGCATCATCGTCGTCGCCGCCATCTTCCTCGTCGTCGGCTGGGCCGTGACCACCGAGATGCTCCAGCAGCGCGCCTGGCGTCGGCGCGTCGCCTCCGGCGACCTCGCCATCATCGCCGCCCTCATCGAAGAGGCCCTCGCCACCTGGCGCCGCGCCCGCCCGCCGCGTGGCATCCCGCCCTCCACCTGGGCCGGCATCCAGAGCGCCCAGCTGGTGGCGGTCGAGGCCGACTCGGCCACCCTCTCCGCTTCCGCTGAGGGCGAATTCGCCACCGTCGAAGGCCGCCGCGTCCAGGTCACCTCCGCCCTCGACGCCGCCATCGCCATCGCGGCGAAGCTCCTCGACATGATGCTGTACGATGTCCCAAACCTCCGCCTTGGCACCGTGCGCGTCGACGTGTACACCACCTTTACCTCGCCCGATGGCACTCCCGACCAGCGCCCCATCCTGACCGTCACCGCCGACCGCGCCGTGGCCGAGGACCTGCCCTGGGACGCCCTCACCCCGGCCGAGATCCTCGGTCGATTCGAGGCCCACTACGAACCAGACCCCGCCGGGCGCCCCGTTCCCATCGAACTTCCCCCGGTGTCCGGCACCCTTCCCCGCCTGCCCGGCCAAGGGGCACCCAGCGAACCCTCCCGGGAGTAACCATGACCCATTTCCGCTTCCTCACCGCCGGCGAAAGTCACGGCAAAGGTCTCACCTGCATCATCGAGGGCGTGCCCGCCGGCCTCCCGCTCCAGGAATCCGATATCGCCCCCGACCTCGCCCGCCGGCAGGGCGGCTACGGCCGCGGCGGCCGCATGAAAATCGAAAAGGACCACGCCGAGATCACCTCAGGCGTCCGCCACGGCCGCACCCTCGGCTCCCCGATCGCCCTCTGGATCCAGAACCGCGACTGGGCCAACTGGACCGAGAAGATGGCCGTCGAGCCGGTCGAAACCGAGATCGAGCGTGTCACCCGCCTGCGCCCGGGCCACGCCGACCTCCCCGGTACCCTCAAGTACGCGTTCGATGATGTCCGCAACGTCCTCGAACGCGCCTCCGCCCGCGAGACCGCCGCCCGCGTTGCCGTCGGCGCCGTCGCTCGCAGGTTCCTCGCCGAATTCGGCGTCACCATCCGCTCCCACACCCTCGCCATTGGCGGTGTGCGCTCCCCCATCACCTCCCTTACCGAGCCCATCGACTGGGAGGCCGTCGAATCCAGCCCGGTGCGCTGCCCCGACCCCGCCGCCACCGAGGCCATGATCGCCGCCATCAACGCCGCCAAGCCCCACGGCGATACGGTCGGCGGCGAGATCGAAGTCCGCGCCTTCGGCCTGCCGCCCGGGCTCGGCAGCCACGTCCACTGGGACCGCCGGCTCGATGGCCGCATCGCCCAGGCAATCCTCAGCATCAACGCGTTCAAGGCGGTCAGCCTCGGCCTCGGCTTCGAAGTCGCCGCGCTCCGCGGCTCGCAGGTCCACGATGTCATCCTCCCCGTCGACCAGTGGCAGGGCCAGCCCTGGCGGCACGCCACCAACAACCACGGCGGCATCGAAGGCGGCATCACCACCGGCGAGCCGCTCATCGTGCGCGCCGCCATCAAGCCGATCCCGACCCTCGCCCACCCCCTCCCCTCCGTCGACCTCGACACCGGGCAGGAAGTCCTCGCCCACTACGAGCGCAGCGATGTCTGCGTCGTCCCGGCGGGCGGTGTCGTCGCCGAGGCGATGGTCGCGATCGTCCTCGCCGACGCCTGGCTCGAGAAGTTCGGCGGCGACACCCTCGAAGAGACCCGGCGCAACTACCTCGCCTACCTCGAAACCATCGGCCCCCGCCGCCGCACCAGCGAATGACCCCGGAACGCATCTTCCTCATCGGCCTTTCCGGCAGCGGCAAGTCCACCGCCGGCCGCATCCTCGCCCGACTCCTGGGCTGGGAGTTCGTCGACACCGATGACGAAATCGAGCGCCGGGCCGGTCTCAGCGTCGCGCGCCTGTTCGAACGCGACGGCGAGGCCCGCTTCCGCCAGCTCGAGCTCGAGGTCCTCCGCGACGTCGCAGCCCGCGAGCCGATCGTCATCGCCACCGGCGGCGGCACCCCGACCATCCCCGCAGCGCGCCCCATCCTCGGCACCGGCTTCGTCGTCTGGCTCTCCGTCTCGCCGGAGGTCGCGGCCCGGCGCCTCCTCGCCGCGCCAAACGCCTCCGAGCGTCCCCTCCTCCAGGGCGACCCGCGCGCCCGCCTCGAAGCCCTCCTCCAGGCGCGCCTCGAGCTCTACCGCAACGCCGATGCCGCCATCCACGTCGATGACCTCTCGCCCGAGGACCTCGCGGAGGAGATCCTCCGCCTCTGGAACGAATGGCGGCGCGACCCGCCCCCCGATGCCGAGCGGTTCTACAGTCCCGCCGCCCTCCCGCGCGCCGGCTTGCCCGCAGCCCCTGCCACCGCGGCAGTCGTCCGCACCCCCGGGGGCACCTACCCCGTGCTGGTCGGCGAAGGCGCCCTCGACGCCCTCGGCACCACCTGCCGCGAACTCGGCCTCGCCGGCCGCGCCTTCATCATCACCGACGAGATCGTCGGGCCGCTCTTCGCCGCCCGCGCAGCCGCATCCCTTGATGCCGCCGGCTACCCCGCCCGGTCCTTTGCGATTCCTCCCGGCGAAGACCACAAGAACCTCGCCACGCTCTCCGCCGTCTACGACTTCCTGCTCGATGAGCGCATCGAACGCAGCGACTTCGTCGTCAGCCTCGGCGGAGGCGTCGTCACCGACCTTGCCGGCTTCGCCGCCGCCACCGTCCTCCGCGGCGTCGCGCTCGTCCACGTCCCCACCAGCCTTCTCGCCATGGCCGATGCCGCCATCGGCGGCAAGACGGGTATCGACCACC
>NZ_DAOUAO010000207.1:0-26984 GCF_034433535.1 Tepidiforma sp.
AGTATAGGCGGGGGCGGGGTTGCGTCGGAGGGGGCGCGGGGATGCAGGCGGCGCCGCGGGCTGCCGATAGTGATGACAGGAGGGAATGACGGTGGACGAACGCTGGCTGGTTCGGCCGGGGTGGGCGCAGAAATCGGCGGAGGGGAAGATGTTTCGGCGGCTGGAGTGCGACCGCTGCGGGGCGTGGTTCCACTTTGGCGAAAGTCCGCGGGTGACGCGGGTGCCGCGCTGCCCGGTGTGCGGCTCGCTCTCGGCGCACCTGCCGGCGGCGTAGGAAGGCGGGGATGGGGGATTCCGCATTGGGCCGGCTTTGGTAGGATATGGGCTGAGCAGGGGTGTAGCTCAGTTGGTAGAGCATCGGCCTCCAAATCCGAGTGTCGCGGGTTCGAGTCCTGCCACCCCTGCCACGTTCTCCCGGTAGCCGGCCCTCATGCGCTTGCCGCAGGCCCGGGAGGGTTCGTACGATTGGCGCGTCGCCCAGGTGGTGGAATGGCAGACACGCTGTCTTGAGGGGGCAGTGCCGTTTTCGGCGTGTGAGTTCAAATCTCACCCTGGGCACCACTCATCCGCGCTCGACCGGCGCCATGGCCAAGTGGTAAGGCAGAGGTCTGCAAAACCTTCACCGCCGGTTCGAATCCGGCTGGCGCCTCCAGTACTTCTCTGACGGCCCCGTCCCGGGGCCGTTTTCACGCCCGGATGTGGTCGGAACGCCTCCCGGATCGTTCGCGCGAGGCAAACGGGCCGGCTAGGATGCCTCCATCTTGCGAAGGAGGGACGCATGGCTGGATTGCGCGGCAACGCGGCCATCGTGGGTATGGCCGAGTTCGCGCCGGTGCGCCGCCCCGACCGGACGTGGATGGGGCTGGAGGCGTACGCCGAGCTGGCGCGGCTGGCGCTCGAGGATGCCGGCTTCGAGCACGATGACGTGGATGCGCTGCTGACGGGCCACCTGGCCGATTCGGGCGGGCTGTTCGCCCCGGGTCACCTGACCGAGTACCTGGGCATCGCCTCGCACTTCTCCGAGGTGGTCGACCTGGGCGGGGCGACCGGCGCGGGGGCGGTGCTGCGGGCGGCGATGGCGATCGAAATGGGGCTGTGCGAAACGGCGCTCTGCATTGTGCACACGCTGCCGCGGCCGAAGAACCCGCGCGGCGGCGGGCCGACCTTCCGCATGGGCGCCTGGGGCTCACCGATGGGCGAGTTCGATTACCCGTTCGGGGCCGTGGGCCAGAACTACGCCTACGCGATGATCGCGAACCGGTACGCCTATGAGTATGGGCTGACCGATGCCCAGCGGGCGAAGGTGGCGGTGGATCAACGGACCAACGCGACGATGAACCCGAAAGCGGTGTTCCGCGACCCGATCGACATCGACGACGTGCTGAACTCGCCGGTGATCGTCGACCCGCTGCACATGCTCGAGATCGTGATGCCGTGCTTCGGCGGGGCGGCGGTGGTGGTGACCTCGCGCGAGAAGGCGCGGTCGGCGCGGCATCGGCCGGCCTACATCATCGGCGGGGGCGAAAACACCACCCACCTCTCGGTGACCTACGACCCGAGCTTCACGGATACCCCGATCAAAGCCGCGGCGGACCGCGCGTTCGCCATGGCGGGCGTGAAGCGCTCGGAAATCGACCTCGCTTCGCTGTATGACTGCTACACGATTACGGTGCTCCTGACGCTCGAAGATGCCGGCTTCTGCGGCAAGGGCGAGGCCGGGAAGTTCGTGGAGGAGCACGACCTGACGTACCGGGGCGATTTCCCGGTGAACACGCACGGCGGCCAGCTCAGCTTCGGGCAGGCCGGAATGGCCGGCGGCATGTCGCACATCACCGAGGCGTACCTGCAGCTCACCGGCAGGGCCGGCGATCGGCAGCTGCGGAAGTGCGACACCGTCTTCGTGCACGGGAACGGCGGCCTGATGAGCGAGCAGGTCTCGCTGATCCTGCGGGGGGAGTGACGCGATGCCGAAGTACCGCACGGGAATCGAACCGCTCCCGGTGCCGACGCCGGTTACGCAGCCGTTCTGGGAGGGCACCCGCCAGCACCGGCTGCTCATCCAGCGCTGCGACCGCGGCCACGTGTTCTTTTACGCCCGCTCGCACTGCCCGAAGTGCCTCTCCAACCGCCTCGAGTGGGTCGAAGCCTCGGGCCGCGGGACGCTCTACACGTACACCGTCGCCCGGCGGCCCACTTCGCCGGATTTCGAGGCCGATGTGCCGTTCGTCATCGCCGTGGTGGAGCTGGAAGAGGGCCCGCGGATGACGAGCCGGCTGGTGGAGGTGGACCCGGATGCGCTGCGCATCGGCATGCCGCTCGAGGTGGTGTTCGACGACGTCACCGACGAGGTGACGCTGCCGTACTTCCGGCCGGCGGGCGGCTCCTAGAGCCCGTACAGCTCCGGGCGGGTGCGCAGCCACTCGCCGACCATCTCGCCAATCATGATGGTGGTGAGATTGGTGTTGGCGCGGGGCACAGTCGGCATGATGGAGGCATCCGCGACCACGAGGGACTCGGCGCCGTGGACGCGGCCATACTGGTCGACCACGGCGTTCGGGTCCCCGGCAGGGCCCATGGGCGCGGTGGCGCAGGGGTGGTAGCCGCTGGCGGCCAGCCTGAGGATGAGGCGCTCGATGACCTCGTCGGAGAGGTCGCGGGAGAGGTCCGGGAAGATGACGCGGTCGACGAGCGCGGCGAGCGGACCGGTGGTGACGAAGGCGAGGGCGTCGCGGAAGCAGGCCGCGAGCCGCCGGCGGTCTTCCGGGTCCTCGCAGAAGCGGTTTTCAATCTGCGGCCGGGCGTGCGGGTCGGCCGAGGGAAGCCAGAGGCGCCCGGTGCCGTTGACCTGTTCGAGCACAGCCGCGACGGCGAAGGCATCGAGCGGGCCGCCGCGGGGCGAAAAGGAGAACGCCTCGACCTGGAGGTCGTTGCGGTGCGGGCTATCGGGCGCGGTATAGCGCAGGATGGTCTGGACGATGGGCTGGTCGGGGTCGAGGATGGACGGGTCTCTCACCGTGGCGACCACGGCAAGGGCGGGGTGGTCGCTCAGGCGGGTGCCGAGGCCGGGAGCATCGATGAGCGGGTCGATCCCGAGCCGGCGCAGCTCGGCCGCGGGGGCGATGCCGGAGCGGGTGAGGATGGCGGGCGAATGGATCGCGCCGGCAGAGAGCACGACCAGGCGGCCGCGAATGGGGTCGACCAGGCCGTCGCCTTCGACCTCGACACCGACGGCGCGCCGGCCTTCGAAGACGACGCGCCGCACGAGGGTGCGCGGGAGGATGCGGAGGTTCGGGCGCGCCCGTGCGGGGGCGAGGTAGCCGACCGCGGTGGAGATGCGCAGCCTGCCGACCTTGTTCATCGGGTGGGGGCCGGCGCCCCAGCCCGCCGGGTCGTTGGCGTCCTCGCAGCGGGGGTAGCCGAGGAGGTCGGCGGTTTCGAGCCAGGCGCGATGCACGTCGGTCAGCTCGTCGGCGGTGTAGCGGCGGATGGTGATCGGCCCGGCATCGCCGTGGTAGGGGCGTTCGCCAAAATCGAGGTCGCGCTCGAGACGGCAGAACGCCGGGAGAACGCGCTCCCAGGCCCATTCGGGGTTGCCGGCGGCAGCCCAGGCGTCGTAATCCTCGGGCATGCCGCGGAGGGCGATGGTGGTGTTGACCGCGCTGGAGCCGCCGGTCACCCGGCCGCGCGGGAACGGTCGGCTGGCACCCGAGGCGGTGGGCTGGTAGCTGAGGCCCCAGTCGTGGGCGGTGTAGGAGTTGTTGTGGCTGTTGACGAGGTCCCAGGGGAGGGCGGCGAGGTCGGGGTAATCGGGGCCGGCCTCAATGAGCAGGACGGAGCGGCGCGGGTCTTCGCTTGCGCGGGCGGCGATGACCGCACCTGCTGAGCCGGCGCCGACGACGATGACGTCGAAGGGTTCATGCATGCAGGACCTCCAGCGGAGGGGACTGTACCCTGCCGGCCGGTGGGATGCATGGGGGTGTTCCCGTACAATCCGGCCACAACGAACCAACAACAGGCGAGGCACGCATGAGTTTCGAATCGGTCCTTGCGCAGGCGCGCGCCGAGGGGCGCACCCTGCTGACGGAAGTGGAGGCCAAGTCGGTCCTGGCGGAGGCCGGCATCCCGGTGGCGATGACGACGCTGGCGCGAACCCGGGAGGAGGCCCAGGACGCGGCCGACCGGGCGGGCTACCCGGTGGTGCTGAAGATCGTTTCGCCCGATATCGCGCACAAGTCGGATGTGGGGGGCGTGAAGCTGAACCTTCGCGACCGGGAGGCCGTGGGGCAAGCGTTCGACGAGATCATCGAGAACGCGAAGAAGGCCGTGCCGGGCGCGCGCATCGCGGGCGTCGCCGTTCAGCACATGGCGCCGCAGGGCACCGAGGTCATCGTGGGCATGACGACGGACCCGCAGTTCGGGCCGGTGCTGATGTTCGGGCTCGGCGGGATCATGGTCGAAGTGCTGAAGGATGTCTCCTTCCGGCTGGTGCCGCTTGAGGAGAAGGACGCCCAGGCGATGATCGACGAGATCAAGGGCCGGCCGGTGCTCTCGGGGGTGCGCGGGCAGCCGCCTGCGGATATCGCAGCGCTGAAGCAGACCATCCTGAAGGTTTCGGAGTTCGTGCAGCAGCACCCGGAAGTACGGGAGCTCGACCTGAACCCGGTGGTTGCCTACCCGGACGGCGCGCTGGCGGTCGATGCGCGCATCGTGGTGAGCGAGAACTGACCAGCACGGCCGCGAGGCCGCCCGGAGGGTAGCAGGATGGCGGTTCGAGGGCACCGGCTCGACCGGATGATGAACCCGAAGGTCGTCGCGGTGATCGGCGACAAGGGGCCCGGCTACATGTGGCTGCACAACAACCTGCCGCTGCGCGAACGCGGCGGGCGGCTCTATTCGGTGCAGCTGGATGAGAAGGAGATCCCGGGCATCGAGGCGCTGGGGGTGCAGAACTTCCGCTCGGTGCTGGAGATCCCGGAACCGGTCGACTACGCGCTGGTGGCGGTGCCGCGGCAGGTTTCGCCGTATGTGCTAAAGGACCTGATCGCGGCGGGAGCAGGGGGCGCGGCGTTCTTCACCTCCGGCTTCGCGGAGACGGGGGAGGAGCTCGGCATCCGCCTGCAGGAGCAGCTGGCCCAGATGGCGCGGGAGGCGAACTTCAACCTCGTCGGGCCGAACTGCATGGGGCTGTACCTGCCGCGCGCGGGGGTGCGCTTCAACGCGGACGCTCCGGTGGGGGACGACGGGGAGATCGGGTTCCTGAGCCAGTCGGGGACGCACGGCATTATGTTCAGTCTCGTTTCAGCGGCGAACGGGCTGGGCATCAGCAAATGCGCGTCGTTCGGCAATGCGATCGTGCTCGACGTCTCGGACTACCTCGAGTACCTGATGCTCGACGATGAGACGAAGGTCATCGGCATGTACGTGGAGGGCGTGCGGGACGGCCGGCGGTTCTTCGCAACACTGCGGGAGGCGTGCCGCCGCAAGCCGGTGGTGGTCTGGAAGGGCGGCCAGACGGAGGCAGGCGCCCGGGCGACGATGTCGCACACGGGGTCGCTGGCAGCGCCGCAGGCGGTGTGGGACGGCATGATGCGCCAGTGCGGGGCGATCACGACCAACAACCTCGACGAGACCATCGACGTGATGAAGATGCTGCTGCGGGCGAAGCGGCCGCGCGGCGACGGGATGGCGCTGCTGGCGCAAACGGGCGGGCAATCGGTTTCGATGACGGACGCGTTCGCCAAGGCGGGCCTGCGGGTGCCGCGCTTCAGCGACGCGACGTACGCGGCGCTGGGCGAGTTTTTCAACATCGTTGGGGGCAGCTACCAGAACCCGCTCGATATGGCCGGCACCATCCAGGGCAACATGGAGACGCTCGACCGCATCCTGCGCATCGTGGACGCCGACCCGAACGTCGATGGGATGGCGATGGAGCTCTCGGCGATGTTCGCGGCGCGCCAGTGGAAGAAGCAGCCGGAATCGCTCGAGCGGACCATCGACACGCTGGCGCAGCATATCGCGCGCTCGGAGAAGCCGTTCGCGGCGGTCCTGCACCCGGCGCATGAGGCGGAGTACGTGGCGAGCATCCTGCCGAAGTTCCACGAGCGCGGGGTGCCGGTGTTCCCCAGCTTCGAGCGGGCGGCGGCAGCGTACCGGCGCGCGCTGGACTTCGCGCGGGGCTAGGCCAGGCCGCGGGCGTCTTCGCCGCCGGAGAGGTTGGCGAGACTGCGCTCTGCCTCGGAGACGCTCTCCAGCTTGACGATGCCCCGCTTGAGCGCGTAGCGAATGAGGTCGGTGCGGGAGCGGGCCTTGAGCTTCTCCATGATGTGCGACTTGTGGGCTTCGACCGTCTTGACGCTGACCACCAGCTGGTCGGCGATTTGCTGATTGGTGTGACCCTCGGCGATGAGCTGGAGGACTTCGCGCTCGCGGGGTGTGAGGGTATCGAGCGAGCTGCGCCGCCCGGAGCGGCGGGCCTGGAGCTGGAGCTCGGCGATATCGAAGCCCTCGGAGAGGGCGGCAGAGTAGTACTGGTTGCCGCGGTGGACGGTCTGGATGGCGAGGATGAGCTCGGAGACGTCGGAGTTCTTGACGAGGTACCCGGAGGCGCCGGCCTGGATGGCGCCGGTGATCTGCTCCTCATCGACGAAACCCGAGAGGATGACGACGCGGGTCGAAGGGGAGGCGCGGCGAACCTGGCGGGTGGCTTCGATGCCGTTGAGCCCGGGCATGACGACATCCATCAGGACGACGTCGGGCCTGAGGCGCTCGACCGCCTGGAGCGCTTCGCGGCCGTTCTCGCAGTCGGCCACGACTTCGATGTCGGGCGCCGACTCGAGCAGCATGCGAAGGCCCTGGCGGATGACTGCGTGGTCATCGACAAGGAGGACGCGGACCGGCCGTACCCCGCCCGCTGCACTCCCCCGCGACAGCGAGCGCTGATTGCTCATGCAAGTACTCCCCCGGGGGTGAACGGCTCCCCGGCAAGCAGCGTCAGTCTACTCTGTCCGATTTTTTTGCCAAGGGTTCAGGCCGAGGGCCGGGCGGGACATCGGCCGCAGCGTTCGAAGGTTGCGGACGGCATGCGGGGATTGCAGCCGAACATGTCGAGCAGCCGGTAGAGGGTCCAGAGGGGGAGGCCGACCACCGCGCAGTAGCAGCCGTCGAGGCGCTCGACGGGGCGGACGTCGTCGTGCTGGATGGCGTAGCCGCCGGCCTTGTCGAGCGTGCGGCCGGAGGCGGCGTACGCCTCGACCTGGTCATCAGCCAGGGGCGCGATGTGGACGGCCGAGACCTCGTGGTCGATGGCTGAGCCTTCCGGGGCGACGACCGCGACCGCGGTGACCACCTGGTGCGGGCGGCCGCGGAGCTCGCGCAGCATGGCGGCGGCCTCTGCGGTGTCGGCGGGTTTGCCGTAGAGCCGGAGGCCGCGAAAGACGACGGTATCCGAGCCGATGACCACCGCATCGGGGAAGCGGTCGGCGACAGCCTGGGCCTTCGCGTAGGCGAGCTGGCGGGCGCAATCAACGGCGTCGCCGGCGAGCTGTTCCTCGATGTCGGCGGCATCGATGATGACGTCATCGAGCAGTGCGGCGAGCAGCTCGCGGCGCCGCGGCGAGGCGGAGGCGAGGACGACCTTCCGGCTCACGGTCCGGCCCATTCGAGGCGGCTCACGCATTCGATGTGGCCAGTCTGGGGGAACATGTCGAGCGGCGTGACCCAGTCCAGGCGGTAGCCGCCGTCGACCAGGACGCGAAGGTCGCGCGCGAGGGTCGCGGGATTGCAGGAGACGTAGACCACGACCGATGGGCGGAAGCGGACGAGCGCATCGAGCACGGGCGGGGCGCAGCCGGGGCGCGGGGGGTCGAGGACGACGGCGTCGGGGTGGTCTTCGAACGCGGGCAGCAGGTGTTCGACCTTGCCGATGTGGATGCGGGCGTTGGGCACCGGCTTGAGGTTCACCTTTGCGTCCCGCGCGGCGCTGTCGGACTCCTCGATGGCAATCACCCGGTGGAAGCGGTCGGCGAAGATGCGGGCGAAGGTGCCGACCCCGGCGAAGGCATCGACGAGGAGGCGTCCCCGCGGCGGCAGGGCTTCACCGACGAGCCGGGCCATCTGTTCGGCCTGGGCGGCGTTGACCTGGAAGAAGGCGGAGGCGCTGACGACGAAGTCGTGCCCGGCCAGGCGTTCGAGGTAGCTCTTCTGGCCGGTGGGAAAGGGCACACCGGGGACCTCGGGGTTCACCAGGAACGACCCCGTGGCGGCGGAGTGGCGGACCTGGACCTGGTGGAGGCCGGCGCCGTGCCCCTGGAGCTGCGGCAGGATCTCGTTCACCCAGGGGTCGGCGATGGGGCACGATTCGACCTTGAGCAGGCCGTGCCCGCGCCGGGAGATGAAGCCGACATCGCCGAACTTGCGGCCGGCGGAGAAGCGGAGGTGGTTGCGGTAGCCCCACTGGTTCTCGGCGCCGACGATGGGGCGGACGACGGCATCATCGAGCCCGCCGATGCGGCGCAGCTGTTCGCGGACCACGAGTTCCTTGGCGCGCAGCTGAGCCTCGTAGGTGAGGTGCTGAAGCTGGCAGCCGCCGCACTCGCCGAAGAGCGGGCAGCGCGGCTCGACCCGGTCCGGCGACGGTTCGAGGACGCGGGTGACCACCGCCTCGAGGTAATCGGGGTATTCGCGCTCGACCGCGGCCTCGACAAGCTCGCCCGGGGCCGCGAACCAGAGGAACACGACCCGGCCGTCGGGCGCGTGGGAGAGGCTGGCCCCGCCGAAGACGATATCCCCGGCGCGGAGCTGCAGCGTTTGTGCTTCCGCGGGGGCGATCCAGCGGCGACCGCGTCGTGGCATAGCTTCAGGGTAGAAGGCGGCGGGGCATGGGGCGAGCGGGCCGGGCCGGCTGGCACGCAGGGGGCGAGGGGAGTATGCTGTGGAGCAGCGTGGGCGGTTAGCTCAGATGGTTAGAGCGCTGCGTTGACATCGCAGAGGTCACTGGTTCGAATCCAGTATCGCCCACCAGCTCCCACGCTCACGACGCCGGCGCCAGGGGTGCCGGCGTTTTGCGTTGCGGGGCGACGAGGAGGCGGTTGGGAATGGCGAAGCCGACGAGCAGAGCAAGGTAGAGCACGGCAGCGGCGGGTCCGTGATGGTTGAGTATCGCCAGGGCGAAGAGCGCGCCCGTGCCCGCACCGAGGCCGGCAGCCGCCCAGCGAAGGAGTCGCGGCCATCCGGTACGCAGGCGAGAGATGGGAACCAGCAAAGACGGCAGGAAGAAGAGCATGAACGGCCCCAGCAGGAGGAAGGGGAGCCCCGCCGCCCCGCGCTGAACGAGACCGCGCCGCGTCGACCCGCTGTGCCGCCACCAGAGGGCGAGACCCGTGAGGGTGCCCATCCCCGTGAACACCAGGAGCACGAGGAGCGTCCCCGGGATGGTAAAGCGCGGGTCCTCGGTGACGGTGCGCATCCAGACGCGGGCGGTGATGCCGGCTGCAAGTCCCGAGATCGCGCCGAACCAGAGATAGCGCCGACGGGCAGCATGGGCGGGCGCAGCAAAGGGGTCGAGCCATGCCAGGAACGATCGCATGAAATTCCTCCTCGTGAGATTGACGGGAGGAATTTACAGGAAGATATCTTCCGTTTCAAGCGTTCCCGGCTGTTCTCGGCCTCCCGGCGACGACAACCCGGACCAGCGCCTGCCCGGTCGCGGCGAGTGCGAGGGGAACCGCCACCACGGTTGCGACAAGGGCGAGGCCCAGCGGAAGCGCTCCTGCCGCGAGGATGAGGGCACCCGTTCGCGGCCTGCGGCCACCGTAGCGCCAGCCGGCGACCACCAGCGCCGCGGCGAGGAGCGCCCAGGGCGCCACGATGCGAAACCAGGGCGGGTCGGGCTCGGCCTGGAGCGCAGCAGCCCCGATGAGGAGCGCCACAAGCACGTAGAAGGCGGCGAGGAGCGGCGGGGCGACGGCGAGCGCCGCGCCAGCGAGGCGGAGCAGCAGCTCTGCAGGCCGAGCGATGATCACGGCCGCAGCGTGGAGGTATCCGCGGGGAGCGGACTGTTCCAGGCGCCAGGAGAGGTCGGCAGGCACGCCGAGGAGGCACCGAAGCAGCAAGGTGGCGCTGCCTGCGAAGCCCGGCGTGACGCGGAGGTGCTCGAAGCAGTCCGACTCGAGTTCGGCGAGACGCTCGGCGCGGGCGGCGCCGTCCAGGCCCGCCGTGTAGCAGCGCGCCCAGGCGAGGACGACGGCCCGGGCGAACGAGGCGTTCATGGCGCGGTCCCCGGGGCGTCAAGGCGCTGGCTCGCCGGCGGGAGGGCCGTGTGTGCGGCATCGGCCAGGGCCTGCTGACCTTCCGCGGTGATGCGGTAGAGGCGGCGGCGGGGTCGTCCCTCTGCCTCAGCGGCGGCGGGGTCTTCCCACGACGCGACGAGGAGGCCCCGGCTGCGGAGACGGTCAAGCGCCTTGTAGAGCGTGCCGTGGGCGAGGAGCGCGGCACCGCCCACGGAGCGGATGGCCGCGGCAGCCTGGTAGCCGTAGAACTCGGGGGCGCCGGACCGGGAGCAGTCAGCGGCGAGCTGGAGGATTTCCAGCTCGAGCGGCAGCAGGGCTCCGGGTTTTCGGCGCATGCCCGGCATGTTGCGGAAGATAGCTTCCGATGTCAACGCAAGAGCGGGAGCGTGAGCGCGGCGGGCGGTACACTCTGGGCCATGCAGAGGGTCATTCGCTGGATGTTCGCAGTTGTCGCCACGGCGGCCGTACTGGCCGGAGCCGGAGTTGGCCGCGGGAGCTCCGCCTCCGCAGGCGACGACCCGGTCTCGGTGGTCATCGAACCGCAGCTTGATGGCAGCCAGTTCGTCACCGTGGTTTTCCACGCACTCGACCGGGACGGGTTCTGCCAGCCGCCGGCGGGGGCGGTGAGCCTCCACACGGTCCTCGATATGCCGGCCGACTTCATCATCGAGGCTGGCGACGGCGTCATCATCGAGACGAGCTCGGGGCCGCTGCCGGGCGCCCGGAGCGCGGTCGGGGTGCGCACCTTTTCGACCGCCGCGAATGCAGCCGCGGGGAGCCCTCGCCGGGCGTTCCCGCCGCTCCTGGACGGCGTGACCGACGAGTGCCAGGCGTGGGTGCGCATCTCGCAGAGCATCCCCGGGCCGCTGCGCGTGCTGGTGTTCGCGCCGGGCGATGGCGGCGGGCAGGTGGGCTTCGTGGTCGAAGCCGGGCGGGAGACTGCGAACACCGTTCCGCTTGGCTTCCGCTGGACGCTGGTGACCTGGACCGGGGCGGACCAGGCACCGATCGCCGCGGCACTGGCCGGGGTGCGGGGGGCGAACGTGACGGCCATCTATGGCTGGGATGCAGCGTCGCAGAGCTGGCTGGCCTACTTCCCCGCCGGCGCCGGGGTGCCGGGGGCGAACACGCTGACGGTGCTCGAACAGGGAATGGCGTACTGGGTGGCGGTCGATGGCGCGGGCGGCAGGTGGGAGATGCCATCGGGACGGTAGGGCGTTAGACTTCAGCGACCACGGTAAGGAGGTGGGGCATGCCAGGGTGGGGAGCCATCCCGGCGCTGCGGGTCGTGGACCTCGCGGCTTCGCTGGGGTTCTATCGCGATGTGCTCGGGTTCACGGTCCGGCAGGGAAGCGCCGATGACGGGCATGTCTCGCTGACCTTTGGCGATGGACACCTGATGCTCGAGCGGCCGGCGCCGTTCTACTCACCGGCCTACAACGCCGCGATTCAGCGGCGAATGGGGCAGGCGGGGCCGACCGCCGTCTATTTCGAGGCGGACGACCTCGGTGCGCTGTGGCGGCGGGTTTGCGAACATGGCGCGCCGGTGATCGATGAGCTGGCGGCACGCCCGTGGGGCCAGACCGAGTTTACGGTGGAAGACCCCGACGGCAATTGGCTGACGTTCTGGCAATCGCTGGGCGCAGCGGAGAAGGCCGGTGGAGCCTAGTCGAGCGCCTGGGGCGTGGAGAGCTGTGAGAAGGCGAAGGCGGCCTCGTCGCTGGCGACGCGGCGGGCTTCGCGGGCGAATTCGGCGATGCGGCGAGGGTCGGCCAGCGCGGCATCGCCGCCCTTGAGCAGCTTCCACGCTTCGATGAGCAGGGCGCGCAGCTCGCCTTCGATGCGCCGGGCGGCAGGGTAGAGGGCCGGGTCCACGAACGACTGGGCCGGGTCGAGTTCGCGGGCAAGGGTATCGAGGCGGAACTCGAGGGCGAGCGCGCAATCGCGGATGGCGTTGCGGGTAGCGCGGGATGTGCGGGCGCGTTCGAGCCGGTCGGCGGCACCGAGAAGCGAATCGACGATGCGCGGGGTGGAGGCGTCACGTACAGCCATCACGGCTCCCCCGGGGAAGCTTCCCCTCCGGGCGTGATGCTAGCAACAACGGGCGCCGCCTGAGCGGTTCAGGCGGCGCCGGGCCGCGAAATGTAACAAAGCTGGAACATGGTCGCCCTGGCCGGGCGGCAGCGCGGGTTCAGCGGAGCAGGCCACGCTCGCTGAGGACGCGTTTCATCGTGCTGCCGATATCGGCCGGGGAATCGGAGACGACGGCGCCGGCCGCGCGAAGGGCGGCCTTTTTGTTTTCGGCCTTGCCATCTTCGCCGGAGATGATGGCGCCGGCGTGGCCCATGCGGCGGCCGGGAGGCGCGGTGGCGCCGGCGATGAAGGCCACCACGGGCTTTTTCACGTGCTCTTTGATGTAGGCGGCGGCCTCCTGCTCGGCGGAGCCGCCGATTTCGCCAACGAGGACGATGGCGTCGGTATCCGGGTCTTCATTGAGCATGCGGACGGCTTCGGCTTGGCGGGTGCCGATGATGGGGTCGCCGCCGACGCCGATGCAGGTGCTCTGGCCGATGCCCTCGGCGGTGAGCTGGGCCACCACTTCGTAGACGAGGGTGCCGGAGCGGGAGACCACGCCCACCCGCCCGGGGGTGAAGACATCGCCGGGCATGATACCGACGCGGGTGCGGGTGCCGGGGGTGATGACGCCGGGGCAGTTCGGGCCGATCAGGATGCTCTGGCTGGTCTGGAGGGCCGCCTTGACGCGGACCATGTCGAGCACGGGGATGCCTTCGGTAATGCAGACGATGAGCGGGATCTTCGCCGCGGCGGCCTCGAGGATAGCATCGGCAGCGCCGGGTGCCGGGACGAAGATGATGCTGACGTTGGCGCCGGTCTCGCGGACGGCCTGGTCGACTGTGGTGAAAATTGGCACCCCGTCCTGCTGTTCGCCGCCGCGCTTGGGGTGGATGGCGGCAACCACGTTGGTGCCGTAGGCGATCGAGCGGCGCATGTGGTTGGCGCCTTCGGTGCCGATGCCCTGCACGAGCAGACGGGTGTTCTTATCGACGAGCACTGCCATGTGGCGAATCCCGGGAAAGGCGATTTCCGCTTTCCGACCCGGCCGGGTCTGCGCGGGCGGCGGTGGGTTCGGATGCCCGGGAGGGAAGGATACAGGCGGCGCGGGCTAGGAGCGATCCCCCCGGCGGGCGGGCGCGGCCTTCGGTGACGCGGCTGCGGGCGCCGGGACCGGCCGCTGGGCCTCCATGAGCTTGAGCAGCCGCTTCCATTCCGGGCCGGTGATGCCCTTGTAGACGGCCGGGAAGCGGGCTCGCAGCTCGGCGGCGGACTGGCGGTAGCGCTCGGCGAGGATGCCCATGGCCATGAGCGTGGCGGGCTCGAGCCTGCGCCCGGCCGACTCGGCAAGCTCTTCGAGCATTTCGATGGCGACGTAGGCGTCCTGGTGGAGGCCGAGCACGTCCTGGAGCGCGGTCACGCGGGCGCTGAAATCGAGCGCCGGCCGGCCGTAGATACCGTTGCCCACGAACTCGAGGGCGTAGCGCAGCTTCTTCGCCTCGATGCGCAGGAGGTGGTAGGCATCGGGCGGGGAGCTCTTCTTGATGCGGTCGCCGAGGCGGCGGACCGTGCGGTAACGCCGCTCGACGAGGTCGGGGGCGACAGCGAGGATCGGCACCCGGCCGGGCGCGAAGGAGCGAGGCGGGCCGGCGCAGAGGGCGGCCGCAAAGCGGTCGCAGAGGCGCTCGTAGCGGCGCGAATCGAGGGCCTGGAGCATGCGGCGGCGGGCGGCATCGCGGCGGCGCTGGAGGAGCGCTTCGATGGCATCGAGCGTGTGGGCGCGCTCGGGCGGGAAGCCGGCGCGCCATTCCTCCATACGTTCGAGCTGGACATCCAGGTCGCGGACCTCGCCGAGGGCACGGGCCACCCAGCCGAACTGGTCGCGGAAGGCGAGCAGGCGCGGCGAGAGGTACGGCCGGAAGGCGGCCATCGCGGCGCGCAGGCGGCGGGTAGCGACGCGCATATCGTGGAGCGCTTCGATGTCTTCGCCGAGCCGGGTGCCGGGCTCGTTGGCGAGGAACACCCGGAACTGCTTGCGCAGCACGGCATAGGCCACCTGGCCGGCGGTCATGGAGGGGTCGACCGCCTCGGGGCCGAAGTCGGGGGCCGGGGGCGGGCGGAGGCCGGTCGCCACGAGGGCCGCTTCGAACTTGGCTGTGGTGGCCGGCCCGAGGCTGCAGGCCGCAACCATCGCATCGACGAAGGGCCGCACGCGGTCGAGGGCCCCGGGGGCAACCTCGACTTCGACACGGGTGAGGCGCGCTGGCTCCTCGCCCTCAAGGGGGATGGCGGTCTCGTCGAGGGCGACCTCGGCGAGCGGGCCCTCGCCGTCGGCGACGTGGTACGTGGTGCGCGTGGTGACCAGCCGGAAGAGCGGCTGCAGCGGCTGGCGGCCGCAAACGGCGCGCAGGGCGTCGCCGGCCCGCCCGGGGGCGGCGAGGGGGTCGGCTTCGGGCCCCGTGAGGGCCGCGGTGATCTCCCGGCGGGAGCGGATGCCGCCCTCGGCCTCGGCCATGGCCTTCAGGGTGAGCTCGGCGGTGCCGTCCTTGCGGCGCAGGCGGCAGGTGTAGCGGGCGCGGTGGATGCGCCAGTCGGGGGTATCGAAGTAGGTGTCATCGAGGGTCGCGGTGCCGGCCGGCTCAACGCTGATGCCGGGTAATGCCCCGGATTCGAGCCAGCGGGCGACGGGGCGCGTGTCGAGCGCGGAGAACTGCCATTCGATTTCCTGCGTTGCTTCGCTCACCGCCCCATCATAACGGGCAGTTCTCGGAGACGCGTGAACGGCGCGCCACCTCAGGCGCGGCGGATGGTGAGACCGCCATCGACCGGCAGGGCGACCCCCGTGACGAAAGACGCGGCCGGCATCGCCAGCGAGAGGGTGAGGTGGGCAACCTCCTCAGGAAGGCCGTAGCGGCGAAGGGCGGTGCGCTGGTGGGCGTACTTCTGCTTGGCCTCCTCGGGGATGGTCTCGGTCATGCCGGTGCGAATCGGCCCGGGGCAGATGCAGTTGACCGTGATGCCCTCCTTGCCGAATTCGAGGGCGAGCGAGCGGGTGAGGCCGATGACCCCGTGCTTGGCAGCGGTATAGGCGCTGTGCCCCGGGGTGGCGCCGAGGCCCTCGGTGCTGGCGATGTTGATGACCCGCGGGCTGTTCGAGCGCCGCAGGTGCGGCAGGGCGGCGCGGATGGTGTAGGTCATGGCCGTGAGGTCGACGGCGAGGGTGCGCGCCCAGGCCGCGTCGTAGGCCGGGTCTTCGAACGGGACGGCGGCGGAGATCCCGGCGTTGTTGACGAGGATATCGAGGCCGCCGAACTCGGCGACCACGGCCTCGATGAGGGCTTCGACGGCGGCACGGTCGGAGACGTCGCAGGCCCAGGCGCGGGCGATGCCGCCAGCCGCGCGGATCTCGGCGGCGACCGCTTCGACCGGTTCGGCGTTGACATCGACGGCGGCTACGCGGGCACCTTCGTCGGCGAAGAGGATGGCGGTGGCGCGGCCCATGCCGCTTCCGGCACCGGTGATGAGCGCGACCTTGCCTTCGACGGAACGGCTGAGCTGGCTGAGACGGGGCATGCGGGACTCCTGCCGGGATGGGGCTGGGGGAGGTCTACCGTGCCGGGGCGGGGGATGCAAGCGGTTGCGCGGGGCGCGGCGCGCCAGCATGCTACCGGGGCAGATTTCGCCCCTACAGGAGTTGCGCGCAGATGGTGATGGCACTCGACGGCATCAAAGTCCTGGACCTTTCGCGGCTGGCGCCGGGGCCGCACTGTTCGATGCTGCTGGCGGATTTCGGCGCCGATGTGACGCTCGTCGAGGCGGTCCCGGGGGCCTCGGCGAAGCTGGGTACCACCGGGGTGCGGCGGAGCGAGGCGGCGGAACGCGCGGCGGCGTTCAACGCGCTCGGGCGCGGCAAGAAGTCGATCGCGCTGAATCTGAAGGAGGAGGAGGCGCGGAAGATTTTTTACCGGATGGTGGAGGACGCGGATGTGGTAATCGAGGGGTTTCGGCCGGGCGTGGTGAAGCGGCTCGGCGTCGATTATGACACGCTCTCGAAGATCAACCCGCGCATCATCTGCTGCTCGATCTCCGGGTTCGGCCAGACGGGGCCGTACGCCAACCTGGTGGGGCACGATATCAACTACATCGCAATCGGCGGGGCGCTTGGCGTGACCGGGCGGCCGGAGCAGGCGCCGGCGATCCCGGTCAACCTGCTGGCGGACTTCGCGGGCGGCGGCCTGACCGCGGCCTTCGCCATCTGCCTGGCGATCATCGCCCGGGAGAAGACGGGCCGCGGCCAGAACATCGACGTCGGCATGAGCGACGGGGTGCTTTCGCTGATGACCAGCGCCTTCAGCCACTACTTCTCGACGGGGCAGCCGATCCGGCCGGGCGAGTACCTGCTCAACGGCGCGGCGCCGTTCTACAACACCTACCGCTGCGCCGATGGTCGCTGGTTCTCGATCGGGAGCATCGAGCCGCACTTCTGGGCGAACCTGTGCAAGCTGCTCGGCACCGAGGACCTGCTTCCGCACCAGTTCGACCAGGCGAAGTGGCCGGAGATGATCGAGCGGTTCGCCGGCATCTTCGCCACGAAGACCGCGGACGAGTGGATGACCATCCTCTCGCAGGAGGATGTCTGCGCGGCGCCGGTGCTCGAGATGGAGAATGTGGTGACCAACGAGCACAACCTGGCTCGCGGCATGGTCGTCGAGCTGGATTCGCCGGTGGGGAAGGTTAAGCAGATCGGCGTGGCGCCGAAGCTGAGCGAGACGCCGGGGATGCCGCGTTCGACGGCGCCGCTCATTGGGCAGCACACGGACGAAATCCTGGCGGGCCTGGGGTACACCGCCGAGCAGATTGCGTCCCTGCGCGAGCGGGGCGTGGTGGGCTGAGACCCGGCCGGGACCAACGCGAAAACCGCGGGGCCGCCCAAATTGGGCGGCCCCGTTGCTGTGCGCCGGGGGGCGGGGGCAGCGACGCCTAACAGCAGACGCAGCAGCCGGCCGCCTCGCCGGGGGCGGGCTTGCGGGCGGTGACGTTCGCGGACGCGATGCCCTTGCCGCCGGGGTATTCGCTCGCGACCGACTGGACATCGACGAAGCCGGCGGCCCGGATGTGGTCGAGGTACTCGCTCTCGAGGAGTGCGCCGGCGATGCAGCCGGCCCACTTCTCCATGTCGGACCGCACCTCGTCGGGCACCGGGCGGGTCCAGACGATGTCGGAGACCTGGAGGCGGCCGCCGGGCTTGAGGACGCGGAAGGCCTCGCGGAAGACCTGCGCCTTATCCGGGGAGAGATTGATGACGCAGTTCGAGATGACGACGTCGATCGACTCGTCGGGGATGGGCAGGTGCTCGATTTCGCCAAGGCGGAACTCGACGTTGGCAGCCCCGATCTTTTCGGCGTTGGCGCGGGCCAGGCGGACCATCTCGGGAGTCATGTCGACGCCGTAGACGCGGCCCGAGGGGCCGACCATCTTCGCGGCGAGGAAGCAGTCGATGCCGCCGCCGGAGCCGAGGTCGAGCACGACCTGGCCGGGCTCGAGCGCAGCGATCGCGGTGGGGTTGCCGCAGCCGAAGGCGACATCGGTCACGGTCGAGGGGAGATCCTCGATGGCGGCGTCGCGGTACAGCTCGGCGATGCGGGTGATGACGGGGTCGTCGGCGGCGGGAGCAGCTTCGCCGCAGCAGGACGAGGCGGCGGGGGCCGGTTCGCAGCAGGACCCGACATCAACCAGCGGGATGACGTCGTCGGACTCGGCGCGCTCGAGGACGGGGCGGACACGGCCGGCGTAGGCTGCGGAGACGGCAGCGCGGATTTCATCGGCGGTGGGCACTGGGGCAACCTCCTGAAGGGTGGCGTCATCGTAAAATTACGATGATGTGCCCGTCAAGAGTGCCCTCCCGGGAGGGCGCGCACGAACTCCCCCAGCCGGCGCCAGTCGTCCAGCTGGAGGTCGAAGGCGCGGGCTGCCTGCGAACGCGCGCCAGGGTGGTAGAGCGGGAACAGCCAGCGTCCCTCCCAGGGGACGTGCCGGGCCACGGCCTCGCGCAGGGCGAGCCCGTGCGGTGCGAGCCGCTCCAGGGCGGCGAGGGCGGTGCGGCCCAGCGGGACGACGACGGAGGGATCGGCGGCGGCGATGGCGGCCGCAAGCCAGGCGCCACAGTTCGCAACTTCGCCGGCGCCGGGCGGGCGGTTGCGGCCGCGGGCATCGAGGGGCAGGCAGAGGACGGCGTTGGTCACGGCGACGTCGGCGAGCGAAAGGCACACGCCTGCGAGGAAGCGCGCGAAGCGGCGGCCGGCTTCATCGCCGTGGAACGGGACGCCCGTTCGGCCGGCGCCGAGGCGGCCGGGCGCTTCGCCGATGAACAGCAGGCGCGCCGCGCGGCCGGGTGGGACGAGCGGCGGCACGGCGGACCCGGGCACGACGCGGGGGCAGCGGCGGCAGGCGCGCACCGCCGGGAGGGGGTCGCACACGGGCACGGCGGGCGGGTAGGATGCGCGCAGTTCGCAGGAGGCAGGAGCGATGGAACCGCGGATTATCGCGACCGGGCTGGAATTCCCCGAGGGGCCGGTGGCCCTCTCCAACGGCGACGTCATTGTGACCGAGATTGCGGCAGGGCGGCTCAGCCGTGTCAAGCCGGATGGGACGGTCGAAGTGCTGGCGGTGACGGGCGGTGGCCCGAACGGCGCGGCGCTGGGGCCGGACGGCGCGCTCTACGTGACGCAGAACGGCGGCTTTGAGTGGCACCGGCGGCCACTGCCGGATGGCTCGACCGGGCTCTTCCCGGGCGAACAGCCGGCCGATTACCGCGGCGGCGCCATCCAGCGGGTTACCCTCGCCGGCGAGGTCTCGACTCTGTACACCGAGTGCAACGGCATCCCGCTCAAGGGCCCGAACGACCTCGTCTTCGACCGTGAGGGGAACTTCTACTTCACCGACCTCGGCAAGAATCGGCCGCGCGAGAAGGACCGGACCGGCGTGTACTACGCCTCGCCGGACGGCAGGTTCATCCGCGAGATCATCTTCCCGATGGAGGGGCCAAACGGCATCGGCCTCAGCCCGGACGAGAAGACGCTGTACGTGGCCGAAACCCCGACCGGGCGGGTGTGGGCGTACGACGTGCAGGCGCCGGGGCAGGTCGCGAACGGGCGGGTCATCGGGACCGTGCCGGGTGTGCCGCCGTGGGGCTATTCGTTCTGCGATTCGATGTGCGTCGACGCCGAAGGGAACGTGATCGTGGCGACCATCCTCAACGGCGGGCTGACGATGTTCTCGCCGGACGGCTCGAAGGTGCAGCACTTCCCGTGCCCGGACCTGCTGACGACGAACGCCTGCTTCGGGCCGAACCTGACCTCGCTCTACGTGACGCTGAGCTCGACCGGGCGGCTGGGGGTGTTCGACCAGTGGCCGACGAAGGGGCTGAAGCTGAACTTCGCGGCTTGAGAGCGACGACTTCGCCCGCGCGACATAGGCCCTGCAAAGCGTTCAGATTGACACCGCGGCTCTTAGCCGGAGAGGCCGCCGACGGTACACTTGCTCGCCTAGAACCCCGGCCGAAGGAGTCCCCGCCATGGCCATCCAGGTGACGCTGCTTTCGCACAGCCCGGACCCGCTCCGCTCGCTCTACATGGCCTACCGCACCTGCTACTCGAGCCTGACGCCGCAGCAGGTTGCGCGCCGCATCGAGGATGAGCGCATCACCCGTGAGACGATGGAGGAGTTCGTCCGGGAGCGGTTGAAGACTGGGCATGTGAGTCCGCTGGAGCAGGTCTGGTTCGAGTTCGCCATTTCGGGGGTGAGCCGGGCGTTTTCGCACCAGTTCGTGCGCCACCGGGTGGGGATTTCGTTCGAGCAGCAGAGCCAGCGGTATGTGACGTACAAGCGCGGGGAGTTCCCGTACACCGTCCCGGAGACGGTGCGGAAGGCCGGGATGGAAGGCGAGATGCGGGAGCTGTTCGAGCGCGTCGGGGAGTTGTACGAGGCGATGGTGGAGGCGGGGGTGCCGGCTGAGGATGCGCGCTTCCTGCTGCCGAATGCGACGAACACGAACTTCAAGATCACGGTGAACTTCGCCTCGCTGCTGCACATCTGCGACCTCCGCCTGTGCACCAGGGCCCAGTGGGAGTTCCGCAAGGTGGCGGCGCTGATGCGGGCGGAGGTGATGCGGGTCGACCCCATCCTTGGGCGGATGCTCCAGCCGAAGTGCGGCGAGCTTCGCCTCGGGTACTGCGATGAGACCGAGAAGGACTGGGCTGCCTGCCCGATTGGGCGGGTGCGGCCGCACAAGGAAGTGCTGTTCCGCATCTACGAGCAGTACCGCAAGGGGGAGCTGCAGCCGCTGCGCGAGGAGGACTGGGCTGCCATCGAGGCCGCGGAGGAGCCGGAACCGGAGCCTGCGGGCGGGTGAGACCGCTGCTGCGCGGGCGGGCGGCGGCGGGGGCGCTGGCCGCGGTGGGGGTCGTCTCGCTGGGGTGGGGCATTGCGGCCGGGCGCGAAGGTCTTGCGATGGCGGGCGGGGTCGCGCTGGCGGGCGTGGCGGTTGCCTACCTGCTGCCGCGGTTGCCGGGGCTTCGGACCGGGGCCAACCCGGAGGAAGGCGGCGAATCCAGCGACCGACCGGAGTAGCGGCGCCAGTCTGCGGGCTGCACCCGGTGGTCACCGGGCTGTTACGGGGCCGTCTGGGCGGCCGGCCGCGGGTCCGTACGCGCGGGTGCCGGGAGGGTCGATATTTGCAGTGGGCGATCTTGCCCGCGGAGCAGCACGATGGTTGCAGTGGTGCGCGTGCCGGACCTCGGCGGCGAGATGGTCGGGGGCGTGGTTGCGGAGTGGTACCGCGCCGACGGTGCGGAGGTCGCTGAGGGGGAGCCGGTGTGCCGGCTGGAGTGCGACTTCATCGCGTTCGAAATCGAGGCAAGCGCGGCGGGGGTGCTGCGGCACCGCCGGCCGGCGGGCAGCATCGAGCGGAAGGGGGCGGTGCTCGGGCTGGTGATCGCCCGGGGCGAACCGATGCCGCCCGAGGAGGCGGTGCGGGCGCTTGAGGCGGCGGCGCTCGAACGGGCGGCACGCGCGAAGCCTGCCCCGCCGCAAGCGGCGCCCACACAGCCGCCTGGGCCTGCCCCGGCATCGCGCGCGGAGGCAGCCGGCGTAGAGGCCGAACGTGAACGACCCCCGGTAGTCGTGCCGTTCCGCCGCGCCGCTGGAGAGGACGAGTCCCGCGGGCATGTACCTGACGGTGAGCGGGCGGAGCCGCTGCCGGAGCCGGGCGGCGAGATCCCGGGCCTGCCGCTCTGGAAGGATGAGGAAACGGCCGCCCGCGCGCCGAACGAGGAGCCACCGGCAGGGCCAGCCACGGTCGCGGATGCACCCCCGGCAGATGCCGACCCGCGGGTGGAGCGGTTCGGCCGGATCGCGCGGGAGGCGGCAGCCAGCGCGGAGGTCCTGAGCGCCTGCGCGCGCGTGAACTGGTCGCGTGCTCGGGAGGCGGTTGCGGCACTGGCCGAGGAGTGGGCGCCCTTCGGCCCGAAGCCAACCGTGGAGGACGTCGCCGTGCGGGCGATCGCGCGGGCACTGGCGGAGCACGGGGTGGACGCGGGGCCGGCGGGCCTGGTCGTGGTCGAACCCGGGAGCGACTGCTCATATGCGGTGGAGGAGCCGCTGGCGTCGGAATTCCGGCAGGTCATCCAGGGGCGGGCGGCCGGGGGTGCCTCGTTCGAGCGGGCCGGCTGGATGGTCGTTTCGCTGATGCAGCTGGGCATCGAGCGGATCGAGCCCCGGCTGGCAGGCGGGAGGCTGGCGTTCGGGCTCGGCGCGGACGCCAACGGCGAGGGAACGATCACGATGCGCTTCGAAAGCACGATGCTGGGTGAGGGAGACGCTGGCCGTGTCCTTGCTCGCGTGCGTACGCTGGTGGAGAACCCCTACCGCCTCTGGGCGTGAGGAGCAGCAGGCGATGACCGGAGACGGTGCCCGTTCGGTTTCGGTGTACCAGCTGGGCACCACCTCGTATGGGGAGGTGCACCGACTGCAGCAGCGGCTCCAGGCGGCGCGGCGGGCCGGCTCGGGGGTCGATACGCTGCTGCTCACGGAGCACCGGCCGGTTTTCACGCTGGGCCGGAGCCACCCGCAGCCGAACCTGCGCGTCAGCGAGGAGGTCGTGCGGCAGTACGGCATTGACATCGTGCAGACGGAGCGCGGGGGCGACATCACCTACCACGGGCCCGGGCAGCTGGTGGCCTACGGCATCATCGCGCTCAAGGGCTGGGGCATCGGCGTGACCGACTACCTGGCGGGCCTCGAAGAGACGGTGATCGGCGTGCTCGCCGACTGGGGCCTGCGGGGCGAGCGGTCGCCGCGGGGGCGTGGCGTCTGGGTGGAGGGCAAGAAGATTGCCTCGGCGGGGCTCAACGTGCGCGGCTGGGTGACGATGCACGGCATCGCCCTGAACGTCGACCCGGACCTGGGGCATTTCGAGCTGATCAACCCCTGCGGGATGCCGGATGTCGAGATGACGACGATGGCGGCCGAGGTGGGGCGGCAGGTCTCGCTCGAGCAGGTGCAGGAATCGTTCATCTACCACTTCGGCCGGGTGTTCGAATGCACGACCAGGGTGGCGCCGGTGCCGGGGCGGGAGCGCGCGAAGCAGCGGTAGGCGCCCGGCCGAATGAAGCAGCCCGGCAGCGAATCAGCCGGCGTAGCTTGCAACCGCCTCGTCGCTGAAGTCGGCGTTGGAGTAGACGCGCTGGACGTCTTCAAGGTCTTCGAGCGCTTCGATGAGGCGGAGGACCTGGTGGGCGGTCTTCTCGTCGAGCTCGATGGTGGTCTTCGGGATCATCGCGAAGTCGGCGTTCTCGACGTGCAGGCCGGCGGCCTCGAGGTTGCGGCGGACGGCTTCGAGTGACGCCGGGTCGGTGCGGACCTCGATCGCGTCGCCCTGGATTTCGACGTCTTCGGCGCCGGCATCGATGGCCTGAAGCGCGAGGTCGTCGGGGTCGCGACCCTCGGTCGGGATGGTGATGATGCCGCGGGGTTCGAACTGCCAGCTGACGGAACCGGATTCGCCGAGGTTGCCGCCGGCGCGGGAGAACTGGTGGCGGACCTCCGAGACGGTGCGGTTGCGGTTATCGGTCAGGGCCGAGACGAGGATGGCGACTCCGCCGGGGCCGTAGCCCTCGTAGGTGATTTCATCGAGCTGATCTTCGCTGGCGCCGCCGGTGGCCTTCTGGATGGCGCGCTCGATGTTGTCGTTGGGCATGTTGGACGCGCGGGCGCGCTGGATAGCGAGGCGGAGTTTGAAATTGGCAGCCGGGTCGGGCCCGCCCTGGCGTGCGGCCTGCATGATTTCGCGGGTGAGCTTGGTGAAGAGGGCGCCGCGCTTCTGGTCGTTGGCGCCCTTCTGGCGCTTGATCTGGGCCCACTTCGAATGGCCTGCCATCGGCGGTACTCCGGTGGTGAGGTAACGAGCTGTGCCTCCGAGTGTAGCGAGGGTCAGGCGTTGCGGCGAAGGCCGGCGGGGTACGCGGCGCGGGCGGAAGCAGCAGCGATGCTGCGGAGGAAGCGCCTGCCAGGCGCGATGACGAGTCAGACCGAGCGGATGCCGTCGATGCCAAGGGCGACGCCGATCGCGACGAGGATGCCGGCAAGGAGGCGCGCGAGACCATCCATGGCGTGGCCCGCCCGGCCAGCGCGGCCGAGCAAAAGCAGCGCGGCGGCTGCCAGGACAGCGAGGACGACTGCCACGGTGCCAGGCGCGCCCTCGCTGGCGGCGGTGGTCACGACCGCAGCCATCCCGGCGGGCGACAGCAGGAGCGGGACACCAAGGGGGAAAAGGTCGGCGAGGGGGTGGTGCCAATCGACCGAGCGTGCAGGGGCGCCGAGGACGATGGTCGCGGCCCCGGAAACGGCCATGACGATCCCCGCTGCCAGGCGGAAGGATTCGGGCTCGACGCCGAGCCAATCGACGATCTCGCCGGCGAAGGCTGCCATGAGGCTGTAGGCAGCGATGGACAGGGCGGTGCCGGAGAGGACGACGCGCAGGGGCACGGCGCGGGGCCCGGCGGCGCTCGCCGCGACGAAGGGGTTGACGGCCGCGAGGATCGCGACGATGACGAGGGAGGTGGTCACGGCTGGCTCCTGGATTCGATCATCTGGCTGGCAATGAGGAGGGCGGAGAGGGCATGCTGCTGGTCATCCATGCGTGTGACGCCCCCGGTGAACCACGCGCCCCGTGCCCGCTCCGGATTGGGCGCTGCGTCAGCTTCTGCGGCCGATACCTGCCGGTCGGCGAGGATGCCGGCGATGCAGGCGAGACGTTCGTCGACCGCGGGCAGCAGGTGTTCGAGACGGGGGTCGGCGAGCGCCGCCTGGCGGAGGCCGGCCAGCCCTTCGCCCCAGGTGCCGGCGCCTGCGGCCCTCGCCTGCCGCCCGCGGGTGAGTTCGGACCGGCGGGAATCGCGACGTGCGGACTCGGCGCGGACGAGGAGGCCGAAGCGGCCGGCCAGGCGTTCGAGGTAGGCCACTTCGGAATTAGTGATGCCCCAGGCGGCCATCTCGCCGAAGCCGTACGCGGCCCACTGGTCGGCCCAGGGCGGGTACTTGAGGCCTTCGACGCGGTCGCGGTCCTCGGCGAGGTAGCGCGCGACCCGGCGGGCGGGCTCGTCCCAGCCTTCGCCGGGGAAGATGCGGTGCATAAGGGTGAGCGCCCAGAAGGCTTCTCCGGTGGCGTAGCGCGAACGTTCGCCGGGGACCGGGGCGTTCACAGCGGGGTCCCAGCGGTTGAGGAAGGCGCCATCGGGGAGCTGGAGCTCGAGCATGCCGCGGGCGAGTTCGCGGGCGAGGCCGTCGTAGCGGGGGTCGCCGGTGGCGAGGCGGCGCTGGAGGAGGCCGGCGAGCATGAGAGCGCTGGCGCCGAGGCGGACGCTGCCGTCGGCAGGGTCGCGGAGGGCGGCCCAGCCATCGTGGTGGAACAGGTTGCGGAGCATCCATTCGAGGCCGAGGTCGGCGGGACGGAGGGCGGACGGTTCGCCGGCGGCAGCGAGCTGGTAGAGCGACATAGTGACGCCGGCGTGCCGGACGACGTTGTAGCCGGGGAGGTCGGTGTCGTCGTCGATGCTGTACTCGTAGACGTAGCTGCCGTCGGGGTACTGGTTGGCGGCGATCCAGTCGGCGGCGAGGAGCGCGGCGGCGCGGGCGTCTTCCGCGGTGATGGCCGGGCAGTGCTGGGGCGCCAGCAGGGTGGAGCGGAGGATGGCGGCGCCGACGGCCCAGGCGGCGAAGGTGGCCATGAGGTAGCGGCGCATCGCGGGGGGAGGATAGCGGAACCGGTGTTTGCGGGGCTACGCGTGCGCGGCGGCCTCCTCAGCGGCCCGGCAGAGACGGTCGATGACCGGAAAGAGCTCTTCGCCGCGGGGAGTGAGGAAGTAGAGCGAAACCGGGGGGTAGGAGTGTTCGATGGTGCGCTCGATGAGGCCGGCAGACTGGAGGTCCTTCAGGGCGAGTGTGAGGGCGCGCGGGGTGATGCCGGGCAGTTCGGCGCGGATCTGGTTGTAGCGCCGGTCGCCGCGGCCGATGGCCACCAGGACGAGCATCGGCCACTTCTTCAGGGCGAGCGGGACGACGTTCATCGCCACGACAGCATCGACGCACGCGAGGCAGGCGGCCCCGACGGCTTCGCCGAGGGGAGTGAGGGTGCAGACCGTGCCGCGCGGGGTGCGGGTGCGGACGATGACGCCAGCGGCTTCGAGGCGGCGGAGGGTTTCGCCGAGGGTATCGCGGCTGGCGCCGAAGGCCTGCTGGAGGTCGGTGACGCGCTGCGGGCCGTCGCGCGAGATGCGGCCGACGGTCGGGACCGACCAGCGGTAGTGGAACATGCGGATGGCGGGCAGGAGCGAGCCGATGGGGAGACCTCACAGGCGTTCTACGCCCGGTATACTTTTCCTGCAAGAGGGCGGGGCGTGCGGCTTCGATGGTGCCGCGCCGGGCGGCGAGAGGGAAGGGGGCGGTGCACCGCGGATGCTTGCCAAAGCGCGCGGGCAGGTTCATACTTAGGGCTTGATCCGCTGCGGCGGATCGTTTTTGTGTTGGAATCCGCTGGGGTTCCCGGGACGGTCCGGCCCGGGTGGCGCAACGGCAGCGCATCCGATTTGTAATCGGACGGTTAGGGGTTCGAATCCCCTCTCGGGCTCCAACACAATGGCCGGGCGTGCAAGCGCCCGGGGCGTTATGGAGAGATGGCCGAGTGGTTAATGGCAGCAGACTGTAAATCTGCCGCGCTTCGCGCTTCGTAGGTTCGAATCCTACTCTCTCCACCAACCATGTTCCGCCGTCGGCCCCGGGCATGCCGGGCCGGTTGTGCAGCGCCCTCATAGCTCAGCAGGCAGAGCGCGTTCTTGGTAAGAACGAGGTCTCCAGTTCGAATCTGGATGAGGGCTCCAGTGCGGATTCCTGGCGGCCGAGGCCGCCAGTATTTCATCGGCCCGGAGGGCAGGTAACCCATGGCGAAGGCGAAATTTGAGAGGACGAAGCCGCACGTCAACGTTGGCACGATTGGGCACGTTGACCACGGGAAGACGTCGCTGACGGCGGCGATCACGAAAGTGCTGGCGCTCAAGGGCGAAGCGGAGTTTC
>NZ_DAOUAO010000208.1:0-13067 GCF_034433535.1 Tepidiforma sp.
CCGGCCGCGCTGGAGCAGGTCGACCGCTGGTCGCGGCATGTGTTCCGCTGCGGCTTCGCGCTGGCGGAGGCGCTCCCCGAAGTGGAGCTGGACTCGATCGTGCTGCGCTGGCTGACGCGATTCTTCCCGGAGAACGACGCCGAGCGCGACCTGCGCGCCCGGTACGTCGAACGAGTTCGCGCGGCTGCCCGGCGCGAGGAAGGAGCAACAGGATGAGCCAGACGGTCACCGAGGTGCTGCAGGAGCTCGATGCGCATCGCGAGCGCTTCGAGGCGTTCTGCCGTTCGCTGAGCCCTGCGGAGCTTGAGCTGCCGGTCCCGGGGTCGACGTGGCTGGTGCGTGATTTCATCGCCCACCTGGCAACCATCGATGAGCCGATCGCTGAAATGTTCCGCGCGGTTCGACGCGGCGAAGATGCGGGGATTCGCACGGGCGACGGGACGCGCTTCGATGTCGACGACTGGAACGAGCGGCGAGTGCAGGAGCGGCGCCAGCTTCCCCTCGAGGCGTTGCTGGAAGAGGCCCGGGCCACGCGCGAGGCCCTGCGGCGCGACCTCGCCGCGCTCACCGAGGAGGACCTCCAGCGGACCATCCGCTTTGCCGGCGATGCGAAGCGGCCCCCGGCGGATGTGCCGCTCGGGCTCTACCTGCGGGGCTGGTGCAAGCACGACCCGATCCACGCGGCCGACATGGTGCGGGCGGTGCCGCATCACGCCCCGGAACTCGCCGACTGGCTGGACGACCCCATGGTGCGGCGCTATCAGGCGGCGATGAACCCGGGGAGCGCGGGATGAGCAGGATCGCGCTGCCGCGGGTGTTCGCGGGGGCGACCAGGGCACCGAAGCCGCCCGCCGACCTGGCCGAATGTGCCGATACGTGGCGCCAGACCGGGTTCGTGCTCGGCGACGAGGTCGAGCACGTGGTCGCGGGCCTCCGGCTGGAGGGCGAGCACGCCACCGCCGCCGCCGGGTCGCGCTTTCGCACGCCTGCTGTGGCCTCAGCGATGGGGCCGTGGTCGCGGAGCTGGCTTGCGCGGCTGCAGGCGCTCCATGCCATGGAGTGGGGCGATTACTCCTCCGCGGTGCTGCTGGTCCGCGGCGCAGCCGATTTCCTCGCGGCGGCGTGTTCGCTGCTCGAGAGCGGCGGCGCGGAGTGGTCGGAGTGGCTGGCTGGCGGGGGCGTCCAGCTCGCGCCGGCGGAGCACGCGACGGAGTTTCGGCTGCACCCGTTCCGGTCGGCCGAGACGCTGGCCCGCCGGCCGGGCCTCGGAGAGGTGTACCGGGCGGCATCGGACCTTTCGCTGCCTCACCTGGGGGCAACCGCGCTGGTAACAGCCTCGGAATCGAACCCGGAACGGTACGCTGCGACCTTCGGCGACCGTGATTTCCATGTCGGGATGGCGGAGCTGGTGCTGGGCTGGCTGCTTCAGCTCGGCATGGAGGCGTGGCAGGCGGTCCGCGACGCCGGAGACCGCCTCCCGCCCCCGCCGGAGGGGGTCGAACGCTGGGTGGCCGATGCGCAGCGGATGCTCGCGCGCGCTGACCGTTGCCGGATGGAGCGGGTGGAGCACGGCGGCGAGCCCCGGATGCTGGTCGTCAACTGGCGGCGGGAGCCGCGCTCGGCGCCGAAACGGATCCTCCTCTGAACCTGGCGCGGGTCTGCATGCTCGCGCGGGTGTAGCATGCGCGCATGCGAATCCTTGCGGCAGTGATGCTTGGGTCGGTGCTTCTCCTGCCCGGCTGCTTTGGCGGCGGGGGTGACCAGGCGGAACCGGTCGGCACCGGCAGCGATGAGGAGTACCTCCGGGCGATTTGCGTCGGGATCGACAACTTCACCGACGCGCTGCTGAGTGCCACCACCGCCGATGAGATTGGGAGAGTGGTTCGCGAGTTCGTCGCGACAATGAAGGCTATCGACCCACCGCCGGACCTCGCGAAGTACAACCAGCAGTTCGTGGCCTACCTCGAGGAAGCGCTGGCGGATCCCACGTCGCTGGTGACCAAGCCGCCGCCCCTCCCGCCGGATGATGCGCGCCGCCGGCTGGCCGCGCTCGAACCGCAGATCGCAGAGTGCCGGGAACCGACGTTTTTCAGCAGGGGGCTGGAACCGACGCCTGCACCGTGAAAGGCGACAGGGGGATATACTGGCGCAAACCCGGAGCACCCGGACCGAGGGGACGTATGCCGACACCGTACGCGTATTTCCAGGGCAAAATCGTGCCGCTCAGCGAGGCAAAGATCGGCGTGATGACCCACGCCTTCAACTACGGGACGGCGGTATTCGAGGGCATCCGCGGGAACTGGAACCCCGATGACCAAACGACGTACCTCTTCCGGCTTCGGGAGCATTTCGAGCGGCTGCAGCAGAGCGCCAAGATCCTGATGCTCCAGATGCACGACAGCGTCGACCGACTGTGCGAAATTGCCGTCGAGCTCGTAGAGCGGAGCGGCTACACGGAGGATGTGTACCTGCGCCCGATGGTGTACCTCTCGAGCGAGCAGCTCGGGGTGCGCCTCCACAACCTCGAGAGCGACACGCTCATCTTCCTGACGCCGTTCCCGGCCTACCTGCCGGAGGTCGCCCGCTGCCACACCAGCACCTGGCGGCGCGTGCAGGACACCGGCATCCCGCCGCGCGCCAAGGTGACCGGCATCTACGTCAACTCTGCCCTGGCCAAGACCGAGGCGAACGCCAACGGGTTCGACGAGGCGATCATGCTCAACGAAAACGGCCACGTTTCGGAGGGCAGCGGCGAGAACATCTTCATGGTCCGGCATGGGAAGCTGATCACGCCCACGCCGGCGGACAACGTGCTCGAGGGCATCACGGCGAAGAGCGTGATCGAGCTGGCCAGGAACGAGCTCGGCATCGAGCTGGTGGAGCGCGAGATCGACCGCACGGAGCTGTACATCGCCGATGAGGTGTTCATGACCGGCACCGCGGCGCACCTTACGCCCGTTGTTGAAGTCGACCGACGGCCGGTCGGCGATGGGCGCATCGGTCCGATCACCAGCAAGCTGAGCGCGCTCTTCTACGACTGCATCCGGGGCAAGAACGAGAAGTACCGCAAATGGTGCACGCCGGCGCGGGCCCGCGTCACCCCCTGAGCGCGACCGTATTCCAGCCCCCGCGGGCGCTCGGCGTCATCGTGGCTGGCGCCTTTGCGGCGTGGGCGTTCGCCGTTGCTTTCCTGAGCGGCAGCGTGGCCTCTGGGGCCGACCCGAGCTTCAAGACGTTCCTTGCGTGGGGAGCGGCCGCCGCAGCCACCGGGCTCGGCATCATGTTCGCGGCGTGGGCGTACGCCCTGTTTACGCTGGCGTACGTGGTCGACAACGGGGAGCTGCAGATTCGCTGGGGATTTCGGCGGGTCGTGGTCCCCATCGGTGCGGTTCAGCGGCTCGTCCCGGGCCGGACACTCGACCCGCCGGAGGTGAGCGGCCTGAACTGGTGGGGATGCCACATTGGTTCGGGCGCTGTCCGCCGCGTCGGCTATGTCCTCTTCTACTCCACCCATTCGAGCCCGGACGAGCTGCTGTATGTCGTTACCGACGGCGAGGTGTACGGGCTGACCGTAACCGACCAGGCTGCGTTCGCGGAAGCGATCCAGGCGCGGGCGAGCGTCGCACCGTTCGAGGCGTACCCGATGCAGCGCTCCGAGGCGCTGGGGCCGGCTGCCCTGCCGTTCTGGCGCGACCGGACGGCGATGGCTGGCGTGGCGGTTGCGGCCGCGCTCTGCGCGGTCGTAGCGGGCTACGTCTTCACCTCCTACCCCGGGCTGCCGCAGGTGGTCGAGCTATCGTTCCCAGAGCTGGGCGGCATCGTGCGCGTTGGGGACAGGTCGGAAATCCTCGGCATCGCGTACCTCGCGGTGGGGGTACTGGCGGCGAATTCCGTCGCCGGGGTGGTGCTGCATGCATTCGAACGGGCGGCGGGCCTGTGGCTGATCGCGGCCGGGGCGATGCTGCAGGCGGTGCTCCTCGGCGCGGCGCTGGTAGCCCTTTCCACGGCCGGCTGATGCGCGGAGGCGTCGGCCGCGGTAGGATTTTGCGCAGGCCCCCGTAGCTCAGCGGATAGAGTGTCGGCCTCCGGAGCCGAAGGCGCAGGTTCGATTCCTGCCGGGGGTACCACCTGTTCCCCTGCAGCCGAAGTCAATCAGCGCCCCGAGAGGATGGCCGCGAGCAGCTCCGGGTCGATGTTGCCGCCCGAGAGCACCACGCCCACCCGCTTTCCCTCGATTCCGGGCACCGCGCCTGCCATGAGCGCCGCCACACCGAGCGCGCCCGAGGGTTCGACCACGGTCTTCACGCGCAGGCAGAGGAAACGGACCGCCTCCCGGATGCGGTCATCGGGCGCCGTAACCACGTCGTCGACCAGGCGAGAGACAACGGCGAACGTGAGCTGACCCGGCTCCCGTGTGCGGACGCCATCGGCGATCGTCGTGGGCGGGGGAATCTGCACCGGGCGCCCGACGCGGAGGCTCTGGACCCAATCATCGGCCCCGACCGGTTCGACGCCGTAGATGCGCGTGCGCGGGCTGAGGGCGCGCACGACGGTCGCGACGCCCGAGAGCAGGCCTCCCCCGCCGAGGGGCACCACCACGGCATCCAGCGGCCCCGTTTCGGCGAGCAGCTCGAGGGCGACGGTGCCCTGACCGGCCATCACGAACGGGTCATCGAAGGCGGGTACGACGACCGCGCCCGTGGTCTCAGCGTGTTCACGCACCGCGTCGGCGGGAAGCACGCGGGAGCGGTCGTAGAAGACCACCTCCGCGCCGTAGCCCCGGGTGGCCTCAACCTTGGTCAGCGGGGCGTCGGACGGCATGAAGATGGTTGCCCCGATTCCCAGCAGCCGGGCCGCCAGTGCGACCCCCTGGGCGTGGTTGCCGCTCGAGGCCGCGACCACCCCGCGTGCGCGCTCTTCGGGAGTGAGCGCGGCAATCCGGTTGTACGCACCGCGAATCTTGAAAGCCCCCACGCGCTGTTCGTTTTCGCATTTCAGGTACACGCGACAGCCCGCCAGCACGTCGAGCTGCCGCGACCGGCGCACCGGGGTGCGATGGACCACCGGCGCGATACGCGTCGCTGCGTCGAGCACGTCGCGGAACGAGATGGACAGGTCGGTCATGCGGTCAGCCTACGGGCTGCCGCGCGCCGCTGCCAGCCGACCGCAGCGCGCGGTATCATGCAGGCGGCGGGGGCAAGGAGCATCGACGATGGCTGTTGCCGGTCGTCGTCTTCCGCCCGGTGCCCCGGGCGAGCGGGTCGCGCTCGTTGCGCTCTTGGGTGCTGTGGCAGCCGTCGCGGCGTCGTTCGTCTACCTTGTCTCGGTCATTTCGGCGGAACTGGCTGACCCCGCGCAGGCGCCCGAGGCAGCGGCGAACCACCCGTCGAGCGCCAGGACCGCGGACACTGGCCGGTCGGCACCGGGGATAGCGGGCTCCGCCGGCTCCCCGGCAGGCGCGATCGAGCGGGCGCTGGAGCGTGCGCTTTCCCCCGAGGAGCTTGCGACCGCCGGCGTCGCGGTGGTCGATCTCCGCGGGGATCTGCTCGGGGGCATCAACCCGGACCGGGCCGGGTACGCGGCCTCGACGTTCAAGCTGGCCATCCTCTACGAGGCCGAGCGGCGGATCTCGGCGGGCGAACTGCGGTACACAGACGCGGTCCCCATCACCGACGAGGCGCTCGCGGAAGACCTCGGCACCTTCGAACGGGTCGGCCAGCCCGCAGAAGACGGGACCCTCCTGCTGGGGACGCTGCTGGAGGCGATGATCACGTTCTCCGACAACACCTCGGCGGTGGCCCTGCTGCGCTTTCTCGGGGCTGGCGCGGTGGATGCGGCGCTGCTGGACCTGGGCATCGAAGGCATGTCGGTCAACAGCCGGGAACTGCCCGCGACGCCGCTCGCGCTGGCGCAGCTGGCAGCAGCAATTGCCCGGGGCGAGGGCCTGGCGCCCGAGCAGCGGGACCACGCCCTGGGCCTGCTCGCGGCGCAGGAAGTCCGGGCCGGCATCCCCGCGGGGCTGGAAGCCTCCGACGGCATCGGTTACCTCGGCAACAAGACCGGCACCTGGCCGGGGGTAACCCGGGATGTCGCCATCGTGCAGGTGGATGGCGAATGGTTCGCCGTGGCGGTGATGGTCGATGGCGACTGGAACTGGGAGCTGGTACAGCGGATCGCCCGCGCAATTCACGAAGGTTTGACAGCGAGGTAACGCGCTTCGCTGGCAGGGACAGCGGCGCAGGCGCCAACATTGGCGGTCGATGCAGGGCGCACCGCAGCGACCCTCGAGCCTTGGGCGCAGCTGGCTCGCCGCGCTGTTCGCGACGCTCGGCGTCGTCCTGTTCGGCGCAGCGGTGGCCACGGCCATGGCCGTAGAACCGGCAGGTGAGGCGTCGCCACAGCTGACCAGCCCGTTCATGGCAACGATTTCGGGGCCGCCGGCGCGACCGCTGACGCTGGACGAGCTCGACCGCTACGCTGCCCTCGCAGGCTGGCCGAACGAGCCCGGCTGGTGGCCGGAGATGCGCCGCATCGTGTTGTGCGAGACGGCCTCGCTCGACCCGCGGGCGTTCAACCCGGATGACCCGAACGGCGGCAGCTTCGGCCTGGCCCAACTGAACGGGCGCTACCACTTCGACCGCGCCGGGGAGGATTTCCGGAGGTGGTCGGACCCGGTGGTCAACCTGCGAACCGCGCTCTGGCTGCGGACCGTCCGGGGGCGGTTCGGCGGGGAAGGCGGGTGGGCGAACTGCGCGGCGCTACTGGGGATACACTAGGAACACCCCCAGGCGTGGAGAAGCCGATGTTCGTTGCGATGAACCAGTTCAAGGTCAACCCCGGACGCGAGGCCGAATTCGAAGAGGGATGGCGGACCCGTGAGAGCTACCTGCACGAGGTTCCCGGTTTCGTGCATTTCGCGCTCCTTAAGGGTGACGAACCCGGCGATTACATCTCGCACACCATCTGGGAGTCCCGCCAGGCGTTCGTCCAGTGGACCCAATCAGACGCGTTTCGCCGGGCCCACGCGGGCGGGATGCCCGAAGGCATCCTGGCCGGGCACCCGCGGGCGCGGTTCTACGAGGCAGTCCTGACGCAAGGCGGCCGTGTCCCGGCGCTCAATGACTGAGCCAGCTGGTCTCCCGCCGCTTCGACCGGAGTACTTCGTTCGCCAGGACGAGGGCGATGACAGGGACTTCTACCGGGAGCCCCGGCTTGTTACCCACATCGACGATGCGGCGATTGCGGCGCTGACGGCGTTCTACCGGGCCATCCTCGAGCCCGGGTCGCGCGTTCTCGACCTCATGTCGAGCTGGGTCTCGCATCTGCCCTCGGACGTTCGCTTCGAGTCCGTTGCCGGGCTCGGAATGAACGCCGTCGAACTCGACAATAACCCGAGGCTCACGGAGCGCGTGGTGCAGGACCTGAACACAGACCCGGCGCTGCCGTGGCCCGATGCCTCCTTCGATGCCGTGCTCTGCGCGGTTTCGGTGCAGTATCTGATCCGACCGGCAGAAGTCTTCGCGGAAGTGGCCCGCGTCCTGAAACCGGGCGGTGCTTTTGTCGCCAGCTATTCGAACCGCTGCTTCCCGACGAAGGCCGTGGCGGCGTGGCTCGCCCTCAGCGACCGCGATCGGGCGGAGCTTATCGGCCTCTACCTTGCGCATGCCGGCGGGTTCGAGCGGCCGCGGGCGTTCGACCTGAGCCCGGGACCCGGCACCGACCTGCTCTACGCTGTCGTGGCGCTCAGGTCGGCGGGGCGGCCGGCATGACGTGGAGGTGCTCGGGCGGGAGTTCGATGGTCCACTCCCCGGCTGCGGCGATCCCGAGCACATCGTAGGGGCGGGCGGCGAGCTCGCAGGTCAGCCGCGGACCGGCCGCAAGGGGCTCGAAGACGAGGGTGTGGGCGGCACCGTAATCCAGGTCTTCGGCCACCCGCGCGGGGAAGGCGTTGATGCCCGGGTCGCTGCGGCGCACGATGACGCGCTCGGGCCGAATGGTAAGGTCCACCGGGTCGCCGGGGGCCGGGTCGCCGGCAGAGCTCCGCGCGCGGAGGACGAGGCCGTGCGACTCGACCAGGAGGTTCTGGCCGTCCCGGGCGCGGACGACGCCGGGGAAGACGTTCACCGCGCCGAGCAGGAGCGCGACCCGCCGGTTTGCGGGCGCCCGAAAGACGGTTTCCCGCTGGCCGCACTGGAGGATTGTTCCCCCATCGAGCACAACGAGCTGGTCGGCGAGGAGGTGGGCCTCGCGCAGGTCGTGGGTCACGAAGAGGATGGTGAGCTCCTGTTCGGTCGCGAGGCGCCGCAGGATAGCGCGCAGCCCCTGCCGGAGGGACTCATCGAGCGCGGAGAACGGCTCATCGAGGAGAAGCAGCCGGTGGCCCGGCGCCAGGGCGCGGGCCAGTGCGATGCGCTGGGCCTGCCCGCCGCTGAGCGTCCCGACCCGGCGCGATTCGAAGCCGGGCAGCCCGACGCGCTCGAGCCACTGGCGCACGCGGGTCGCACGCTCGGCGCGCGGGATGCCCCGCAGTCCGAACGCGACATTCCCGGCGACATCGAGGAACGGGAGCAGGGCGGGATGCTGCCCGGCAAAGCCGAGGCGGCGACGGTGCGGCGGGCAGTCGATACCGGCGGAGCGGTCGAAGAGGACCGTGTCGTCGAATGTCACCCGACCGGAGCGCGGCCGCGTGAGGCCGGCGATGGCGCGCAGCGTGAGCGACTTCCCGGAACCGGAGGGGCCGAACAGCACAGTGATGCCAGGCCCGGCCTCGACATGCACCTCGAGGCTGAAGCTCCCGGCGCGCAGGGCGAAGTCGGCGGCCAGCCCCCTCACGGCTGTGCTCCTTTGACCGCCCGCCCGAGCAGGAGGGTGAGCGCCAGGATCAGGACGAACCCGATGGCGAGCGCTACGAGGGCAAGTTCGTGGGCCCGGGCGTCGTTGCCGGCCTGGGTGGCGTCGTAGATGGCCGCCGGGAGGGTCTGGGTGCGGCCGGGGATGCTGGCGGCAACGATGACGGTGGCGCCGAATTCGCCGAGGCAGCGGGCGAAAGCGATCACGCAGGCAGCAAGCAGGGAGCGCCACGCCAGGGGCAGGACAACCAGCAGGAACGCCCGCGGCGGCGAGACCATCGTGCGGGCGGTTAGGAGCAGGTCCTCGTCGAGCTGCTCGAAGCCGGCGATTGCGGTGCGGACGAACAGCGGCAGTGCTACGACCGCCGCGGCGATGGCTGCTCCCGGCCAGGTGAAGACCAGCTGCAGGCCAACCGTATCGAGCAAGAACCGGCCGGTGGGGCTTTCGCGGCCGAGCAACCAGAGCAGGTAGTAGCCCACGGCCGTCGGGGGGAGCGCGAGTGGAAGCAGCGTCACCGCAGAAACGGCGGCCGCGAGCGGGCGCGGAGCGCGGGCCACGGCCCATGCCAGCGGGGTGCCGATGAGCGCGCACACGATCGTCCCGAACGTCGCGACCAGCAGCGAGATGCGGACCGCGTCAAGCGTGGCCTCGCTCACGGCGTCCCCGCGGGTTCGAAGCCGTAGCGCTGCAGCACCGCCTGCCCCGGCGCGTCGAGCAGGTACTGGAGCAGGCAGCGGGCCGTTCGTTCTGCGCCGCTCCCGGCGATGACCGCCCCGGCCTGTTCGATAGGCTCGTGCAGGGCCGCATCCACCAGGTGCACCGCCTGCCGCGCCCCGGGCGGGATGAGCGCGAGGGCGACGAGCCCTGCGTCGGCATTGCCCGTTTCGACATAGTCGAGGGCCTGGCGGACGTTTTCGGCGATGACGAGGCGCGTTTCCACGGCGGCCAGAGTTCCCGAGCGTTCCAGCGCCTGCCGGGCAGCCCGTCCGTACGGTGCATGCTGCGGGTTGGCGATGGCGATCGACCGGTAGGGACCGTCTACGAGTGCCCCGGGCGAACCGGGGACGGGGAGGCCATCGCGCACCACCAGCGCCAGCCGTCCGCGCCCGTAGAGGGCGAGGCCGCCGGGCGCGACCCGGCCCTTCGCGGCGAGCTGTTCGGGGTACTGACGGTCGGCGGAGAGGAAGAGGGCGAAGGGGGCCCCGGCGGCGATTTGCTGACTGAGCTGCCCGGATGAGCCGTAGGTGACGGTGACCGCAGTCTGGCAGGCGCCTTCGAGGGCGGGCCGCAGCTCCTCGAGCGCGCCGCGGAGGTCGCTGGCGGCGGCGACGTTCACGCGCGGCGTGGTTCCTTCATCCGGGGCCGCGCCGGCGGCCACGTTCGTGACCCATTCGACCCCGTCGCCCGCGGGCGATTCTTCGGTCGATGGCGAGCCGCAGGCCGCAGCCAGCCCGGCGACGAGGCACACCATGGCGAGCAGGCGGCCCGCCGTGCTCCCTCCGCGGCGCGGGCGGCATGCCCATGCCCGGCGCGGGGCACAGGTCGCGGCGAGGAGCCGGTGGAGTGCGGGGATCCAGGTCACGGGCTGAGTATCAGGCTGCGCACCATGGCGGCCAAGGGCGGCATCGGCCGATGCTAAAGCACCATCGGCTCGCGGCGGGTGAACTCGTAGAGCATGGCCGGCCGGTGGGGTCCCTGCTTTTCGTAGCTGTCCGTCGGCCGGACGATGCCCAGTCCGACCACCCTTCGCCGGAAGTTCCGCTTGTCGAGGCGTTCGCCGAGGATGGCCTCGTACGTCTGCTGCATCCGGGTGAGGGTGAACCGTTCGGGCAGCAGGCTGTAGACCACGTTGGTGTACTCGAGCTTCCCGCGGAGGCGCTTCTCGGCGTAGGCGATGACCCGGTCGTTCTCAAAGGCGAGCGGCGGGAGCGAGCGAACCGGGTGCCAGGCGGGCCGCCACTCGCTCTCCGGGCGCAGGCGGGCCCGGCCGCTGTCGACCAGGGCGAAGTAGGAGACGACCGCCTCTGCGCGTCCCCGGCCGAGCCGGTCGAACGTGTAAAGCTGTTCGAGGAACACGTCGGCGACGCCGGTTTCATCGGCCAGCTTGCGCTTCGCCGCCGCATCGAGCGTTTCGCCCTCAAGGAGGAGGCCGCCGGGGAGCGCCCATTGGCCCCGGCACGGTTCGGCAGCGCGCTCGATGAGGAGCACGTTGAGCCGGTCGCTCCGGACCGTGAAGATGACCAGCACCACGGCGACTGGCACACGCGCAGTGTAGCGGCCCCGCGATAAGGGCCCACCGCGGGGTTCTGCGGATGACCGAATCGGCCGGTGAACCGTAGAATGAAGGTCCGGCGTACCCGGAGGGGTCGCATAGTGGTCTAGTGCGCCCGCCTGCTAAGCGGGTTCCGGGGTAACTCGGTCGAGGGTTCGAATCCCTCCCCCTCCGCCACTCCCGGTTTCAACGATGCCTGCGCGGTACTACCTCTGGACGGTCGGATGTCAGATGAACAAGGCGGACAGCGAAAAGCTGGCCGCCGGTCTCCAGCGCCTCGGCCTCAAACCGACGGACCGGATGGAGCGGGCCGATATCATCGTGCTGAACACGTGCAGCGTGCGCCAGCACGCCGAAGACCGGGCGTATTCGAAGCTGGGGCGCATTCGCCAGCTGAAGGCCGAGCGCCCCGGCGTGAAGGTCGCGGTGATGGGCTGCATGGTCGGCCTGAAAACGGACGAGCTCGAGCGGCGCTTCCCGCAGGTCGATGTTTTCGCGCGGCCGCAGCAGTTCGAGCCGATCATGGCGCTGGTCGAAGAGCCGGCGGAGGACCTGGGCGGCGAATTCTGGCCCACCACCTACGCCATCCCGAACGGCCCGACCGCCTACGTTCCGGTCGTCCACGGATGCAACAAGTTCTGCACCTACTGCATCGTGCCGTACCGGCGAGGGCGGGAGAAGAGCCGGCCGATCACCGAGATCGTGCGCGAAGTCGCCTACCTCACGGCGCACGGGGTGCGGGAGGTGACCCTGCTCGGCCAGACCGTTGAGGCCTACGGCCACGACCTCCCCGACCAGCCCGACCTGGGCGACCTGATGCGCGCGCTGAGCGAGCTGGAGCGGCTCGACCGCATCCGCTTCCTGACCTCGTATCCGAAGGACATGACGCCCCGCATCCTCGAGGCCGTGGCGCAACTGCCCAAAGTGATGGAGTGCTTCTCGCTGCCCGTCCAGGCAGGCAGCAATGCGGTGCTCGAATCGATGCGGCGCGGGTACACGCGCGAGGAGTACCTCGACAAGATTCGCGAGGTGCGCTCGCTGATGCCGGATGCCGGCATTACCACCGATGTCATCGTCGGCTACCCCGGAGAGACCGAGGAGGACTTCGAGCAGACGCTCTCACTGCTCGAGGAGGTTCGCTTCGACAAGGTCCACGTGGCGGCGTATTCGCCACGGCCGGGCACGATCGCCTGGCGGAAGCTCCCGGACGACGTGCCGACCGAGGTCAAGTCGGAGCGCCTGCACCGGGTCGAGGCGCTGGAGGCGCGCATCTCCGAAGAGCTCAACCGGCGCTACGTCGGCACCGTGCAGGAGATCCTGGTCGAGGGTGTGCGCAACGGGCAGCCATTCGGGCGCACCCGCACCGGGAAGCTAACGCACCTCGATGCCCCGGCGCGCGTCGGCGAGCTGGTCGAGGTGCGCATCGAGCATGCGGGGCCGTTCTCACTGCGCGGCGTCCCGGTCGATGCCCTCGCGCTCGTGTAGCCCGTCCTGCCCGGGTCCGTTGCCCTGTTCGCTGCGTCGCACGCCATAGCAGACGGCCGGGGGAGTTACCGTCCGGTGGTTTGACCGCCGTCAACGTGTCGCCATCCAAACGAAAAAGAGGCCCACGAGTGTGGGCCTCTTCGCGCTGGTCAGGGTGGTGGAGCTGAGGGGATTCGAACCCCTTACCTCAACACTGCCAGTGTTGCGCTCTCCCGATTGAGCTACAGCCCCGGCCGCTACATGAGCGATGGTACCAGCACCCGCAGTTGCGCGCCAAACCGGACCCGTTCGAACGCTTAGTGGCGGGTGCGCGGGTCGAGGGCGTCGCGCAGGCCGTCGCCGAGGAAGGTGAAGCAGAGCATGAGCAGGGCGACCATCAGGGTCGGCCAGATGAGCTGCACCTGGTGCACCTGGATGGTGTCGAGGCCCGCGCCGATGAGCGAGCCGAGGCTGGCGTCGG
>NZ_DAOUAO010000209.1:0-3519 GCF_034433535.1 Tepidiforma sp.
GGGTCGATGTCCTTGCCGAGCGCGAGGATGCCCCGGTCGAGGAGCTGGCCCACGAGAGTCTCCACCAGCGTCCATGACTCGTCGTCGCCAAGGGCTGCGAGGCCTGCCGGCATGTCGGGAGGCGTTCGCCAGCCCTCCGGGCGCGCTGCGCGCCGCGCGAGCAGCCCGACCCCGGCCAGCGATTGGCGCTGGTCGACCGCGCTCAATTCTGCAAGGAGCCACATGCGTGGGATTAGCGGCCGCTTCAACGGCGTGACATCGCCTGTGAAGTGCCCAGATTCTTCGGCTGCCTGTCTCAGCCGTAGCTCAATGTCCGAAATGCGCGGCGGCTGCTCGCCGCGGTCTTTCCACATCTCACTGATTACGGAGAGGATGAGGCGGCGCCGGTTCGCATTGCCATAGGTTCTCCCCAGGTAGGGCGCGAAGAACGCAGCATCCTGGCGGCTATCGGCGAAGCTGATGAACTTTGGAGCTTCGTTCTCACGCGGAAGGTTGTCGTACAGCGCGGACGCGAGCACGGCGGGCGGCCCGTCCTGCCCGGGCCGCAATCGACGGGGTCCGTTCTGCGCCGAGCTGGCCCCGCAGTTCACGCAGTAGCGGATGTCAGGGCGCCCCCTCTTCGTGGCCGCCCGGATAAGCGGCAGCGGATTGCCCGGGGAGCAGCTGCACCCGGGGGCGGTTTCGCCGGTTGCGAGGCAGACCCGGCACATCACCAGCCGGCGGCTGACTGTGGCATCCTGCTTCGCGGACTCGAGGAATGGCTGGGCCGCCTCCTCCTCGATGGACATTTCCTCGTCGGCCTCAACCTCCGGGTCGCCCGGACCCAGGTAGACGATGGCCTCTGCCGTGTCATCCCAGTCCAGCTGGCGGGAGAACTTGAACCCGGAGCCTTCCTTCTGAAAGCAGCCCCTCAGGTGCCATTGATTGCATTTTCGGCAGCTGGCCAGCTCCGAAAGCGCGGCTCCTTCGCCGCACAGGTCGCACCAGCGGTCGTCGGCCAGTGTGAACCGGTACGAACCGTCCGGCCCGTGGGGGCGAAGGCAGACCTGGACGCCGCCGATCGCGCGAACAAAGGTGTGGTAGCGCGCCCGGAGGACCGGGTCATCGTGGCCGGGCGCTTTCGTGCTGGACAGGCGGTTGACCAGGCTCGCGGTGCGCCCCCGGGCCTCGGGGTCACCGGGGAAGAGCTGCGCAGCCAGGCCATCGAGGCTACGGGGCCCTTCTCGCAGCGTCGTGACCAGTTGGTGGACTCGCCGGTCCCGGAGCAGTTGCTGGTCCGGGGTCTCGGCCTTGAACACGTCAAGTCCGAGGTCAAGCTCCGGGCCTTCAAGCTGGTCTGGCCGGCGCTCGGCGAGGACGACGTCCTGTCGGCTCGTATCGCCCGGGTCGTACTCCAACGGGGCCCCAAACAGGCGCTCAGCGAACGCGGCGACGAGCGGCAGGTCCCCCTCGCCGCCAGCGATCGTCGCGGAAGTGCCAATGCAGCGCACCTGGTCGGGTCCGCGGTGAACCCTGGTGAACAGCCGGCGCAGGAGCATTGCGATTTCGAGGCCGGTTGTGCCGTTATACGTGTGCACCTCATCGAGGACGAGGAATCGCCACGTGTCCTCCGTCTGCACGCTGAACAGCGGTGAATCATCCGGCCGCATCAGCAGGTACTCGAGCATCGCGTAATTGGTCAGCAGAATGTTCGGCGGGGTCGCCTGCATCTGTTCGCGGGAGATAAGTTCGTTCGGCAGCGGCGCCTGTCCTTCGTTCCGGCCCTGGTAGTCTTCGAGCGCCTGCTTGTAGGTCTGCGCTGTCTCGCCGATGTACCGCCCGAAGGTGATCTCCGGTGCGGAGGCGAGGATGGACCGCAGGCGCGAGACCTGATCGTTGGCGAGCGCGTTCATCGGGTAGAGCAGCAGCGCCCGCACCCCGGGCCCTAAACGGCCATCAGCCCGCTGCCTGAGCAGGGCATCGAGGATCGGGACGAGGAACGTTTCCGTCTTACCGCTGCCGGTGCCGGTAGCGATGATGACGTTGCGGCCGGCGGCCACCTTCAAGATAGCGGTCTCCTGGTGCGCATACAGCGGCCGCCGCAAGGGCAGGGCACCTCCGAATGGGTCGTGCAGCCACTCGCTGCTCAGCACGCCAGACTCTGCCAGCTCCGCCAGGGATCTGCCCTCGCGAATGGGCGGCGAGGACTCGAGACCGGGCCGATCACGAGGCTGCTGGTGCGCTCGAGCGCATCCTCCAGGCCGGCGTTCATCGCGGGGTCGTTCGTCCGGAGCAGCGTCCGCAGGTACCGCCGATAGGAGGCCCCGATGCGCTCCGTGACGGCGACGGGGTCAAGGTCCATCAATGGACCTCCTGCAGTGCTTCCGCGAGGCACAGGTCTCGCTCGTACACGTTGGGCATCGCCCGGGCTACATGTGCTGCAAGGCGCAGAGCACGCGCGACCTCCTCATGGCTGCCGGCCACCCGGCTCCTGGCATAGAGCCGCTGCCAGCACGCGAGCACCAGCGACATCCATGGCAGGCCATCCGGCCAGCTCACTGGGCCCCCTGGCAGGCGCAGTTGGGCTGCGAAGTCCCTCTGCCAGGTCCGTTGGACGTCGGCAGCGAATTTCTTCAGGTCGGCCGGCTCCGGACCTCGTTCGAGGACCCGCCCATCGGCGTTCAGGCGCTGCCGGTCGGCCCAAACGGCCCGCTGCCAGCCCTCGTCCGTGAGCAGAGGTCCCGGCGTGGCCACCTGGCCCGGCGTTCCTCGCGAGCACTGGAGCTGGCGCAGGACCTTCAGCCGGTTGCCCCATTGCTTCATCGCGTCCTCCCGCGAACTCAGCGGTTCGCCGATGTTCACCCGCCACCGTTCCGCCGCTTGCGGTTCCTGGAGGTGCTTCGATTCAAGCATGGCTGCAAGGGGAGGCCAGACCGCCCACAGCTTCCGCCGAAGCCCGTCGGGCAGTCCTGTACTGCCCAGTGCACGCCAGGCGGGCAGGCCGAGGGCCGCGAGCAGGTGGGCCAGGTTCGGCGACGGCTCACTTTCTGCGACGGCTTCGAGCAGCGCGGTCATTTCGCGCGTGACCTCGCTCGGCGGGGTGCCCCCAGCCGAGAGTGCGGCCAGTGACGCCCCCAGGTGCGACCAGTCGAGCTGCTCGACGGGCACCGGGACCCCGCGCTCGACCAGGCCGACCAGCGTCCGAAATATCTCCGTCGTCGCGGCCGTGTCGGCTGAAGCGGCGAGCTCACCGAGTTCGGCCGGTGGCGCATCACGTGCGAAAAAGCGCTCGAAGACGGCATGCAGGCCCCCAACGCCGCGGCGATGCCTGGACGCCTCTCGGAGCTGCCGCACGTATTCCCGCTGCTCCATTTCGCCTCCGACCTGGACCACCTGGTCAACGACGGTGGTCTCGCCGACCCACGGGTCCTCGACGCGCAGCGTCAGCCGCATCGGTCCGCGGGCGTTCAACCACCAGCGGGCCTGGTACTGCCCGCTGCCTCCCTCAATCTCGCCATCGACGGGCTCCTCCCACGGCCG
>NZ_DAOUAO010000210.1:0-9169 GCF_034433535.1 Tepidiforma sp.
GAGGTAGCGGGCGAGGGCGTTGCGCAGGGAGCGGTACGCGCTGACGGCCTCGGGCTCGGGGACGCGCTGCTGCCCGGGGCGGCCGTAGCGGGACTCTTCGTAGGCCTCGCCGAGGCGGAGGGCGGGTTCTTCGCGCCCGATGGTGCGGCCGAGGCGGGCCGACCACTCGCGCGGGGTTTCGGCGGGGCTGCTGCGGATGCCCGCCCAGGCGGCGAGCCGCTGGGTGTGGGCCCAGAGCCGGGCGCGCTGGTCGAGGCCACCGAGCCCCCAGTTCCAGGCGATGCGGAGTCCGAGGCCGCCGGCAGCGAGGAGGGCGAGGATGGTCAGCGGGATGAGGACCAGGAGCCAGTTGAAGGACTGATTGATGACGGGCTCCTCGGCGAGGGCCTCCTGGACGGGGTTGGCGCCGCCGGTCGGATCGACGAGATCGGGGCCGAAGAGGTCTTCGAGCGAGGGCTCGACAAACGGGTCCGAGGGGACCAGGGGCTGGCTGATGCCGCCGGCGCCGCCTTCGGGGCGGTCGGCGGTGGGGTTGAAGGTAATCCAGCCGTAGGAGGGGAAGAAGACTTCGACCCAGGTGTAGGCGTCGCTCTTGCGGACGGTGTAGAGGGTTTCGGTGCCGGAGCCGGGGGTGAGGGCATAGCCGACCGCGATGCGGCAGGGGACGCCGGCCGTGCGGAGCATGACGCACATGGCGGTGGACTGGTAATCGAAGTAGCCGCGCTTCAGTTCGAAGAGGAGGAATTCGACGGCGTCGCGGCCGGGCGGGGGCGCTGGCACGGCGAGGTCGTACGGGAAGGTGCGGAGGTAGCTTTCGATGGCCTTGGCCTGCTGGTAGGGGGTGGTTGCGCCGGCTTCGCGGATGATGCGGGCGGTCTCATCGCGGACTGACCGGGGGAGGTCGGAGGGAAGCTGGAGGTAGCGGCCGGTGACCCATTCGGGGTAGGCGGTGCCGGCGGCGTCGAGCTGCTCGGCGGTGGCGCGGGAGATGGAGCCGAAGCTGTTGTAGGTATCTTCGGCGCCGAGGGCTACCCGGCTGCGCATGCGCTCGATATCGCCGGATTGGCCGGGGGCGGCATCGACGCGGGTATCGATGTTGGCAGCGAGGGGGACGCCCGGGGTGAGGATGGTGCTTTCGCCGGCGAGCAGTTTGACCCGGAGGATGGCGGTGGTGCGGGCGGCGTAGGTGGCGGAGGCGGCATCGACGGCGAGTTCGCGGGCATCGACCCGGGAGGTGTCGCGCTCGCCGGCCTTCCAGCCGTTGCCGGTGTAGACCTCGTAGCTGGTGGCGCGGAGGAGGCCGGCTTCGGCGCTGTTGACTTCGAAGAGGCGCTTGCTGCCGAGGCTGACATCGCCCTGGATGGGGAGGGTATTGCCGAAGGTGTGGAGGTTGCCTCCACGGCGGGAATCGACGTTGTGGAAGAGGCGGACGAGGTGCTCGGACTGGCTGGTGACGGGCCGAACCAGGGTATCGAAGACGGCTTCGACGGCGCGCGCCTGGTTGCCGAGGGGAAGCCACCAGGCGGCAATGACCAGCGCCGCTGAGGCGACGACGGTGAGCTGGATGAGGCTGACGGAGAGGAATTCGGGGTACTCGGTGCCCTCGGCGCGCCAGCGGGCGATGCTTTTCTGCAGGTGGACGCGCGAGATGAGGACGATGGCGCCGAAGAGGAAGACGACGAAATCGCCGGTGGGCTGACCGCGGAGGAAACTGATGTTGGTGAGGAGGATGAAGCCGCCGGGAAGGAGAGCGAGCCAGGCGTTGTGCCAGCGGAAGAGGCTCCATGCCGCGGCGTAGGCGGCGAGCCAGGAGAGCGCGTGGACGAGGGTGACGAAGGGGAGGTTGTCGTTGGAGATATCGCCGGTACGGACGACGTGGAACCATTCGACCATGCGGACGCGGAAATCGGCGAGGCGGTCGGCGAGGGTGGGGCCATCGGCGAAGGACTGGGCGGCGAGGGCGACGATGCCGGCACCCACCAGCAGTGCGACCGGGTGGATGGCCGCCGCCGGCAGCCTCACGCGCGCCGCGAGCATGCCGATGGCGAGGCCGAGGAGCACCGTGGGGATGAACGGGGGCATGCCCTCGACCCAGTTGGCCTGCTGAAGCGAGTGGGCGATGGCCACGAAGGTGATGGCTGCAACGGCGAAAGTGAGCCAGTCCTCCCAGCTCATGACGATGCGCGGGACGCGGACGGCGTAGCTGCCGGCCGCGCGGACGGGGGAGTGTTGGAGCGTGGGGTTCAGGCCTGCCATGCGACTGCTCCTGCGCCGGCCGGGGCGAGCGCGAGGCTGAGGTCGTCGCCGCGGCGGACGACGTAGGTGAGGATATCGGATGCGGTGAGCTGCCCGTAGAGGAGGAGGGGCGAGCGGGAAGCTCCGAAGCTGGAGGGGTCGATAAGGACGACGGCGGCGCGGACGCCGCGCTGGGTGAGCGACTGGATAGCGGTGAGCCAGTGGTCATCGGTAGAGGGGGTGACGACGATGAGCGTGGTGTGGCGGCCGAAGCGGCGCTGCTCTTCGAGGAGGAGGGCGCCAAGGGGCGCATCGCCGACGGCGCTGGCGGTGGCGAGGGTTTCGAGGATGCGGGTGAGCTGGTTCTGGCCGCGCTCGGGCTCGAGGATGCGGAGGTCGCGGCCGAACTGGATCAGCCCCGCGGGACGGTTGGCGATGATGTAGTGGCGAGCGATGGAGGCGGTAATGCGGACGGCGTATTCCTCGGTGGAGTCGTCGCCGGAGCCGGCATGGACGCGGCGCTCGAGGTCGAGGATGACCCAGATGTCGGAGGCGGGGTCGAGCTCGAACGTCTTTACCATCAGCTCGCCGGTGCGGGCGGTGGAGCGCCAGTGGATGCGATTGAAGGCATCGCCGGGCGCGTACTCGCGGACGCCGGATGCGTTGGGCGTGACGTAGTGGGTGCGCCGGCGGACGCGGCCTTCACCGGGGAGGTTGGCGGGCGGGGCCTGGAAGTGGGGCAGGTCGACCACCGGGGGGTAGACGAGGATTTGCTGGGCCTCGCCGAAGGTGCGCGTGCAGCGGAAGATGCCCAGGGGGTCGACAGCGGTGACGGTCAGGGGCCCCCACTCGTAGAGGCCGCGGCGCAGCAGGGGCGTGGTGACCATCCAGTTGCGTGAGCGGCGCGGCGGAATCGTGAGCACCCGGCGTGAGCGGTGCCCGGGGAGCGGGGACGGGTCTTCGACTTCGAGCCAGACGCGGGGCAGGAAGGAGGTGTTGCGGACTTCGATGACTTCGAGCGCTTCCTGGCCGACCTGGGCGCGGGAGGTACGGCGGTCGGCGAAGGCGACGAGGCCGCGCGTGTTCCACCTGGTGTACAGCCAGGCGAGCGGGAGGGCGATGGCGATGATGTAGACGAGCCGGAAGAGCAGCCAGAAGCCGGTCCCGAACGCGACGAAGACCGAGACGAGGAGGATGGCGAGAACAAGCGTGAGGGTGCGGCGCTGGGGAGCGAAGAGGGCGCTGATGAGGGTTCGCACGGGGCGAGCCTCAGGCGCGGGCGCGCGCGCCGGGGACGGGGACGCGCTGGAGGCACTGGGCAATGACGTCGGCCTGGGTGACGCCCTTGACGCGAGCGCCCGGGCTGACGATGACGCGGTGGGCGAGGGTGAAGACGGCAAGTTCCTTGACGTCGTCGGGGATGACGAAGTCGCGGCCTTCGAGCAGGGCGCGAGCCTGGGCGGTGCGGAAGAGTGCGAGCGAGCCGCGCGGGCTGGCACCGAGGTAGACCGCTTCGTGCTCGCGGGTCGCATTGGCGAGCTGGACGATGTACTGCTTGATCAGCGGGTCAACGTAGATTTCGCGGACGGCGCGCTGGAGTTGGAGGATCTCGTTGGCATCGGTGACCTGCTGGAGGGCCTCGATGGGGTGGCGGGTCTGCTGCTGGTCGAGGACGAGCACCTCGTCGGTCGGGGAGGGGTAGCCCAGGTAGATGCGGATGAGGAAGCGGTCGAGCTGGGCCTCGGGGAGGGGGAAGGTGCCCTCGTACTCAATCGGGTTCTGGGTGGCGAGAACCATGAAGGGCTGGGGCATGCGATGGGTGACGCCATCGACGGTGACCTGGCGCTCCTCCATCGCCTCGAGGAGGGCGGACTGCGTCTTGGGGGTGGCGCGGTTGACCTCATCGGCGAGGACGACCTGGGCGAGGATCGGGCCGGGGCGGAACTCGAAGTCGCCGGTCTTCTGGTTGTAGATGGAGACACCGGTGACATCGGAGGGGAGGAGGTCGGGGGTGAACTGGATGCGGCGGAAGGTGCAGCCGGTGGAGACGGCGATCGCGCGGGCGAGCATGGTCTTGCCGACGCCCGGCACGTCTTCGATGAGCATGTGGCCGCCGCAGAGGAGGGCGGTAATGGCGAGGCGGATTTCGCGGGACTTCCCGACGATGACGTGTTCGACGTTGGCGACGATCCGCTCGGCGACGACTTTCGGGTCTTCCACGGGCTGCTCCGGGGACGGGGCGGTGACGCCCGGCCGTGATGGGGCGGATTATAGCAATTGCGAATCGGGGGTCGGGTTAAGCCCGCTTCATGCGGGCGGCTGTGGGCGGAGCGCGCGGAGGACGAGGTCGATGAAACCGTCGCGGAGGCGGTCGAGGGAGAGTTCGCCGCGGCCGGCCACGAGGGTGATGGGGCTGGCGACGCTGGCGATGAAGCGGACAGCGACCGGCGGGTCGAGTTCGGGGCGGAACTGGCCGCGTTCGATGCCGCGCTGGAGGATGGGCAGGAGGCGGGGTTCGGCCATCCAGCGCATGACGCGGTCGTGGAGCTCCTGGTCGTGCGGGGTGGCCATGAGCTCCATGGCGAGCGGGGCGATTCGGTCGAACGAGGTGAAGAGGGTGGCGATGAAGGCGCGCACGGCGTCGAGCGGGTCGTCGATGGCGAGCACCTGCTCGAGGCGGGCCTCGGTGGTGTCGACGATATCGGTGATGATGGCGACGATGAGCTCGGCCTTGGTTGGGAAGTTGCGGTAGATGGTGCCGACGCCGACCCCGGCGGCTTCGGCGATCTGGCGCATTTCGACGGCGGTGCCGTGTTCGGTGAAGAGGCCGGCGGCAGCTTCGAGGATGCGCTGGCGGTTAAGGCGGGCGTCGGAGCGTTCTGGGAGGGACATGGGCGGGACGATTGACGGGGCTGATGGGAGCCGCCGGTGATTTTGTTGGAAGGATACCGGAATTGCCACTTGAACGGAACCGGAGTTCCGTTTCACACTGAAACGAGCATCGTGAGCGAGTTCACGAACGGCGGCAGACGACCACGCCGCCGGGCCTGAGGAGGCAAGGAGCATGGCGACACAGGAAGGTGCAGGGCTGCTGGAGCGGTGGGCCGGATTCGTCTATCGGCGGAAATGGCTGGTGCTGGCGGCGTGGGTGGCGGTACTGGTCGGCATCGGGGCGAGCGCGCGGGCATTCGGCGGGGAGTTCCAGACGGAGTTCACCCTGCCGGGGTCGGAATCGCAGCGGGCGAACGACCTGCTGCGGGAGCGCTTCCCGGCGCAGGCGGGGGGCGAGGCAGACCTGGTCTTCGAGGTGCCGACCGGGGTTGAGGGGGCGCGAGCGGAGATCGAGGGGGTGCTGGCGCGAGTGGCTGAGGAGGTGCCGGACGTCGCGGCGATTGAATCGCCGTTCGAGCGGCCAGGCTACATTTCGCCGGACGGGACGATTGCACGGGCGGTGGTGCGGTTTACGTTCGATGCCGACAAGGTGCCGCACGAGACAGCGGTGGCGCTGATTCGGCTGGCGGAAGGCGCTTCGCGCGTGGACTTCACGGTGGAGCCGGGCGGCCGCGTGATCCAGTTCAACGAGCAGACGGAGTTCGGCTCCGAGATTTATGGCCTGATTGCGGCGGTGTTTATCCTGCTGATCGCGTTCGGGTCGGTGGTGGCCATGGGCGTGCCGATCGGGGCGGCGCTGTTCGGGCTCGGAACGGGGCTTGGGATTCTGATGGTGGCGGCGCGCTGGATTGGGTTCCCGGATTTTGCGTCGCAGTTCGCGGCGATGATCGGGATCGGGGTCGGCATCGATTACAGCCTGCTGGTGGTGACGCGATTCCGGGAGGCGATTCACGGGGGCAAATCGGTGCGGGATGGGGTGATCGAGGCGGTGACGACTTCGGGGCGGGCCGTGGCGTTCGCCGGGATCATCGTGGCGATCGCGTTCCTGGGGCTGTTCGTGATGGGCCTGCCGTTCATCGCGACACTGGCGACGGCGGGCGCAGTGGTGGTGCTGGTGGCGGTGGCGATTGCGATTTCGCTGACGCCGGCGCTGCTGGCAGTGTTCGGAACGCGGGTCGACTGGCTGCGGGTGCCGTTGCTGCACCAGTCAGAGGGGGTCGATCCCAGCAGCACCTGGTACCGCCTGAGCCGGACGATTCAGCGGCACCCGTGGCCGTTTGCGGTGGGTGCGACGGCGCTGCTCGTGGTGCTTTCGCTGCCCATCTTGTCGATGGAGCTGGGCTTCACGGATGCCGGGAACCGCGCTCCCGATTCGCACTCGCGCAAGGCGTACGACCTGATCGCGAAGGGCTTCGGGCCGGGCACGAACGGGCCGCTGCTGGTGGTGGCGGACGTGCGTGACGGCAACGGCGGACTCGCGCGGGCGGTGGAGCTGATGCGGGAGACGCCGGGCGTGGCTGCGGTGACGGAGCCGGTGGTGAATCCCGCGGGGGATACGGCGGTCATTACGGTGATCCCGACGACGAAACCGCAGGACCATGCGACAACGGAGCTGGTGCACCGCCTGCGGGACGATGTGCTCAAGCGGGCCGAGACAAATGGCGACCGGTTCTACATCACCGGGGTGACTGCCGGGCAGATCGACGCGAGCGACCGCATTTCGGAGCGGATGCCGTACCTGTTCATCGGGGTGATTGGACTGAGCTTCGTGCTGCTGACGGCGATGTTCCGGTCGGTGGTAGTAGCGCTGAAGGCGGCCATCATGAACCTGCTCTCGATCGGGGCGGCCTACGGGGTGGTGGTGGCCGTCTTCCAGTGGGGCTGGGGCGGGAGCCTGATTGGGGTCGGCACGGGACCGGTGGAAGTGTTCCTGCCGATGATGATGTTCGCGATCCTGTTTGGGCTTTCGATGGACTACGAGGTGTTCCTGATCAGCCGGATCCGGGAGGAGTACCTGAAGACCGGCGACACGGGCACGGCGGTGGCGAACGGGCTGACGGCCACGGCGCGGGTGATCACGGCTGCCGCCGCGATCATGGTGACGGTGTTCCTCGCTTTCGTGCTGGGGCCGGAGCGGGTGATCAAGGAGTTCGGCATCGGGCTGGCGACGGCGATCTTCGTTGACGCGACGGTCGTGCGGGTGTTCCTGGTGCCTTCGGCGATGGCCCTGCTGGGGCGGTGGAACTGGTGGATCCCGCGCTGGCTCGACCGGCTGCTGCCGACGCTGGATGTGGAGGGAGCGGGGCATGCAGCGGCCGGGCCAGCCGGGGCGAAGTAGCGAACGCGACGGCATGGCGGGGCGGCGCGGGGTAGACTGGCGCCGTGAACCCAGAAAATGAGTGGGTGGAGCGCGCGCGGGACCTGGCGAAGCGATTCGCCCCGCGCGCGCAGGCCCATGACCGCGAGGGTTCGTTCCCGTTTGAGAACTTTGCGGAGCTGCGTGAGGCGGGCTTCTACGGGTTGACGGTGCCGCGGGCATTCGGCGGGGCGGAGGCGGGGCTGGGGACGTACCTGGCGGTGCTCGAAGAGCTGGCGCGCGCCGACGGTTCGACGGCGCTGGCGTTCATGATGCACCTGAAGACCTTCGGGCAGGAGCGGGAGGCTCCGAGCTACCCGCCGGCGTGGTTCGAGCGGCTCTGCCGCGGCGCCGTGGAGCGGGGCGAGCTGGTGAACACCGTGGCGACCGAGGAGGGGCTGGGCAGCCCGTCAGGCGGGGGCGTGCCCGATACCTTCGCGGTGCGGGAAGGCGACGGCTGGGTGCTGCGGGGTCGCAAGACCTTCACGACGCTGGCGCCGGTGCTGCACGCGTTCATCGTGCTGGCGCGGCTCGAGGGAGAGATTGGGCCGGGTGGCCGGCCGATGGTGGGCAACTTCCTGGTGTTCCGCGGGGAGGAGGGGCTGCGAGTGGAGGAGACGTGGGATTCGCTCGGCATGCGGGCCACGGGCAGCCACGATGTGGTGCTGGACGGGGTGCGGCTGCCCGCGGACCGGCTGCTGAACGCGCGGGAGGCGGGCTCGCCGGACCCGCGGGCGGGCGCGGGGATGGCGTGGTTCGCGCTGGGGCTGTGCGCGGTAACCATCGGCGTGGCTTCGGCGGCGCGGGATTATGCCGTGGCCTTCGCGCGGGAGCGGGTACCGAACAGCCAGCGCCCGATTCGCGAGTTCCCGGGGGTGAGGACGCGGGTGGCGCGGATCGAGCTGCTGCTGCAGCGGAGCCGGGCGCTGACCCGGGACGCGTGCGGGGCGTGGGAGCGACGGGAAACGGCCGGGATGCCGCCCATCGACCGGGTGGCGGCGGCAAAGGTGGAGACGCTGAACGCCTGCATCGAAGCGGTGGACCTGGCCATGCGGGTCGTCGGCGGGGTCAGCCTGCAGCGGTCGCGGCCGCTGGAGCGGTACTGGCGAGACGTCCGGGCGCCGCTGCACAACCCGCCGCTGGAGGACCGTGCGCTGGAGCAGCTGGCGCGGCGGGCCCTGGACGATGCCTTCGAGGCGCCGAAAGGGGCGGAGTAGGCGAGGTCGCGGGGTCAGGTGCCCGGGACTTTGAAGTCCTGGCCGATGGTGATCACGACATCGGGGAGGGCGGTATCCGTGGAGGGAGTGACGATGATCTCGGATTCGGGGATGCCGAGCCATTTGGCGATGTCCTCGGCGAGGACGCGGCGGTCGGTGTGGTAGAGGGTGATGGTGGTGCGAGGCTGCGGTGGGACATCCGGGCCGTAGTAGACAGTGGGGAGGCCTTTGACGTAGGCGAGGTAACGGCCCAACGCGGCTGCGCGGGCGGCGCCATCGATGCCGAAGCCGTTCTGGATTTCGACGTTGCTTTCGCTGTAGGCCGCTTTGGTGAAGACCTGGTTGAGCCAGTACTGGACGTTTTCGGGGTTCCAGCTGAGCACGGCCGCGCCGCCGAGCGTGGTAAAGCCGGTGACGGTCGGGACATCGTTGACGGGGTCGCCGAGCGAGTAGGTTTTGAGGCGGCCGT
>NZ_DAOUAO010000211.1:0-11062 GCF_034433535.1 Tepidiforma sp.
TTCTGCGCCTCCATCAGCTCCTCGAAGGCCGCCTTGGCCGCCTTCGTATCGCCGAAATCCGTCTCCTCGAAGTCGCTCAACGCCCGGTCCCGCGCATCGCCGAACCGACCGGCCGCCGCGCACAGCCCGTCGGTCCACTCGCCCACTGCCAGCTTTTTCGTCGAATCCCCGCAGGCCGCAGCCAGCAGCGCCAGCGGCACCAGCAGCGCCGCCCCAATCCGCATCCAGCCGGTCATCGAAAAAACCTCCGCGCCGCGTGTCACGGCCTTCCCGCATTCTCCCGGCATCGGCCCGGCACCATCAACCAGCGGCCGCCGCTGCGGCGAACCTCAGCCCCGCGGGTGCAGGATCTCGCGCAGCGCCTCGCAGACCGCGTCCACCTCCGCATCCGTCATCGAAGGGAACAGCGGCAGGGAGATCGCCCCCTCGAAGATGCGCTCCGCCACCGGGAAATCGCCGGGCTGCCAGCCCAGCCGCCGGTAGGCCGAGTGGTAGTGCAGCGGGATGAAATGCACCGAGGTGCCGATCCCGCGTGCCGCCAGCTGCCGGATCACCTCGTCGCGCCCCACCGGCGAACGCTCCGTATCCAGCCGCACCACGAACAGGTGCCACGCGTGCCGGTTCGCCGCATCGAAGGCCGGCAGCCGCAGCAGCGGCTCATCCCGGAGATTGGCGAAGTACCGCATCGCCGCCCGCGTCCGCGCCTCCGTGAGCTGCTCCAGCTTCGCCAGCTGCCGCCGCCCGAGCGCCGCCGCCAGGTCGGTCAGGTTGTCCTTGAAGCCGAACTCCACGATGTCGTAGCGCCAGCTCCCGCCCGCGTCGTACCGGTTCCAGGCGTCCTTCGTCATCCCGTGCAGCGTCAGCACCCGAACCCGCTCGCTCAGCTCCTCGTCGTCCGTCGCCAGCGCGCCGCCCTCGCCCGTTGTCATGTTCTTCGTCGCGTAGAAGCTGAACGCCGTCGCATCCCCGATCGTCCCCACCATCCGCCCCCGGTACCGGCTGCCGATGGCATGGGCCGCATCCTCCAGCACACGGATGCCCTTCGCCCGCGCGATCGCCAGGATCGCGTCCATGTCGCACGGCTCCCCGGCGAAGTGCACCGGGATCACCGCCCTGGTTCGCGGCGTAATCGCCCGTTCGAACGCCTCGGGGTCGAGATTCGCGTCGCTCTCCCGCACATCCGCCAGCACCGGGCGCGCCCCCGTGTGCACCACCACGGTCGCCGTCGCCGAAAAGGTATAGACCGGCACCACCACCTCATCGCCCGGGCCGATCCCCCACGCCCGCAGGCAGAGGTGCAATGCCGCCGTGCACGAATTCACCGCGTTCACGAAGCGCGCCCCCGTATACGCCGCCAGCTCCCGCTCGAACTCCCGCACGTTCGGCCCGCTCGTCAGCCAGCCGCTGCGCAGCGTCTCCGCCACCGCCGCCACATCCTCCTCATCGATCGCCGGGCGGAAGAAGGGGATGCGCAGCTCAGCCATGCCCGCAGTGTACGATGCAGACCGCTACCGACCATCACCCGGGGGTACCCATGGCCGATATCCGTCACCGCACCATCTCTGCCAACGGCATCCGCATGCACCTCGCCGAGGCCGGCCCCGAAAGCGGCTTCCCGGTGGTCTTCTGCCACGGCTTCCCCGAGCTCTGGTACAGCTGGCGGCACCAGCTCCGCGCACTCGGCGATGCCGGCTACCGCGCCATCGCCCCCGATATGCGCGGCTACGGCGGCACCGATGCCCCCGAAGATCCCGCTGCCTACACCATGAAGATCCTCTGCGCCGATATGGCCGGCCTGCTCGATGCGCTCGGCATCCCCCGCGCCGTCTTCGTCGGCCACGACTGGGGCGGCGCCGTCGTCTGGCAAATGGGCCTCCGCTACCCCGACCGGGTCGTCGCCATCGTGGGCCTCAACACCCCCTACGCCCCGCCCTCCGGCCGCCGCACCACCGAGGCCCTGCGCGATTACCACGGCCTCACCGACGACACGTTCTACATGCGCTACTTCCTCAAGCCCGGCGTCGCCGAGGCCGAGCTCGAGCGGGACATCGCCCTCACCTTCCACAAGATCTTCATGGACCACACCCGCGCCGAAGACTTCACCACCTTCATGAAGGTCGGTGGCGATGGCTCCGGCGTCCTCGCCCGCATCCCCGATGACCGCCGCTCCTTCCTCTCCGATGACGAGATCGCGGTCTACGTTGAGGCCTACTCCCGCACCGGCTTCCGCGGCGGCCTCAACTGGTATCGCGCCGCCGACCTCAACGCAGACGAAGCCGACGCCCCCGCGGGCCCCCAGCTCCACCTGCCCGCCATGATGATCACCGCCGCCGATGACACCATCCTCCGCCCCGAAATGGCCGCGGCCATGCCCGCCCTCATCCCCGGCATCCGTATGGAGCACCTCGAGCGCTGCGGTCACTGGACGCAGCAGGAGCGCCCCGATGAGGTCAACCGGCTCCTGCTCCACTTCCTCGGGTCGCTTCAGCCTGCCACCGCCTGAACCTCAGAGCCGCGGGCGCCGCCGAAGCCGCCGCCGGAACAGCGGCCGTCGGAATCGGCGAAACGGGAACAGCCAGCGCAGCATAGGGCGCACCTCGCGCAGGGGGCTCTCACACCGGGAATGGCGCGGACCGCCCCGGGGGTGACGGCCCCGGCACCGTTCAGCTGCAGCAGCCCTCCCCGGCCTCCGGCGGGCAGCACAGCTCCATGCAGAAGCGCGCCAGCCAGCGGATCGCCTCCGGCTCGAGGCAGTAGCACGCCCCCGGCCCCTCGACCTCCCCGCGCACGATGCCGGCCTCTCTCAGCACCTTCAGGTGCTGCGAAACGGTCGATTGCGCCAGCGGAAGCGTGGCCACCAGCTGGCTCACGCACGCGTTCCGCCGCGCCAGCTCGCTCACGATCGCCACCCGGGCGGGGTTCCCGAGCGCCCGGAAGTAGGCCGCCGCGCGCTCCTCGTCGGTCGTCAGGTTCGGGATGGTCTTCATCGCCCCCTCAGTCTACCCGGCGCCTGCGCCATGCGTCCCTCACCCGCCCGTCAGCACCCGCAGCCGCGCATCGATCTCCCGCAGCGGCGCGCCCCGGCCCCAGCGCTCCAGCACCGCGCTGCGCCCATCCAGGTTCGGGCCGAGGCTCCCTGCCGCATGCCGCTCGACCAGCCGCGCGAGCTCTGCAGCCACCGCCTCGAATCCCGACGCCTGGACCGCACCCGGCATCGGGTGTGTCCAGATCACGTACCGCCCGCGCGAGACCGCCTCCGCCGCCATGAACGACTGGCCATCGTGCGTCGTCAGCCGGATGAGCACGGTCACCTCCCGGTAGAGCGCCTCCATGTCCTCCGCCCAGCCCCGGGCCTCCAGGTTCGCCGGCAGCGGCCCCGGGAGCGTCTCCGGGGGCGAAGGGACCAGCAGGAAGCGCACCCCGGGGAATGCCTCCACCAGCCGCCGCATCGTCTCCCAGTCGAACACCTCCCGGGCGAACGCATCAACCGGGTAATAGAGCAGTGCCGTGAAGCGCTCCGGCAGCGGCGGCGGCTGGCCCTCCTCCAGCGGGATCGGCAGCGGCACGTATTCAGCCCGCACGCCCGCGAGCCGCAGCTCCTCTACCAGCCAGGGCGCATCGCACCAGTGCACGGCGCGCTCGGCGATCGCCGTCGAACCCCGCCGACGCCGGTGCGCCTCCACCGCCAGCTGCACGTCCGTCCCAACCCAGTGAATCACCACCGGCCGTCGCCGCACCCGCAGCAGCAGGTCCTGCGGCGACCACCGTTCGAATCGGCTCCCGATGAGGTAGACCACCTCTGCCCGTGCCACTGCCGCCGCCACGCGTGCCCAGCCCGCAAGGTTTCGTCCCGGGTGCGGCAGGTAGTGCGCGCGCCAGCCGAGGCCGGAAAGCTCGCCCGCCAGCCGCCGCCCGAAATACGGCAGGCCCAATACCGCCACCCGGCGGCCGCGCTCAGCCACCCGCGCCCCCGCCCGCCGCGCGCGCCCGCGGCGCCAGCACCGTCGCCCCCGGCGCCACATCCCGGTCCACCAGCGCGTGGGCGCCCACTGTGGCCCCCTCGCCGATGGTCACCCCGTGCAGCACCGTGGCACCCAGCCCGAGGTAGGCCCCCCGCCCGATCCGCACCGGCCCCTGCTCCCGCGGCCGACGCTCCCGCAGCGGCCCGGGGCCCACATCCAGGTGCGTCACGATGCTGCAGCGCATCGAAAGCGTCGCCTCGTCCTCGATCGTCACCCGGTCGGCCAGGTCGATCAGCACCCCCGTACCGAGGTGCACCCGGTCCCCGATCCGCAGCTTCGAAAAATCTCCATCCGCGTTCACGATGTACAGCGGCCCGTGAATCGAAACCCCCCGGCCCACGTCCGCACCAAACGCCGCCAGCAGCTCCGCGTGGTCCCGCACCGTCGACCGCAGCTCCGCCGCGATCCCCTCGACCCCGTCGCGCAGGTAGCGCAGCCGCCAGCGCCAGCGCCGAACCGTCCCCAGCCGCCGGCGCAGCGGCCCTGCCCACGGTCGCAGCAGGCCCCGCAGCCGCGCCAGCAGCATCACCAGTGCCCCTCCGAGGTCACGCTGTAAAACCTCCGTAAACAGTTTCCCCGCCAGTGAGGAGCAGGAAAAACCCTGCTTGCCCGCATACCTTCCCACTCCTACGCTGACAACACCAGCCCATGCCGGGCTCCATGTGAGGCGATATGAAACGAGCGATTCTCCTTGCCGCCGGCGCCATCGCCGCCGCGTTTGCTGCCATCCCCGCCCTTGTCGCCGCCCAGGGCGCACCCCCGTCGCCGCCTGCCACCTTCTACGGCAGCGTGCCATCCGGCATCGGCCCCGGGCAGGGTGTCCTCGCCATCGTCACCAGCGGCTCCAGCTCGCAGACCTGCGGAATCGGCCAGACCGTTGCCGATGGCAGCGGCGTCGCCTATGTCGTCGACGTTATCGCAGATAGCCAGCTTGCCGGCTGCGGCGCGCCCGGCCGCACCATCCAGTTCTACTTCATCGGCAACCGCCAAATGGCGACCACCACCGGCACCTGGAGCGGCGCGGGCCCCGTCCAGCTCAACCTCACCGGGCTCGGCAGCCCGCTCACCACGCGCAACTATGGGCCGCAGGTCGCCAAAGACGGCACCAACTAGCCGGTCCGCCGCATGACACCGCAGCGCCGCCGCAGCGCGGTTCGCCGGGCAGCCCTGGCAGCCGTCGCCGCGGCGGCGTTCTGCATCCCTGTCGGCGCCCGCGCCCAGCCCGCCAGCCCCGGCCCGCCCGATTTCGCCTGGCCCTACGGCATCGTCCGCCTCGACGGCGCCAACATCGAACCCCCCATCCAGCCCGTCATCGCCCTGGTCAACGGCCGCGCCTGCGGCAGCGACCTCACCCGCATCGCCGAACCCGGCCCCGGCACCCCGCCCACCGATGTCGGCCGCACTGCCTACGTCGTCGACGTCCTCGCCGACGGCCAGGCCCCCGGCCAGCGGCCCGGCTGCGGCGTCCCCGGGCTCCCCATCCTCCTCTACTTCCCCGCCCTCGGGCGTTTCGCCCTCCAGCAGCCCACCTTCGCCCCCGGGCCCCAGCGCCTCGACCTCGACCTCGGCCCGGGTCTCCCCTACCGCCTCGCCTCCCCTGTCGTGGCCAGCGATGGCACCAACTGACAGCCCGCTCAGCCGGCCTCGCCCGTGAGAAAGCGGCGCGGCACCTCCCGCAGCATCAGGTCGATGGTCTCCTGTGGCACCCCGTCGCGCACCAGCGCCGGCGCCGCCACCGTCGAGACGAACAGGTAGCGCGTTGGACCCTGCGCCGGCGCGGGCTCCTGCCCTTTCACCACCGGCATCGGCGCGTAGTCGTGCCCCAGCATCAGCCGCTCGGCCCACCCCCGCTCGATCAGCGCCTTCACCGTCGCGTTCCGCTGCTCCCAGGTCGGCCGTCCCGGCGCCCCCGGGTAGCGGTCCATCGAAAGGTACACCCCGCGCTGCAGCAGCCGCTCCAGGTAGGCCACGTCCGTCGTGTCCGCGCTGTGCCCGATCGCCACCCGGTCCATCTGCACCCCTTCCTCCTCGAAAATCCGCACCTGCTGCCAGCCCACCTCCTCCGGCGCCCACTGGTGCGTGCTGATCGGGCAGCCCGTCCGCCGGCAGGCCCGCGCCGCCCCGCGCAGGACCCGCTCCCCCTCCGGCGTCACCCCGCCCATATCGTTCGCGACCTTGATCACGCCTGCCCGGATGTCCGTGCGCCCAATCCCGACTTCGATCTCGTGCACGAAGATGTCCGCGATCTCATCGATGTCCCGCGTCCAGAACGACCGCGGGATGTCCCGCCAGATGCCCGTCGCCACCACCACCTGCATCCTCGATGCCTGCGCCACGTCCCGCACGAACTCCACATCGCGGCCGAGGTCCGGCGTCGTCAGGTCGATGATCGTGTCCACCCCGCCGGCCTTCGCCTCCGAAAGCTCCCGCACCGCGTTCGCCCGCGTGGCCTCCCAGTCGAACCGCCACGGGTAGTGGTGGTTGTCCTCCCCCATCCCCACCAGCACATGCTCGTGGCTGAGCGTGACCCCCAGCCGGCTGCCGTCGATCGGACCAAGAACTGTCATCACCTGCGCCATGCGCGCGATTCTGCCGGCCCCGCCGGACCCTGTCCACGCCGCCGCGCGACCGTTCTGCGCGAACCGCCGCCGCTATCCCGCCCCGCGCCTGACAACCCGCGCCCCAGCCGCTACACTCCCGCCACAGCCAGCGCCGGCCCGCTGGCCGCCGCCACCGGAGGTGCCCCATGCCTGAATTTCCCTCGGTCGAATGGTTCCGAACCGCCGCCGACCTCCTCAATCAATCCGACAGCTTCAAGCGCCTCGGCACCTGCGATGCCGAGATGGGCGTCCAGGTCGGCGACCGCTACTTCGAAATCGACTTCGAAGCCTTCGAAGTCAAGGATGTCAAAGAGATCGACGCCGCCCGCGCCGACGAGCTCGATTTCGTCCTCGTCCAGTCGCTCGATGACTGGAAGGCCATGATTGAGGACATCCAGAAGAACGGCCGCGCCACCCACGAGTACACCCTCAACTCGCTCGACCTCCGCAGCGCCGAGGAGTTCGCCCGCGGCAAGGACTACCACCGGCGCGATACCTTCTACCGCTTCAACCAGACCTTCCAGGAATTCTTCGACATGGCCGCGAAGATCCCCACCACCTTCCCGGCCGCCGTCGCCTGAGGCCCGCGGGGCGCCCGCCGGGCTACACTGGGCCGATGGATGCCCCGTTTTCGCTCAAACTTCTCCGCTTTACCGCCGACTTCCACGATTGGGCCAATGAGCGCATCCTGCGTGCGGCCCTCCAGGCCGGGCCCGGCGCTGCCGCCGCGCGCATCCCCGGCAGCTACGGCGACGGCTCCCTCCACGCCCTCCTCGCCCACCTGGTCGCCTCCGAACGCCACTGGCTCGCCCGCTGGCAGGGCAACCCCGAGGCCCGCCTCGACGGCCCCGCCACCTGGCCCACCCTCGAAGCCGTGCACGCCGCCTGGGAGGAAGCCCGCCCCGCACGTGCCGCCTTCTTCGCCGGCCTCGATGAGGCCGCCCTCCGCGGCATCTGCCGCTACCGGCGGAATAATCCCCCCATCCCCGATGAGCGACCCCTCTGGCAGCTCATCCTCCACGTCTTCAACCACTCAACCCACCACCGGGCGGAGGCCGCGGCGATCCTCACCACCATCGGCCACCCGCCCGAGAGCGTCGACATGATCGACTACATCCGCCGGGAGGGCTGAGCCCCCGTCAGACCGCGTCCAGCGGGTAGGCCGCCACCGAGAGGATCGGCGGCAGCGTGCCCGGCAGGCGGGTCCACGCCGAGCCCAGCTCCCGCCCGAAGTACACCTCGCCGTTCGTTGTGCCGAAGTACACCCCCTCCGGCTCTAGCCCGTCGGTGTCCATGGCATCGCGGTAGACGCTCTGGTAGTCGTGCGGGCCCGGCAGCCCGCTGGTCAGCCGCTCCCACGTCGCCCCGGCGTCCATCGTCCGGTACACCGCCAGCTGGCCGTTGCAGACGCGGAAGTTGTCCGCCTCCATCTCCAGCGGCACCACGAAAACCGCGTCCCGGCCCTGCTTCGTCACCGCCAGCGGGAAGCCGTGGAACGACGGCAGGCCCTTCGTCACATCCACCCACTGCCGCCCGCCGTTGTCCGAGCGGAACACCCCCACGTGCGCCTGCCCCCAGCAGCGGTCCGGGTTCTTGGGGTCCAGTCGGAACTTGTGGAACTCGTTCGCTGCCAGCGGGTCGACCCCCTCCGGCATGGGGAACTGGTCGTTCATCTCCGGGAACATCTCGCTGATCTTCTCGAACATCTCCCGCACCTCCGGCGAGGTCGCGATCGCCGTGTGCCAGCGCGGCTCCCAGGTTGCACCGCCGTCGAGCGACACATACGCCCCGCCCGTCGCAATCGAGACATAGATCACCCGCCGGTCGCGCGGGTCGAGCTCCACCGCCGTCAGCGCCGATGCGCCGCCGCCCGTCATGTGCCAGAACTTCCGGTCCGGGGCCCGGTTCAGCGAATCCACCGGCGCCCAGCTCTCGCCCCAGTCCTCCGACCGGAACAGCCCGGCCGGCTGCGTTCCGCACCACACCACCCCCGGCTCATCCCGGTGCCCGGGCGTAATCGCCCAGGTGTTGTCGATGGTGATCCCCATGTCCTGCGGGAAGCCCAGCCCCGGGCTCCGCTGGTCCCAGGTCGCGCCGAAGTCGTCGCTCCGCGCCACCGAACGGCCCCACGCCCAGTGGTTCGCCGCCAGCAGCAGCCGCGCCGGCCGCCGGCGCGTGTCCAGCGCCGCCTGGTACACCGAGGTCCCCTTCAGCATCGGCGCCGAAAGCTCCCAGCGCTCCCGCGCCGCATCCGATCGGTAGATAAAGAACCCCTTGCGGGTACCAACCAGCAACATTGTCCCGGGCATCTGTTCCTCCTTCAGCCCGCCTGGCGCGGCCCGGAGGCCGCCTGTTCGTTCGCCGCCGCGCAGCTTAGGCCCTGCGCGCAGCGGCCTCCAGTGCCGCGACATCCAGCTTCGACATCGCCAGCATTGCGCCCATCAGGCGCTCCCGCGCGGCCGGCTCACCCACAGAAAACCACTCGTCCATCGTCAGCCCCCCAATCGTCCGCGGCACAATCTGCCACGAAACCCCGAACCGGTCCTGCAGCCACCCGCACACCTGTGCCGCCGGGTCCCCGCCCTCCGCCAGCGCCTCCCAGTACCGGTCGATCTCCTCCTGCGAGTCGCACTCGATGATGAACGAGAACGCGGGCGAAAGCGAAAACGCCGGGCCGCCGTTCAGCCCCATGCAGCGCACCCCGTCCAGCTCGAACGAAACCGTCATCACGCTGCCCGGCTCGTGTCCATGCGTCTCCCGCCCGGCTTCGGTGTACCGGGTCACCCCCGTAATCCGCGAGTTCGGGAACAGCGCGCAGTACCGCGCCGCGGCCTCCAGCGCGTCGTCGTTCGAAAACCACAGATGAACCACCGGCGCCCCAACCATGGACCACCTCCGGGCGAGCAATGCAGGAAAAGTATACTAGCAGGAATCTGCCGTCAACTTCCCATGGGGGTATACTCCCGCCATGCCCCCGGACTCCGTCACCATCGAAGCCGCCGGGCAGACCGTCACCATCACCAACCCCCAGAAGCTCTACTTCCCCGCGGCCGGCATCACCAAGCTCGAGGTGGTCACCTACTACCTCACCGTCGCCGAGGCCGCCCTCCGCGGCGTCCGCGGGCGCCCCCAGAACCTCAAACGCTTCGTCGACGGCATCGAAAAGCCCCCCTTCTTCCAGAAGCGCGCCCCCTCCGGGCTCCCGCCGTACGTCCGCACCGCGCGCGTCGCCTTCCCCAGCGGCCGCAGCGCCAACCTCGTCGTCATCGATGACGCCGCCGGCCTCGCCTGGCTCGCCAACCTCGGCTGCATCGACCTCAATCCCTGGCCCGTCCGCGCCGAGGATACCGACCACCCCGATGAGCTCCGCTTTGACCTCGACCCGACCCCCGAGGCTGACTTCGGCATGGTCAAAGAAGCCGCCCTCCTCCTCCGCGACCTCCTCCGCGAGTACGGCTACACCGCCTACCCCAAGACCTCCGGCAGCCGCGGCATCCATATCTACGTCCGCATCCAGCCGCGCTGGGATTTCATCGCCCTGCGCCGCGCCGCCCTTGCCCTCGGCCGCGAAGCCGAACGCCGCGCCCCCGGGCTCGTCACCACCGCCTGGTGGAAGGAAGAGCGCCGCGGCGTCTTCATCGACTACAACCAGAACGCCCGCGACCGCACCATGGCATCGGCCTACTCGCTGCGTCCGACCCCCGACGCCCGCGTCTCCACCCCCGTCACCTGGGACGAACTGCCCGGGGTCGAACTGGCCCAGTTCACCATCCGCACCGTGCCCGCGCGTCTCGCCGCCATCGGCGACCCCGCAGCCGGCCTCGACGACGTCGCCCACAGCCTCGAGCCCCTGCTGGAACTCGTTCGCCGCCACGAAGCCGAAGGCCTCGGCGATGCCCCCTATCCCCCGCACTTCCCCAAGGCCCCCGGCGAACCCCCGCGCGTCCAGCCTTCCCGCGCCCGCCGCCCCCGGCCCGGAGGAGGTTGAAGGTAGGAGGTGGGAGGTTGGGAGCCGCAGTCACCGGGGCAACCTGCCGGCGGCGAACCACTAGCCGCTCATGGATTCTACGTTGGGCCTGCGCCACGGGATGCGCCGGCACGCACCGATTCACCGATTCGCCGAAACGTCACGCTCCAACCTCCAACCTCCAACCTCCCACCTTCCACCTCCCACCTCCAACCTTCCACCTCCCACCTCCCACCCGGTATCCTTGACCGCGGAGAGGTGTCCGAGTGGTTTATGGTGCCGCTCTCGAAAAGCGGTGTGGGGCAACCCACCGGGAGTTCGAATCTCCCCCTCTCCGCCAGCACGCACTCATCCCAACGGCCCGGGACGTCCCCGGGCCGTTGAGCACCCCCTCGCCTCCCCGCCCCCGCCCCGCTAGGATTCCCCCGTGCGCCTCTTCCTCCTCTTCTACGACTACGTCCCCGATATCCTCG
>NZ_DAOUAO010000212.1:0-12048 GCF_034433535.1 Tepidiforma sp.
CCCGCTCACGGCGGAGCCCGCGCCCGCCAAGGTGGCCCTGCTCGAACGCGCCGACCGCGCGGCCCGCTCCTACCACCCTTCCATCGCCCGTCTCGATGCCTCCATCGGCGATGAGCTGAAGTACGTCCTCATCGCCCGCAGCGACGGCAAAATCGTTGGCGATGTCCAGCCGCTCATCCGGTTCAACGTCAGCGCCCTTTCGCTCCAGGGCGAAAGCCGCCAGGTGGCCCGCACCGGCGGCGGCGGGCGGCTCGGTATCGAGTACTTCGAACGCGTGACCCCCGAGGAGCTGGCCCGCGAGGCGGCCCGCCAGGCCGTCCTCCAGCAGGACGCCGCCGAGGCCCCGGCCGGCACCCTCCCCGTCGTCCTCGCCGCCGGCGATAGCGGCGTCCTCCTCCACGAGGCGGTCGGCCACGGCCTCGAAGCCGACTTCAACCGCAAGGGGACCTCGAACTACACCGGCCGCATCGGCCAGCCCGTTGCCAGCCCCCTCGTCACTGTCGTCGATGACGGCACCATCCCCGGCTCGCGTGGCTCCCTCAACATCGACGACGAGGGCAACCCGACCACCCGCAACGTCCTCATCGAAAACGGCATCCTCCGCGGCTACCTGCAGGACGAAATCTCCTCACGCCATTTCCGCGTCGCACCCTCCGGCTCCGGCCGACGCCAGTCCTTCAAGGACTACATCATGCCCCGCATGACCAACACCTTCATGCTCCCCGGCGAGGACACCCCGGAGGACATCATCCGCAGCGTCGGCCGCGGCATCTACGCCATCTCCTACTCCGGGGGGCAGGTCAACATCTCCAACGGCGACTTCGTCTTCTCCGTCACCGAGGCCTACCTCATCGAAAATGGCCGCATCACCACCCCGCTCAAGAACGTGATGCTCATCGGCAACGGGCCCGACGTCCTCTCGAAAGTCACCCGCGTCGCCAACGACTACCGCCTCTCCGACGGCCGCTGGACCTGCGGCAAGGACGGCCAGTCCGTCCCGGTCGGGGTCGGCATGCCCACCGTCCTCGTCTCCGGCATCACCGTCGGGGGGACGAAGCTGTGACCTCCCGCCTCGCCGAAGGGATTTCCGCTCTCGAACTCGCCCGGCGGGCCGTCCAGCTCGCCCGCCGCGCCGGCGCCGAGCAGTGCGACGCCATCGTCATCGCTGCCTCCGAAAGCGACGTGACCGTCCGCCTCGGCGAAGTCGAAAAGCTCATCGAAGCCGGCTCCCTCGGCCTCGGCCTGCGGGTCATCTCCGGCGGCCGCACCGCCGTCGGCTCCACCTCCGACCTCTCGCCCGCCGCACTCGAGCAGTTCGCCCGCGAAACCGTCGAGCTGGCCGCCATCTCCGCGCCCGATGAGTACGCCGGCCTGCCCGAGCCTGCCCTCCTCGCCCGCGATGTCTCCGCCTCCGCCGTCGGCCTTTACGATGAGCGCATCGAGGCGCTGAGCCCCGACGAGAAGATCCGCATCGCCCGCGCCTGCGAAGCTGCGGCCCTCGCCGCCGACCGCCGCGTCACCAACACCGACGGCGCATCCCTCTCCACCCGCGTCGCCGATATCGCTCTCGCCAACTCCCACGGCTTCGAAGGCACCTACCCCGCGACCTCCATCTCCCTCGTCGTGGAAGCAATCGCCGACGATGCAGAGGGCAAGAAGCGCAACGGCTACTGGTACACCGCCGAGCGGTCCCTCTCCCGCCTGCTCCCCCCGGAAGAAGTCGGCCGCATCGCGGCCCGCCGCGCCGTCGACCAGCTGGGCGCCCGTAAGGTCCCGACCACCCGCGTGCCCGTCGTCTTCGAGCCGATGACGGCCGTCTCACTCCTCGGGCACCTGGCCGGCTGCGCCACCGGCGATGCGCTCTATCGCGGCGCCACCTTCCTCGCCTCCCGCGAAGGCCGGCAGCTTGCCTCGCCGCTCGTCACCATCGTCGATGACCCCACCATCCCCGGCCGTTTCGGCACGCGCCCCTTCGACGGCGAAGGCGTCGCCACCCGTCCCAACCCGCTCGTCGAGACCGGACTCTTCCGGGGCTTCCTCTTGGATTGCTACACCGCCCGCCGCCTGGGGCGAACCACCACCGGCAGCGCCCACCGCGGGCTTGAATCGCCGCCCTCGCCCGGTGCCTCCAACCTCCTCTGGCAGCCCGGCGACCTCGACCCCTCGGCCATCATTGCCGGCATCGAACGCGGCCTGTATGTCACCAGCCTCATGGGCGCAGGCTTCAATCCCGCCACCGGCGACTACTCACGCGGCGCCGCCGGCTTCTGGATTGAGCACGGGCGGCTCGCCTACCCCGTCACCGAGGTCAACATTTCCGGCAACCTCGCCGGTATGCTCGCCGCCGTCGACGCCGTTGGCAGCGACCTCACCTGGTTCGGTTCGGCCGCTGCCCCAACGGTTCGCATCAGCGAGATGACGGTCTCCGGGCTCTAGCCCGTCAGCGCACGGTCAGCGTTGAGGTGCCCCGGGCGATGACCCAGTACGCGCGCCCCGGCTCGAGCAGTGCCAGCGTGTTCAGATAGGAAGGCGCCCCCGGCACGTACCGCTTCCAGCTGCCGCTCACGGGGTCCCACGCGTAGACCACCGCCACATTCGTCTGCCCCCCGAAGACCTGCGCCGGCGAAGTCGGCCCGCCGGGCCACGCCACCAGGTTCGCCCCCGGCGAAAGCGGCAGTGAATTCGCCCCCGGTGCGCTCCCGCCCTGGCCCGGTGTCGGCGTGGCCGTGGGAATCGGCGTCGGCGTCGGGCTCGGGGTCCGGGTCGGTGTCGGCGTCGGGGTATTCGTCGGCGTCGTTGCGGGCGGCTGTGTGCCCTGGCCCGGCGGGTTCGGCGGCAGCGGCGGCGTGGGAGGGGTCGCCGACGGGCTCGGCGATGGCGAAGGGCTCGCGCTTGGAGACGGGCTGGGTGAGGGTGACGGGCTCGGGCTTGGCGACGGCGAGGGTGTTGCCGTCGGGGTGGGCGTGGGCGTGTTCGTCGGCGTTGGTGTCGGCGTGGTCGTCGGCTGCGCGCCGCCCCCGCCGCCGGTGCCGTCGTTCACTGCGCCGAAGTTGGTCGCCCAGTACCAGCCGTACGGCGAGCCGGCCAGGTAGAACCGGGCAATGCCGATCTGCTGGTAGTACGAGGTCAGCATGTTCGCGTTATGCCCCGGCGAGGCCCGCCACGCATCGAACGCCGCCTGCGCCGTCGACCACCCGGTGCCGGCAGCCAGGTTTTCGCCCGCGCCCGAGGGGTAGCCACAATCGATCGCCCGCTGGTAGGGCGAGCGGCCGAGGCTGTCGGTGTGCGAGAAGTACCGGTTCGTCGCCAGGTCCTCCACCATCCACGCCGCCGCCCGGTTGAGGTTCGTCGAAATCGTCAGCGGCCCCAGGCCGTTCTGCGCCCGGTACGCGTTGATCAGCCCGAGGAACGCCTGCTCCTCGCTGTCGAGCGAGTCGTGCGTCACCGTGCAATTCGTCAGCGCTTCGGCTCGCTGGTCGGCGGCAGCCGTCAGCGCGAGGCCCGCCAGCAGCGCACCGGTCAGCGCTACCCAAAGCGGCACCAGTCGGCGTCGAATCCCGGCATCCATGGCACATCCCCCCGGAGTCCCATCCCCGGGACTCCAGTGGGAACTTCGACGCTCCACCGTGGACAGCCGGTGACGCCCGGGTGTCGCCGCCGGGAAGGTTCAGCCTTGTCCCAGCTCCGGCCTTGGGGAGATCCCTCGCTTAGCCGCTGCCCCGCCGCCGCTCGTAGTCCGTCACCGCCGCCCTCAGCGCATCCGCAGCGAGCACGCTGCAGTGCACCTTGTCCCGCGGCAGCCCGCCCATCGCCTCAGCGATCGCCTCCCGCGTCAGCTGCCGCACCTCTTCCAGCGTCCACCCCTGCACCCACTCGCTCGCGAACGAACTCGTGGCGATCGCTGCCGGGCAACCCAGCGTTTGCCAGCGCACGGCGGCAATTCGTCCCGCTTCGATGCGCACCATCACGGTCATCCGATCCCCGCAGACCGGGTTGGAGCGTTCGCCCACGCCGTCGGGATGTTCCAGCACCCCCGCGTTCCGCGGGTGCTCGAAGTGCTCGCGCACCAGTTCCGAATACCCCGCCATCGGCGCCTCCGTCCCTGATCCTAGCGGTGGCCCACCAGCACGGCGAACGCCGTCACCGTAAATCCCGCCACCGATGCCACGATCTGCAGGTCGCTGAACAGCACCCGGTCCGGCGCATCGCCCTGCCGCGGCCCGCTCATCAGCAGCAGGAAGCGGAACAGTGCGAACACCACGAACGGGATCGTCAGCGCCATCGAGCCGTCCCCCGGTACCCGCTCCGATTCGATGGTATACAGAGAGTAGCTCAGCAGCGCCCCGGCCGCGCTCACCCCGAGCATCAGCTCCAGCACCTCGCCGTTGTAGGCCGCCAGCGACGGGCGGTGCCGCGCCGCTTCGGCGCCCAGCTGGCGAAACTCCGCCCACCGCTTCGTCGTCGCGAAGAAAAACGCCGCAAAGCTCGAACACACGTACAGCCACGGGCTGATATCCACCTCGATCGCCGCCGCGCCCCCGACCGCCCGGCCGACCACACCCGCGCCCAGCACCATGATGTCGAGGATCGGCACCCGCTTGAGCCCGAACGAGTACAGCACCATCACCCCCACATAGCCCGCGAGAACCGCCCCGGCCACCGGGTCCAGCAGGAACGCGGGCGGGATGCTAACCGCCGCCAGCACGGCCGCCGCTGCCCACGCAGTCCCCACGCCCAGGGCGCCGCTGGCGATGGGCCGGTGCCGCTTGCGCGGGTGCAGGCGGTCCGCCTCCCGGTCGCGGATGTCGTTCACCAGGTAGGTTGCCGAGGCTGCCAGGCACCACAGCCCGAACAGCGTCAGCGACCGCCAGAGCAGTGGCCACCAGCTGTCGGGGTCATCTGGCTGCCACGCCTCGCCGGCACTGAAGACGAGCGCCGCGAACACGACCCCGTTCTTCGGCCACTGATAGGGCCGCATCGCGCGGAGGAGCGCGCCGGGGCCGCCGCCCGCCGCCGTGCTCATCCCCCGCCCTTGGCGATGGCCGCCCACTGCCCGCCGACCGCGGCCGCGAGCTCCTCCAGCGCCGCTGCGAACACGGCGTTCGAAGCGCCGGCAGCCGCCCAAACCCGCGTGAACCGCCGCAGCGAGTCGTCGATGACCACGTCCGCCGGCCTGGCCCAGCCCAGCGGAGCCACCCCGCCCACGTCGTAGCCGGTCACCTCGCGCACCTCCTCAGGCGTGGCCATCTTCAGCCGCTTCCGTCCCACGCCGAGGATCTCCGCCAGCGCTGCCGTGTCGACCTGCCGATCGCCCGCCATGAGCACCATCGTCGGCCGGCCATCGGCCATGAAGAGCAGCGTTTTCACAATCTGCCCGGGCTCGCAGCCAACCGCAGCGGCCGCCTCGTCCGCGGTCGCGGTGCTCCGCTCGAACACCGTCGGCGTCGCGCCCAGCCCCATGGCGCGCAACGCCGCCGCCACCCGCTCCACCGGCCCCGGCAGCGTCACCCGCGGGCCTCCAGCGCCCTCCGCGCCGCCCGAACCGTGTTCACCAGCAGCATCGCGACCGTCATAGGCCCGACGCCGCCCGTGTACGGCGTCACCCACGAGGCCACCTCTCGCACGTCGAGCGTTGCATCGCCCACCAGCCGGTAGCCACTCGGCCGGTCCGGGGCATCGACCCGGTTCACCCCGACATCGATCACCACTGCCCCCGGCTTCACCATCGACCCCGTCAGCGTCCCCGCGCGCCCGGCAGCCACCACCACGATGTCCGCCCGGCGGGTGTGCTCCGCGAGGTCGGGCGTCGCCGTGTGGCAGAGGGTGACCGTCGCGTTGCCGCCGCGCGCTTTGTTCGAAAGCAACACCGCCAGCGGCCGGCCCACCAGCGTGCTCCGCCCGATGACCACCACGTGCTTCCCGGCCGGGTCATTGCCCGTGCGCAGGAGCAGCTCGACCACCCCGTGCGGTGTGCACGGGATGGCCCCATCCAGCTCGCCCCGCAGCAGCCGGCCGAGGTTCACCGGGTGCAGCCCGTCCGCATCCTTCGCCGGGTCCATCGCGTCGATCATCGCCAGTTCGTTCACCTGCGGCGGCAGGGGCAGCTGCGGCAGGATCGCGTGGAAGCGCGGATCGGCGTTGAGCTCCCGGATGAGCCCAACCACCTCCTCCTGCGTGGCGCTGGCCGGGAGCCGGAACGTCTCGGAGAAAATCCCGGCTTCCGCGCACGCCCGGGTCTTCATAGAGACATAACTGATCGATGCCGCGTTATCCCCCACAATGACCGCCGCCAGCCCGGGCGTCACCCCCCGCGCCCGCAGCTCCGCCGCCTCCCGCGCCACCTCAGCCCGGATTTCCGCCGCAATGGCATTCCCGTCGATCAGCTTCGCACCCATGCGCGTAGCGTATCCGCAGCGCACCCTCCGGGCCAAAGCCCGCGCGCCAACCTGCCGCCTCGCGTACGATCCCCACCATCCCAGCGCCCGGCAGATGAACGACCATGGACCAGCAGCCGCCAACCGGCCGACCCCGCAAGTTCGCCCACGGCATCGACGTCATCGAAACCCACCGCATCGCCGATGTCATCGCCCGGCATGGCGAACGCTTCCTCAACCGCGTCTACACACCCGATGAAATCGCCCACTGCCGCGGCCGCATCCCCGAGCTTGCGGTCCGCTTCGCCGCCAAGGAGGCCGTCATGAAGGCCCTCGGCACCGGCATCCGCGGCGTCGGCTGGAAAGACATCGAAATCCTCCCCAACCGCCGCGGCAAACCGCTCGTTTTCCTCTACGGCCGGGGGGCACGCCGCGCCGAGGAGATCGAGCTCCGCGGTCTCGAAGTTTCCATGACCCACCTGGCCGACCTCGCCATTGCCTCGGTCGTCGGCGAACGCGCCATGACGGAAGCCGAGGACACCCCGCGCCGCGGCGAGAACGCACTCCGCCTCATCCGCGAAAGGGGCCTCCGATGAAACTGGTCACCAGCGCCCAGATGCGCGAGCTCGAAGCCGCGGCCATCGCCGCCGGCACCAGCGAAGCCGCCCTCATGGAAGAGGCCGGCCTGGCGGTCGCCCAGGAATCGTGGATGCTCCTCGGCACCCTCGAAGGGCGCACCATCCTCGTCCTCGCCGGGCCCGGCAACAACGGCGGCGATGGCCTCGTGGCCGCCCGCCACCTCTACGACTGGGGTGCCGACGTCGTCGTCTACCTCCCCCGCGGCCACCGCGAGCCCGCCCGCCTCGAAGAGCTCCGCGCCCGCGATATCCCCATCATCGATGCAGCCAGCGATGACCCCGGCGGCGCGGCCCTGCGTGACCGCCTCGCCGCGGCCGACCTCGTCATCGATGCCCTCCTCGGCATCGGGCAGCGGCTCCCCCTCGACCCCGCCGACCCCATCGCCGCCGCGCTCCAGGCCCTCGCCGGGGCGCGCCGCTCCTACCAGCCCCCAAAGCTGGTCGCGGTCGATGTCCCCACCGGCCTCGATGCTGACTCCGGCGCCGTCGACCCCCTCGCCGTCCCTCCGGATATGACCGTCACCTTCGGCCTGCCGAAGGTGGGGATGTACCAGGCGACCGGCAGCGACATCGTCGGGCGCGTCCAGGTCATCGACATCGGCATCCCGAAGGACGCCCTCGAATCCGTCCCGCTCGAGCTGATCACTTCCAGGTGGCTGCGCTCTGCCCTGCCCGCGCGCCCCTCCACGGCCAACAAGGGCACCTTCGGCCGCGTGCTGATCGTCGGCGGCTCGGCCCGCTACCGCGGCGCGGTCGTTCTCGCGGCGCAGGGCGCGTACCGCGCCGGTGCCGGCCTCGTCACCATCGCCGCACCGGCACCGCTCCCCGATACCCTTGCCGGCGGCATCCCCGAGGCGACCTGGCTGCCTCAGCCGGCAACGCCCGCGGGCTCGCTGCCCGGCGAAACCGCCATCGCCCTCCGCAATGAATGGCGGCGTGCCACCGCCGCCGTCATTGGCCCCGGCCTCTCCCTCGACGACGACACCCGGGCGCTGACCTGGGCCCTGCTGCCCGATACCGCCGACTGCCCCGGCGGCGCCGTGGTCGATGCCGACGCCCTCAACGCCCTCGCCGAATTCGATGACGCAGCGCAGCGACTCCACCCGCGGGCCGTGCTCACCCCGCACCCCGGCGAGATGGCCCGACTGCTCCGCACCACCATCCCAGAGGTCCAGCGCGACCGCCTCGGAGCCGCTCGCGAGGCAGCCGGGCGCTTCGGTTGCATCGTCGTCCTGAAGGGTGCCCACACCGTCATCGCCGAACCCGGCGGACAGGCCGCCCTCTCGCCCTTCGCCAGCCCCTTGCTCGCGACCGCCGGCAGCGGCGATGTCCTCGCGGGCATTATCGCCGGTTACCTCGCCCAGGGCGCCGAACCGTTCACCGCGGCCCGCCTCGGGGTCTACCTGCACGCCGCCGTCGCCGAGGCGGCAGCCCAGGAGCTCGGGCAGGCCGGGCTCGTCGCCTCCGAGATTGCCGCCCGCCTGCCCCGCGTCGTCCGTGATCTCACGGCATCCTGATGTACACTCAGGACAACACGTGACAGAGCACGCCCCAGCCCCCGCCCGCCGCGTCGTTGTCACCGGCCTCGGCATCGTCAGCCCGCTCGGACATAACGCCTGCGACACCTGGTCGGCCCTGCTCGCGGCCCGCTCCGGGACCCGTCGCATCACCCTGTTCGACCCCGAAGGCTTCGATTCCGCCGTCGCCGGCGAAGTCCCCGACTTCGACCCGGCCGCCTACATGGACCGCAAGGAGGCCCGCCGCGCCGACCGCGCGACCCAGTTCGCTATCGTCGCCGCCGATGAAGCCCTCCGCCAGTCCGGCTACCGGCCGCCGCCCGGCGATGGCCGCGAGATGGCGATCATCGTCGGCACCGCCATCGGCGGCATTACGACGCTTGTCGCCGAATACGAAACCATGCGCGCGAAGGGCCCCGGCCGCGTCTCACCCTTCCTCATGCCCATGATGCTCAGCGATATGACCAGCGGCCAGCTCAGCATCCGCCTGGGCGCCCGGGGGGTGAACTACTGCCTCGTTTCCGCCTGCGCCAGCGGCGCCGATAGCATCGGCGAAGCCGCCAACATCATCCGCCGCGGCGACGCCGAGATCGCGCTCGCCGGCGGCACCGAAGCGCCGATAACGCCCATCGTCGTCGCCGGCTTCGCCTCCGCCCGCGCCCTGACCACCGCCAACGACCACCCGGAGCACGCCTCGCGCCCCTTTGATCTCCGCCGCGACGGCTTCGTCATCGCCGAAGGGGCCGCCATCCTCGTGCTCGAGAGCGAAGAGCACGCCCGCGCCCGCGGTGCCGAAATCCTCGCTGAGCTCGCCGGCTACGGCGCGACCTCCGATGCCTACCACATCACCCAGCCCGATGAGCAGGGCGAAGGCGCCGCCCGCGCCATGCAGCTCGCCCTCCGACAGGCCGGACTCCAGCCGGACGATATCGACTACCTCAACGCCCACGGCACCTCGACCCCCATCAACGACCGCCTCGAGACGCTCGCCATCAAGCGCGTCTTCGGCGAATACGCCTACGACCTCCCCATCAGCTCCTCCAAATCGATGACTGGCCACCTCCTCGGCGCCGCGGGCGCCGTCGAAGCCGCCATCTCGGTCCTCGCCCTGCGCAACCAGGTCATCCCGCCGACCGCCAACTACGAGGTCCCCGACCCCGATTGCGACCTCGACTACGTCCCCAACGTCCCCCGGCCGGCCCGCATCGACGCCGTCATGTCCAACTCCCTCGGCTTCGGCGGCCACAACTCCAGCCTCATCTTCCGCACCTATCGGCCCGCGCCATGACCCAGCTCGTCGGCTCCCTGCCGCCGCGCTGGATCCTCCGCGACCCCTACGCCCACCAGAAGGGCATCCCCCGCTTCCCCCGCGTCGTCGCTACGGTCCTTGCCGCCCGCGGCATCACCACGCGCCCGCAGGCGGAAGCGTTCTACCGTCCGCACCTCCTGCCGGAGTACGACCCGCTCCTCCTGCCGGGCATGCCGGAGGCCCTGCGCCGGGTCGAACGGGCCATCGAGCAGCGGGAAACCATCGCCCTCTTCGGCGATTTCGATGTCGACGGCGTCACCTCCATCGCCATCCTGCACGAGGGCCTTGCGCCGCTTGGCGCCGCCACCATCCCCTACATCCCGGACCGTTTCAGCGAAGGCTACGGCCTCAACCTCGGCGCCATCCGAACCCTCGCCGACGCCGGCGCCACCCTCCTCATCACCGCCGACTGCGGCATCTCCTCGGTCACCGAGGTCGCCTACGCCAACGAGCTCGGCCTCGATGTCATCATCCTCGACCACCACACCGTCCCCGAGGTGCTCCCCCCGGCGCTGGCTGCCATCAACCCCAAGCGCATCGATTCCCCCTACCCGTTCGATGAGCTCGCCGCCTGCGGCGTCGCCTACCGCTTCCTCCAGGTCCTCTACGAGCACCTCGGCCGCGCCTTCGATGACACCGCCTTCATCGACCTCGCCGCCCTCGGCACCGTCGTCGATGTCGCCCCGCTGATCGATGAAAACCGTCGCATCGTGACGCGCGGCCTCGAAGCCATGCGCGCCGGCCTCCGGCCCGGGCTGCAGGCCCTTGCCCGGGTCTCCGGCGTTGCGCCCGAGCGCTTCACCGCCGAGACGCTCGGCTTCGCCCTCGGCCCCCGCATGAACGCCGCCGGTCGGCTCGCCCATGCCAACCTCGCCCTCCAGCTCCTGCTCGCGCCGACCGCCGCTGCCGCAGCTACCCTCGCCGAGCAGCTCAATGCCCTCAACCGCGAACGCCAGCGCCAGACCGAGGAGGCCACGGCGCTGGCCGAGGAGCTGCTCGGCCCCGAAGACGCCCCGCTGCTCTTCGTCGCCAGCGAGCACATCTCCCCCGGCATCGTGGGTCTCGTCGCTTCCCGCCTCGCCGAGCGCCGCAACCGGCCTGCCGTGGTCCTCTCACGCGGTCCCGAGGAGAGCCGCGCCAGCGCACGCAGCGTCCCCGGCTTCGATATCGTGGTGGCCATCCGCAAGGAGAAGGCGCTTCTCGTCCGCCACGGAGGTCACCGCTCGGCCGCCGGCTTCACCGTGCGCAACGAGAACCTGGAGCTCCTCCGCGACCGCCTCATCGCCACCGCCGCCGAACAGCTCGGCTGTCAGCCGGCCGCCCGCGTCATCGAAGTCGATGCCCAGGCTTCCCTCGCCGACCTCGACGGCCTCGAAATCAAGGGCCTCATGGCCTTCGAACCTACCGGCCACGGCAACCGCAAACCCGTCCTCCTCAGCCGCGGCGTCGAACTGCGCGAGGCCCGCCCCGTCGGCGCCGACCGTTCCCACCTCCGCCTCACCCTGCGCGATGGCCGCGTCACCTGGCGCGGCATCGCCTTCCGCCAGGCCGAGGCCGACCTCGATGCCCGCGTCGACATCGTCTACTCCCTCCAGCGCGATCTCCGCGGCGACGGCGTCGAACTCGAAGTGCTCGATATCGCGCCTGCCGCGGCTGCGCGCCCGCTCGAAATCCGCACCGGCTGACTGTAATGAGCGAAGAACCCCTGAGCCTCGATGTCGGCGCCGCGCGGGCCCTCCGCGAAGCCCAGGCGCTCTGCTACCGCCACCGCGTCGCCATCGTCACCCCCGAGCACCTGCTCGCTGCCGCCTTCGCCGTCCTCGCGCGCAGCGCCGCCCCCGGCCCGGAGCCTGCCGCGCTCGAAGCGGCGGTCATCGCCGTCCACGGCACCGGCGCCGACCCGCTCGACCGCGACATCGTCTTCGGCCCCGGCGCGCGCGAGTGCATCAGCCTCGCCGCACGCACGGCCCGCGAAACCGGCGCCGCCACCATCACCGCCGCCGACCTGGCGCGCGCGACTATCCGCTCCGGCGAAGTGTCGCCGGCCTTCTTCGCGGCGCTGGGCCGCAGCCGCCAGGAACTGCTCGCTGCCCTCGGCGGCGCGCCCGGCAACTGAAACCTCACGGCGGCTCGCCGGCCCGCCCGGGCCTGCCTACGCCCGCGGGTGCGCCTTGTCGTACTCCTGGCGCTTCTGCTGGTCGGTCAGGTGC
>NZ_DAOUAO010000213.1:0-12199 GCF_034433535.1 Tepidiforma sp.
GCGATTGCGGCGGTGAAGCTGGGGGCCGCACACGTGGACGCGATCGACATTGACCCGATCGCGGCGGAGGTGGCCGCGCGCAACTGCGCCGCCAACGGCGTGGCGGACCGGGTGGCGGTGCGGGCCGGCCGGGTCGACCCCGAGACCGTTGGCAGCTACGACCTGGTGGTGGCGAACATCAGCCCCGATGCGAACATCGGGCTGGCGCCGGTTTTCGAACGGGCGGTCCGGCCGGGCGGCGACCTGCTGCTCTCGGGCGTGCTCGAACCGGACATCCCGCGGGTGCGGGGGGCGGTGGAACCGCGCGGATTCGCGCACGTGGAGACGCGGCTGGAGCGAGACTGGGCAGCCATCCACCTGCGGCGGGCGTAGCGCGTGGACAGCCCGGGCGGCGGCGGGGAGAATCGCGGCGTGGACGGCAGGGCATCCCCGGGGGCGCAGCTGCGGGCAGCGATGGCGCGCGGGCTGGTGGTCGCGCCGTTTGTGTTCGACGGGGTGCAGGCGAAGCTGGCGGAGGCGGCCGGGTTCGAGGCGGTGTACATGAGCGGGTTCGGCACTGCGGCCTCGTGGGGGCTGCCGGACCGCGGGCTCATCGGGCTGGGGGAAATGGCGGCCAACGCGGCCCGCATCGCGGCGGCAGTGAACGTGCCGGTCATCGCCGATGCGGATACCGGCTACGGCAACGAGCTGAATGTGCGGCGGACGGTGGAGGTGTACGAGCGGGCGGGGGTCGCGGCGCTGCACATCGAAGACCAGGAGTGGCCGAAGCGCTGCGGCTTTCTCGAGGGGAAGCGGGTGATCCCGGCGGAGGAGATGGAGCTGAAGGTGCGGGCGGCGGTGGCTGCCCGGCGCGACCCCTCGCTGGTGATCATCGCGCGGACCGATGCGCTGGCGCCGCTGGGGCGGGAGGAGGCGGCGGAGCGGGCGCGGCGGTACTTCGCGGCCGGCGCGGACCTCGTCTTCCTCGACGGGCTGAAGGACCGGGAGAGCATCGCCTGGGCGGCGGAGGCGCTGGCGGGGGTGCCGATGCTGCTGAACACATGGCTGGTCACGCCGGAGGAGGCGGCGGCGCTGGGCTACCGGCTGTACATCCACCTTGGGGTGATGCTGCGGCACTTCGAAGCGTTCGCGGAGACGCTCGCAAAGCTGCGGGCAACGGGGCGGGTCGGCCCCCGGGAGGGCCACGGGGTGGAGTGGATCACCGGCGTGCTCGAGGGCTCCGGGGGCCAATGACGGCCGGGGATAGGCGGGTTTTCGGGCGGCTACCGTTTAGGAGGGGAACCTGATACGTTCGCCGTACCCCCGACGGGTTTCAGACGTGTATGGGTGAACTGGGGAGCCTGCTGACGCGTGCGCGCGAGGCGCGCGGCCTGACGCTCGAGGACGCCGAACGGGATACGCGCATTTCGCGACGGTATCTGCAGGCGCTCGAGTCGGAGCAGTTCGAGGTGATCCCGGCGCCGGTGTACGCGCGGGGGTTCCTGCGCTCGTACTCGCAGTACCTCGGGCTCGACCCGCAGGAAGTGCTGGCGATGTTCCCGCGGGAGGACGAGGAGGAGCCGCGCAGGGCGGCGGTGGAGCCGGAGCGCCCGAGCATGGACCGCCCACTGAGCCCGCTTTCGGCGTCGCGGCCGGCGTGGCGAACCCGCCCGGCCGGGGACGAGCGGCCCGTCATCGGTGGCGGCCGCCCGGCGGGGCAGGGGGGCGCGCGGCCACGGCCGGCTGCCGCGGAGGCGGGGTGGGAGCCGGTGATCGGCGTGGATATCGGTGTGCCCTCGCCGGCGCGGCGGCTGAACACCGACCCGGCCGCGCAGACGCGGTCGGCGGTGGTAGCCATCGTAGCCATCGTGGCGATCCTGGGGGTGGTGTTCCTCGCCTGGCTGCTGGCGAATCTCGCCGGCGACGACGAGAGCGTGCCGCCGGGGCAGCTGGGGACGGGCGGCAGCCCGACCACCGCCGCCAACGAACCGACGCCGGTGACGCGCAGCGGCCTCCCGGTGACGCCGGGGCTGGTGCCGGATGTGCGCGGGGTGCAGGAGGCGATCGCGGTAGCGGCCATCAGGGAGGCGGGGTTCGAACCGCTGATCCAGCGCGTGCGGAGCAATCAGCCGGCGGGGGTGGTCATCGACCAGTCGCCGGCGCCGGAGGTGGAGATGGCGCAGGGTTCGCGGGTCCAGATCGTCGTGAGCGAGGGCCAGTGATGGCGGCGCCGCGGACCTACCACCTCGTGACGCTCGGCTGTCCGAAGAACGACGTCGATAGTTCGCACCTGGAGCGGCTGCTGGCGGGCGGCGAGCTGCGGCCGGTGGCCGACCCGGCGGAGGCGGACGCGATCATCGTGAATACGTGCGGGTTCATCGAGCAGAGCCAGGCGCAATCGATGGCGGCGGTGCAGGAGCTGGCGGCCGGCAAGCGGGAGGGGCAGACGCTGATCGTGGCCGGGTGCATGACGCAGCTCTACGGGCGGCAGGTGAAGGAGGAGACGCCGGGCGTGGACCACGTCTTCGGGGTGGGGCAGTGGACCGAGGTGGCCCGCCTCCTGCAGGTGGACCCGGGGGCGATCTTCGATATTCCCGAGAGCAACGTCCGGGTGGATGGGCCGAGCGCGTACCTCAAGATCTCCGATGGGTGCGATGCGCCGTGCACGTTCTGCGTCATCCCGAAGATCAAGGGCGGGCTCCGCTCGGCGCCGGCGGGGCTGCTGGTGAAGGAGGCGCAGCGGCTGGTGGCGGCCGGGGCGAAGGAGCTGGTGCTGGTGGGGCAGGACACGACCGCCTGGGGCGAGGACCTGGGCATGCCGGTGGGGAGCGGGCTGCCCGGGCTGCTGCGGATGCTGAGCGAGGCGGTTGGCCCGGGGACGTGGCTGCGGCTGATGTACGCCTACCCCAGCCGGGTGACGCCCGAGCTGATCGCGACAATGGCGGAGCTCCCCAACGTGGTGCACTACCTCGATATGCCGCTCCAGCACGGGAGCGAGGCGGTGCTGCGGCGGATGAAGCGGCCCCACAACCTCGAGCGGGTGTACCGCTTTATTGAGGAGCTGCGCCGCGCGATGCCGGACATCGTGCTGCGGACGTCGTTCATTGCCGGCTTCCCGGGCGAGACGGAGGAGGAGTTCGAGGAGCTGCTGGCTTTCGCGCAGGCGGTGGAGTTCGACCACGCGGGCTGCTTTACCTATTCGCGGCAGCAGTGGACCGGCGCATACGGGATGGAGGGGCAGGTGCCGGATGAGGTGAAGGCCGAGCGGCGCGATCGGTTCATGGCGATGCAGCAGGGGGTTTCGGCGCGGCGCGCGCAACGGTTCGTGGGGCGGACGCTCGACCTGCTGGTGGAGGGCACCGGCGAGGACGAGGACGGTCGGCCGGTGGTGGCGGGCCGCACCTACCGGGAGGCGCCGGAGGTGGACGGGCTCGTCTTCGCGCGGGGCAAGGCTGCGCCGGGCGAACGGGTGCGGGTGCGGATCGACGACGCCGGGCCGTACGACCTGTTCGGGCGGGGGGTTGGGGGGCGCGGGCGCGGCTGAGCCGGGCAACGTGGCCGTAACACGCCGGGGCTAGAATCACGCTGGCGGCCGTGGGCCTGCCGACCGGGACCGGGAGGTGTCGCGATGAGCGAATCTGCGGACTATGTGATTTCGGCGTGCCGGGAGCACAAGGTCAAGTTCATCCGGCTGTGGTTCACCGACATTGTGGGGTCGCTGAAGAGCTTCGCCATCACGGTGGAGGAGCTGGAGAAGGCGCTGGAAGAGGGGATGGGGTTCGACGGGAGCAGCATCGAGGGGTTCGCGCGCATCGATGAGTCGGACATGGTGGCGCGGCCGGACCCGGCGACGTTCCAGCTGGTGCCGTGGCGGCCGAAGGAGGCCGGCGTCGCGCGGATGTTCTGCGATATCACCTACCCGGGCGGCGAGCCGTTCGAGGGCGACCCGCGCTACGTACTGAAGCGGCAGCTGAAGCGGGCCGCGGACCTCGGCTACACGTTCTACGTGAGCCCGGAGATGGAGTACTTCTATTTCAAGTCGGAGACCGAGCCGGTGCCGCTGGACCGGGGCGGCTACTTCGACCAGATGAGCGATGCCGCCCACGATTTGCGGCGCGAGACGGTGCTCACGCTGGAGGCGATGGGCATTGAGGTGGAGTACAGCCACCACGAAGTGGCGCCCAGCCAGCACGAGATCACGCTGCGCTACACGGACGCCCTGACGATGGCCGATGCGGCGATGACCTACCGGCTGGTGGTGAAGGAGATCGCAGCGGCCAACGGCGTCTACGCGACCTTCATGCCGAAGCCGCTCGAGCACGTGAACGGGAGCGGCATGCACGTGCACCAGTCGCTCTTCAAGGGTGAGCGGAACGCCTTCTTCGACCCGGATGACCCGTACCACCTGAGCGCGGTGGCCAAGGGCTACATCGCCGGGCTGCTCTACCACGCGCGGGCGATCACGCTGGTCACCAACCAGTGGGTGAACAGCTACAAGCGGCTGCTGCCGGGGTTCGAGGCCCCGGTCTACCTGAGCTGGGCCCGGCGCAACCGGAGCGACCTGATCCGCATCCCCGAGTACAAGCCCGGGAAAGAGATCCATACGCGCATCGAGTACCGCTCGCCAGATTCGGCCTGCAACCCGTACCTGGCGTTCGCGGTGATGCTGGCCGCGGGGCTCGACGGGATCGAGAACGAGCGGCCGCTGCCGCCGCCGGTCGAGGAGAACGTCTTCGAGCTGAGCCCGGCGGAGCGCGCGGCGCGGGGCATCGAGATGCTGCCCGGCTCGCTGATCGAGGCGATCGAGGTGGCGGAGAAATCGACCTTCCTGCGCGAGGCGCTGGGCGACCACGTGTTCGAGAGCCTGATCGCGAACAAGCGGATCGAATGGGACCGCTACCGGCGGCACATCACGGACTTCGAGCTGCGCGAGTACCTGCCGATCCTCTGAGAAACTGCTCGCACCGGTGATCGATTTGGCGTAGACTTGGCCGAGCGGGGCACGGAGGCGCCAATGAGCGAAACCGGGACGTATCGAACGGAGCTGCTGGCACGCCTGCGGGCGGTGACCGACGACATCGCGTGGGTGGTGCGCGGGCTGGTGGAGGAGCAGGGCCACTACCGGCCGGTGGAAACGGAGTGGTCGATCCACGAGCACCTTTCGCACCTGCGCGACATGGAGCAGGAGGTCTACCTGCCGCTGCTGCGGTGGGCGACGGTGCCGGAGATGCTCGACCCGCGCGACTACTCGCGGCGGGAGTGGCGGGAACGCCGGTACGACCCCGCCGAGCCACTGGCGGAGATCATGGCGGACATCCAGCGGATGCGGGATGAGGAGCTGGCGATCTTCCGGGCGATGGGCGATGCGACCTGGACGAAATACCGGACGGACACGCGCTGGGGGCCGCTGACCTGCCAGTGGATCGCCGAGGTGATGTACCGGCACGCGCTCGACCACCTGCAGGGGATCATGGGGCTGGTCCAGGACCTGCACCTCGCGATGCTGGAACCCCCGCCGCTGATTGTGGGCGGCTATATTGGGGGGGCGATGCGGTGATGCGGCTGCGCAGCGTGGTGGACGTTGGGGCCGGCGGGCTCGACCGGGTCCAGGATGCGCTGGGGTCGCAGGCGGACGCGATTCTGCTGAGCCTCGCGGATGCGCGGGTGCCGATCGCGGAGGCGCGGCGGGAGGTCACGGGCGTGCTGGCCGCGGCCGGGCAGGCAGAGAAGGCGGCACTGGTGATGGTCAATCACCCGAAGACGCGGATGCTGCGCGACGACCTCGACGCCATCCTGAGCCCGCTGGTGCGCGGGGTGCTCTTCCCGCACGCGGTCGAGCCGCAGGACGTGCGCGACATGGCGGTGGCGCTGCGCGAGTTCGAGCTGCGGCGGGGGATCGAGCCGGGAGACACGCTGGTCTTCCCGGTGATCGATACCGCCCGCGGGCTGCTGCATGCCGAGGCGATCGCGATGGCTGCGCCGCGGGTGGGCGGCCTGGTGCTGCACGCCGACCGCCTGGCGCGTGACCTCGGGGCGCGGGCGGAGCAGCGCGGCGAGCGGCTGGCCTACGCGCGGGGCAAGGTGGTCGCCGTCTGCCGGGCGCTTGGTCAATCGCCGCTGGTGACGAGCGATGGGCTGGAGCTGACGTACCTCGCCCGGTGCGGGTTCGCGGGCGCCATCCTGCCGGAGGTTCGGTACGTGGTCACGGCGAACGCGGTGTTCGCGCCGGGGAAGCTGGCCAAGGACCGTGCGAACGCCGCGGTGGAGGCGTATGAGGCGGCGCGCGCCGAGGGCGCGTGGGTGGCGCGGTTCGAGGACGAGGTGATCGACGCGGAGGCGGCGCGCAAGCTGCGCCACCTGATCGGCGAGTAGCGCGCTTTAGCGGGGCTCAGGCGGGAGGTCTTTGGCGAGCTTTTCGTAGCGGCGGGCGTATTTGCCCACGTCCGGGGCCGGGCCCATGGCCGCATCGACTTCCTTTCCGTACTTTGCCTCGGCCTCTTCGATCTGGTCGCGGAGGGTCTTGTGGCGGACGAAGGTGGAGACGACACGGCGCATTTCGTGGCCGCGCTGGCCGGGCGCGGCAGGGCACTCGGGAGGGGTGACGCTGGCCATCACGGAGCGGGCGAACACCTCGGACATGGCGCCGCATTTCGCACAGCGGAACTCGTAGAGGGGCATGGCGGGATCCTACGCCCCGGCGGGTCGAATGCGAAGGGGGTTTCGCGCGAGCGGGCGGGCGTTACCCGTGACGCTCGGGGCGGGCGTCGTGGGCGGCGAGGTAGTGCTCGGCCGAGATGGCGGCGGTGGCGCCGTCGCCGGCGGCGCTGATGAGCTGGCGTGCGGCCTTCGTGCGGAGGTCGCCGGCGACGAACAGCCCGGGCACGGAGGTCGACATGTCGAGGTCGACAATGGCGTGCCCGCCGGCGTCGAGTTCGACCAGGCCCTGGAGAAGGTGGTTGTTGGGCGTTTGGCCGATGAAGATGAAGACGCCGTCGATGGGGACCGTCTCGGTTTCGCCGGTGATGAGGTTCTTGAGGCGGACGCGCTCGACCTTCTCGCCGCCCTCAATGGCTTCGACCACGGTGTTCCAGCGGAAGCGCATGGCGGGGTTCGCGAAGGCGCGCTCCTGGAGGATGGCGGAGGCGCGGAGCGTGTCGCGGCGGTGGACCACGGTGACGGAGGCGGCGTAGCGGGTGATAAAGAGCCCCTCATCGATGGCGGAATCTCCGCCGCCGACGACGATGACGTGCTGGCCGGTGAAGAAGGCGGCATCGCAGGTGCCGCAGTAGGAGACGCCGCGGCCGGTGAATTCCGCCTCGCCGGGAACGCCGAGCTTGTTGTAGGAGGCGCCGGCGGTGACGATGACCGCGCGAGCGGTGATGGTGGGCTCGGAGGTGGCCACGCGGAACTCGCCGGAGGGCAGCCGTTCGAGCGCGGTGACCGGCTCATAGGCGAACTCGGCGCCGAACTTTTCGGCCTGGCGGAACATGAGCTGGGCGAGGTCGAAGCCATTGATGCCGTCGGGGAAGCCGGGGTAGTTCTCGACGATATCGGTGGTGGCGATCTGCCCGCCGGTGACGCTGGCTTCGAAGAGGATGGTCTTGCGCCGGGCGCGGGCGGCGTAGATGGCGGCCGTGAGGCCGGCGCCGCCGGCGCCGACGATGGCGATGTCGTAGTCGGTCATGGGGCTGGCTCCGGGAGTGGAAACGGCCGCCGGTGTGAGCCCGGCGGCCGCGGGTGGCGAGGACGCTGAAGACCGGGGCTCAGGCGAGGGCTTCGTCGAGCCGCTTCTTGAGGTCGCTCTTGGGGCGGAAGCCGACGATGGTGCCCTTGAGCTCGCCGTTCTTGAAGATGAGGAGCGAGGGGATGCTGCGGATGCCGAACTTGGCCGGGGTCATCGGGTTTTCGTCGGTGTTGATCTTCAGGAAGTTGACCTTGCCGGCGTATTCGCGGGAGAGCTCTTCGACGATGGGGGCGACCATGCGGCAGGGGCCGCACCAGGGTGCCCAGAAATCGACGAGGACGGGGAGTTCGGACTTGACGACGTCGTGCTCCCAGGTGGCATCGGTGACTTCGCGGACATCGGACATGGCGGGTGGTTCCTTTCTGGGCGGGAGTTGCGGTCGTGTCCCGGTGCTGTCACTATACCCCCAAGGGGTATGTTCGTCAATGCCCTATCGAGGAGGTGCGGGGATGACACCGGAGGAGCAAAAGCGGCTGCTGGACCGCCTGGCGCGGGTGGAGGGGCAGGTGCGCGGGCTGCGCAAGATGGTGGAGGAGCAGCGCTGCTGCGAGGATGTGCTGACGCAGCTGCTGGCGGCGCGTTCGGGCCTTGAGCGGGCGGGGGTGCTGCTGCTGGAGCGCCACCTGCAGGATTGCGTGCTCGGCGAGGCGGAGGTGGACCCGGCAACGGCGCATCGCCTGCGGGAAGCGATTCGGTTGTGGACGCGGCACGCCGGGCCGGTGGAGGCTGGCGAGAGCGCGGGCTAGCTGGCGGCTCCAGCCTCGCGCGACCATTCTGCGGCGAGTTCGCGGAGGAGGGGGGCGGCGCGCTCCATCGCGCGGGCGGGGTCGGGTTCGCGCTTCAGGATGGTGCGGGCGCCGGGCAGGCTGGCGCGCCCGGCGAAGATGACCGCGGGGCGGCCGGCTGCGCGGGCGGCTTCGAGGACGCGGCCGGTGACTTTGCCCTGGAGGGACTGCTCGTCGTAGCTGCCCTCGCCGGTGACGACGAGGTCGGCGGCAGCGAGCCGTTCGGCGAAGCGGGTGACCTCGGCGACAATTTCGAAGCCGGGCAGGATGGGTGCGCCGAGGAAGGCATGCAGGCCACCGGCGAGCCCCCCGGCGGCGCCGGCGCCGGGCAGGGTGCGGAGGTCGATGCCGGTGAGGCGGCGGGTGACGGCGGCGAAGCGGTGGAGGGCGGCCTCGAGGTGGTCGGCCTGGGCGGGTGAGGCGCCCTTCTGGGGGCTGTAGCGGAGGGCTGCGCCCTCGGGGCCGCAGAGGGGCGCGGTCACGTCGGCGGCGAGGCGGACCGGGATGCGCCCGAGCCACGGGGGCGGGTTCCATACGATCGCTTCGAGGTTGATGAGCGGGCCGCCGCCGGGGGGCAGGTCGGTGCCGGCTGCATCGAGGAAGCGGGCGCCGAGGGCGCGCAGGACGCCGGTGCCGGCATCGGTGGTGGCGCTGCCGCCGAGGCCGATGGTGATGCGCGGCGGTTCGAGGCTGGCCGCCTCGGCGAGGAGCTGGCCTACTCCGAAGGTGTCGGCGCGGAGGGGGTCTCGTTCTTCGGGTGCGAGATGCAGGAGCCCGTTAGCCTGGGCGGCTTCGAGGACGAGTTCGCCGGAGTCGCGGAGGCGGAGGTAGCGGGCGAGGACGCGGCGGCCCAGGGGGTCGCTGACGACGGCGGCGAGGGTATCGGCGCGGACGGCATGACGGACGGCATCGAGGAAGCCGGGGCCGCCATCGGAGAGGGGGAGGAGGTCGAGCTCCCAGCCCGTCTGCGCGGAGCGGATGCCGGCGGCGATGGCGTCGGCGGCCTCGTCGGCAGAGAGGCTGCCTTTGAACTCCTGGGGCGCGATGAGGATGCGCATCTCAGCTGAACCAAAGGCGCCAGGCGGCGATCAGGACGATGGCGACGATGTAGCCATAGGCGACGTTGCGGAGGAAGCGCAGGGTATCGCGCGCCTGCCGGTTTCGGAAGACGACGGCGAGCACGATGGTGACCGCGAAGAAGGTGAGGAGCGCGAGCGCGAGGAGGGATTTCACCGTGGGCGGGCGGCCGGGTCAGGCGTCGCCGACGACCGTCCGGGCGGCGAACTTCCAGCCTTCGGCCGTGCGCACGAGGCGGTCGCGGTAGATGGCGGTGGTCAGGATGGAGGCCGGCGGCTGTTCGCCCGGGGCGAGGCGGAGGAGCATGAGGTAGCACGAGCCGGTGGCCTCATCGCCGTCGCCATCGAGGACGAGGTTGTTGGTCCAGTGGCGGGCCTTGAGGCGCTGGGCGAAGGCGTCGCCGAAGGCGCGGAGCTGGTCGCGGCCGGCGAAGTTGCCGGTGGCGGAGGAGAAGGTGCCATCGGGGGTGAAGCAGGCGGCCCAATCGGCGCCGTTGCCGGAATCGATGGCGTGGTTGTAGCGGGCGTAGAGCTGCTGGATGGCGAGCTGGTCTTCGACGGAGAGGGGCATCGCGGGTTCCTCGGGAGGGGATTGCGCCGCGGGGCGGCTGCTGGCGTACGATAGGGCAATTCCGGAGGAAGGGCACATGGGGACGGTTCGGCTGCTGGCGGGCGTGCTGGTGCTGGCCCTGGGGCTGGCGGCGGCCGGCTGCGGCGACGACGGTCCGCGCTATCCAACGGGGCTCTCCGATGATGCCTACGACCTGGAAGCGATGTCGCTGCGCGCCGAGGACCTGCCGGCGGGGTTCGAAAAGCAGGCGCCGGGGGAGTTCCTGAACGAAGCCTGGGCGAACGTGTTCGAAACGGACGATGTGGAGGCGAAGCTGCGGCAGCTGGAGGCGCAGGGGCGGCTGCGCAACTATGTGAGCCTCTTCGGGCCGGCGGGGCTTGGCCCGGTGCTGGCGGTGACGGCCATCTCCACGCTCTACACCGACGAGACGGCGGCGCAGCGCTCGCTCGAGGAGTTCGGATGCGGCTTACCGCTGGAAAACACGGTGCTGCTCGAGCCGCTGCTGGTGCCGGAGATCGGCGATGGGGCGAGCGGATTCATGGTGCGGCAGTTCGAGGAGGGGAACCCCACGTTCGTGGATACGACCGTCTGCTTCCGCACGGGGCGGGTGATCCACGCCCTGCAGGCGACGAGCGTGGCCGGGGTGGAGGACGTCGGCTTCGTCATCCGGCTGGCTGAGCGGATGGAGGAGCGGGTGGCAGCGGCGCTGGCGGACGCCGGGAGCTGAGGGCTCACGCTTCAGAACGGCGGAGGGCGTAGCTGGTGCGGCCCCGGGCGCAGAGGGTGCCGCGCTCATCGAAGATGGAGACCTCGGCGTAGGCGATAGAGCGGCCCTTGCGGACGATGCTGGCCTCGGCGAGGGCGCGGGCGCCGTGGACGGGGCGCAGGTAGGTGATGCCGAGGTCGGCGGTGCCGTTGGGGATGTCGTCCGGCTCGAGGCTGGCCTGCAGCGCGAAGAGCATGGCGATATCGACCATGGCGGCGAGGACCCCGCCGTGCACCGCCCCGCCGACCCCGGAGAGGGTGGCGGGGGAGGTGCGGAGTTCGATGCGGGCGAAGCCGGGGCGTGCTTCGAGGAGTTCGAGCCCGAGGAGGCGGTGGAGCTCGGTGGCTGCGAAGCGCTCGGCGAGGTGGAGCGGGACGTCGGGCATCGGCTACCAGGTCGCGGCGGCGGGCTTGGGGGCGTCGGCGGGGGCCGAGCCGTAATCGCCGAACGGGCCGTCGCGCCAGTCGAGGGCGGCCTTGAGGCCCTTTTCGCGGGCGATGCGGCCGAAGGTTTCGCCGCCGGGGCGGACGCGGCCGAGCTCCTGGATATCGCCGCCGACCTGCAGCGAGGTGCGGAAGCCCATGATTTCGTAGACGCGGTTGACCTGGCGCTTGGTCATCTGGAGCATGGGGCCATCGACGTTGGCGATGCGCTCGGCGAGGGCTTCGGTGACTTCGCAGAGGCGGTCGATGGGGACGGCGCGGTTCGCCCAGCCGAGCTCCGCGGCTTCGCGGCCGGTGACGCTGTCGCCGGTGTAGAGGAGTTCGCGCACCTTGCGCATGGGCAGGTGCCAGGGGTGGTAGATGATGTCGACCGGGGTCATGGCGCGGACGGGCGGGTAGCCGATGATGGCGTCCTCGGCGACGACCATGAGGTCGCACATGGTGGCGAGTTCGGTACCGCCGGCGAGGCAGTAGCCGTGGACCTGCGCGATGATCGGCTTGGTGCACTCCCAGAGGATCCAGTAGCCGCTGAGGAGGTGCTGCGGCCACTGGCCCTGCCCCGGGTGGATGGGGCCGACGTTGGGGAGGCCGGAGCGCCGCTCGACGTAGTCGCGGTCGTCGGCGGTGCGGGAGATGCCGGAGAGGTCGTAGCCGGCGGAGAAGGCGCGGCCGGAGCCGCGGATAATGATGACGCGGACCTCGGGGTCCATTTCGAAGTCTTTGACGGCATCGAAGAGTTCGGCCCGGAGGTTGTGGCTGAGGGCGTTCATCTTTTCGGGCCGGTTGAGCTGGATGATGCCGTGGCGCTGCTGCTTGATGGTGAGGATGTCCTGGT
>NZ_DAOUAO010000214.1:0-5513 GCF_034433535.1 Tepidiforma sp.
GCGAGGGCGTCGTCGAGGGCCCAGGAGGGGTTGCCCATGTAGGCCACAAGGGCCCGCCACTCGGCATCGGAGCGGCAGGAGATGGCGATCCAGCGGTCGGCGGTGCTGGTCGGGAAGACGCCCGAGGGGACGTGGCCTTCGATGGAACGGTTGCCGATCGTGCGGTGTTCGCGGCCGTTCCAGGCGGCATCGAGGGCGGCCTGGGGGAACATGTGGGAGGAGGATTCGACCTGGGCCATCTCGATGACCTGGCCCTCGCCGGTTCGACGGCGGTGGCGGAGCGCGGCGAGGACCGCGACTGCGCCGTGCATCCCGCCCCAGAAGTCGCCGGCGAAGATGCTGACGTTGTCCATGGGGGCGGTGTCGCGGTAGCCGCGGAGGATGGTGGAGCCGGCGACGGAATCGATGTGGGCGCCGTAGCCGCGGCCCTCGACGTAGGCGCCGGTCCGACCGAAGGCGGGCATGTGGAGGATGATGATGTCGGGGCGGATGGCCCGGATGGCGTCGTCGTTGAGGCCGAGTTTTTCGAGGGTCCCGATGGCAAGGTTCTCGGCGAGGATATCAGAGATAGCGATGAGCTGTTTGACGATAGCGAGTCCCTCGGGCCGGCGGGAATCAACGGTGAAGGACTTCTTGTTGCGAAGCACCTGGATGAACGCCGGGCTGTTGTTCCAGGGACGCGGGCCGGGCTCCGGCGGGTGGCCTGCGATCCAGGGCGGCATGAGCTGGGCCATCATGGCGTTCATGCGCGGGGAGGCGGCGCGGGTCATGGGGTTCCAGATGAAGGGGTTTTCGACCTTGATGCACTCGGCGCCGAGGTCGGCCAGGTACATGGTGGCGGTCTGGCCGGCCCAGACGGCGGTGAAGTCGCAGATGCGGATACCCTGGAGGGGAAGCGGGGCGGTGGTCATGCGATGACTCCTGCGGCGGTGAGCTGGTCGATGGCGGCCGGTTCGATCCCGGCTTCGGCGAGGACCGGGCGCGTATGTTCGCCGAGGCGCGGCGCGGCAGAACGGATGCGCCAGGGGGTCTTCTCGAAGATGTAGGGGCGCCCGAGCATGGGCAGGGTACCGAGGTCAGGGTGGTCGATGGTGGTCCAGAGGCCGCGCTCGCGGAAGTTCTCGTCGTTGTGGAGGTCGAGGCCGGTGTACAGGGGCCCGCACATCACATGGTGCTCGCGCGCGGCCTCCCAGACCTCGGCGCGGGTGCGGCTGAGCATCCAGGGGTAGACGATGGCGTCGACGGTTTCGCGGGCCCCGGGCTGGAGGGCGGCGAGGGGGCTGTCCCACTTCGGGTCCTGGAGGGTTTCGTCGCCGATCATCTCAGCGAAGCGCCGCCAGTAGGTGCCCGGGAGCGCGGCAATTTCGACGTAGCCATCAGCGACGGGATAGATGCCGCCGGCGAGGCCGGAGATGGCGGAGGCGGGCCGGTCCTGGACGCGGCCGGAGAAGCGGTAGGCGAGGATGCTGGAGGAGCGGCGGTCGATGTTGTTGACCTGGACGTTGAAGCAGGGGACATCGACGAGCTGGGCGGTCCCGTGGACTTCGAAGGCAGTCAGGGCGCCGAGGGCGGCGACCGCCGCCATTGCGCCGCACTGGAGGGTTGCGGCGGTGCCGCCGAGTTTGAGCGGCTCGCGGTCGGCGAGGCCGTGGGAGTACATCTCGGCGCCCATGGCGTAGAGGACGAGGTCATCGAGGGAGTAGTCGCGGTAGGGGCCTTCGTGGCCGAAGTTGGTGATGGCGACGACGGGCACCTGGTGGTACGACGAAAGGGTGGCGTAATCGATGCCGAGCGCGGTCTCGACGCGCGGCGGGCTGGACGTGATGACGAGGTCGGCCTGCTGCATCAGCGCCCGGACGAGGTCGCGGGAGGCCGGCTGCTTCAGGTCGATGACGACGGATTCTTTGTTCGTGTTGAGGTACTGGAAGGTCGCGGAGCGGTCGGGGCCGGGCTCATCGTTGAGGAACGGCGGGAGGCCCCGGGCAGGGTCGCCGCCGGGGCGCTCGACCTTGATGACGCGGGCGCCGAGGTCGGCGAGGAGCTTGGTGCAGTAGGGGCCGGCGATGTGGCTGGTGAAATCGAGGACGGTGATGCCCTGGAGGGCGTCCATGGGGGCCTCGCTGTCGGGATAGGATGCTGCGGCGCGTATTGTGGCAAATTGTGCCAGCGCTGTCCCGTTTCGGGGGACGCCGGTGCGGCCATTGCCGGGTTGCGCAGGGATGATCCTAGCGGCGGGCGCGGAAGGGTCGAGCGGTCAGGCCTCGCCGAGGTATGCGCGCCGGACGGCGTCGTCGCGGGAGAGCTCGGGGCCGGTGCCGGAGAGGGTGATAAGGCCGGATTCGAGGACGTAGGCGCGGTCGGCGATTTCGAGGGCCATGAGGGCGTTCTGCTCGACGAGGAGGACGGTGGCTCCTTCCCGCCGGATGGCCTGGATGACCTGGAAGATGGTTTCGACGAGGACCGGGGAGAGGCCCATGGAGGGCTCGTCGAGGAGGAGCAGCCGGGGACGGGCCATCAGGGCGCGGCCGATGGCGAGCATCTGCTGTTCGCCGCCGGAAAGGGTACCGGCAGGCTGGCGGAGGCGCTCCTTGAGGCGGGGGAAGAGGCGGTAGACGCGCTCGAGGTCGTCGTCGAGGGGGTCGGAGCGCTGGTAGGCGCCCATGAGGAGGTTTTCGTAGACGGTCAGGGAGTGAAAGATCCCGCGGCCCTCGGGAACGTGGGAGAGGCCGAGGCGAACGATGGCGTGGGGCGCCAGGCGGTCGATGCGCTGGCCGTTGAAGGTGACCTGGCCGGAGCGCGGGCGGATGACGCCGGAGATGGCGCGGAGGGTGGTGGATTTGCCGGCCCCGTTGGAGCCGATGAGGGTGACGATTTCGCCCTGCTCGACCGTGAGGGAGATGCCTTTCACGGCGAGGATGGCGCCGTAGCCGGCGCGAAGGTCCTGGACATCAAGGAGCGGCATGGCCGCCTCCGTGGATGGCGCGGGTGCCGAGGTAGGCTTCGATGACGGTCGGGTTGCGCTGGATCTCCGCCGGCGGACCCTCGGCGATTTTGCGGCCGTAATCGAGGACGGTGATCTCTTCGCAGACGCCCATCACGACGCGCATCTGGTGCTCGATGAGGATGATGGTGGTCGCGAAGTCGTCGCGGATGCGGCGGATGAGGGAGACCATGGCGGAGGCTTCCTGCGGGTTCATGCCGGCGGTGGGTTCATCGAGCAGGAGAAGTCCGGGGCGGGCCGCGAGCGCGCGGGCGATTTCGAGGCGGCGCTGGTCGCCGTAGGGGAGGTTGCGGGCGAGGTCGTTTTCGCGGCCGCGGAGGCCGACCGCCGCGAGGAGCTGGCGGGCGCGTTCCACGGCGGCGCGTTCGGCAGCGCGGACCCGGGGCGGGCGGGCGATCGCGCCGGCGATTTCGATGACGCCGTTGAGGGCGGCACGGGGAAACCCGCGGAGGATGAGGAGGCGTTCGATGGGCAGCGGGTAGACGGGCCGGCGGGTGCTGAGGATCTCGGTGCCGCCCACGGGAATGTGCTGGTGCTGGCCGACAAGGACGTTCTCGAGGACGGTCATGTTGGCGAAAAGGCGGATGTTCTGGAAGGTGCGGGCGATGCCGAGCCCGGTGATCACGTGCTGGGGGAGCCCATCGATGCGCTGGCCGTTGAGGTATATAGCGCCCGAGGTTGGCCGATAGAAGCCGGTGAGGCAGTTAAAGAGGGTGGTCTTGCCGGCGCCGTTCGGGCCGATCAGGCCATGGACCTGGCCCGGGGGAACGCGCAGGGTCACTTCGGAAAGGGCGGCGAGCCCTTCGAACTGCATGCTGAGGCCATCGACGATCAGCTCGGCGGCGGTCATGCGGCACCTGCCGGCGTGGGCGCCGATTCCTCGTGGGCGAATTCGAGCCTGCGCCGGCGCGAGGGCAGCAGGCCGGAGGGCCGGAGGACCATGATCAGGACGAGCAGGGCGCCGAAGATGACGAAGCGGGTGTCATCGGCGAGCTGGGCGCCCCAGGTGGAGGCCTCCGGCAGGCGGCCGATGGACCCGGGGGTGATGGCATCGATGCCGCCGACCACGGCGTTGAGGGCGTCACGGAGCCATTCGAGGCGGGCAAGGAGGTCGGAGGTTTCGCGGAACTGCAGGATGCGCGGGATACCGATCAGGACGAGCGACCCGACGATGACGCCGGGGGTGCTGCCCATGCCGCCGATGATGACGATGGCGAGGACGTCGATGGAGACCTGGAGGGAGAAGGCCGCCGGGTTGATGAAGCCGATGAAGGAGGCGTAGATGACGCCGCCGAGGCCGCCGATGGCCGCACCGGTGGCGAAGGCGAGGAGCTTGTACTTGGTGGTGTTGACGCCCATGGCGGCGGCGACGTCTTCGTCCTCGCGGATGGCTTCCCAGGCGCGGCCGATGCGGGAGTCGCGCAGGCGCGCGGTGGCCAGCCCGACCAGGATGGCGGCGACCAGGACGAAGTAGTACCAGCGGGTGAAGCTGTCGATGGCGAAGCCGCCGAGTTCGGGGCGCGGGATGGCCGCGAGGCCCTGGGAGCCGCGGGTGAGGTCGTCGCGGTTGATGAGGAAGAGGCGGATGATTTCGCCGAAGCCGAGGGTGACGATGGCGAGGTAGTCGCCGCGCAGGGGGAGGACCGGCAGGCCCAGCAGGAGCCCGACGCCGGCGGCGATCAGCACCCCGAGCGGGAGGATGAGCCAAAAGTTCAGGCTGGCATCGATGGGGGAGCCGGGAGAGGTGAGCAGGCCCATGGTGTAGGCGCCGGCGGCGAAGAAGGCGACGTAGCCGAGGTCGAGCAGGCCGGCGAACCCAACGACGACGTTGAGCCCGAGGCCGAGGACGATGAACAGGGTGACGAAGACCAGCATCTGGACCCAGACATCGGACAGCCAGAACGGCAGGGTGGCGGCGAGTGCGATGAACAGCGGCCAGCGGTAGGCGAGGAGGCGGCTGAGGGCGGGACCGGGGGTGCGGGCTGGCTCAGGCACGGGTGGTGCTCCGCTGGGCGAAGATGCCGGTGGGCCGGAAGATGAGGATGGCGACGAGGAGGGTGAAGGCGATGACATCGCGCCACTGGTTGCCGAGGTCGATGCCGGGGAGCTGGTTGAGGAGCTCCCGGCCGACAGTCTCGGCGAGGCCGAGGGCGTAGCCGCCGGCCATGGCGCCGGGGATGCTGCCGATGCCGCCGAGGACGGCGGCGGTGAACGCCTTGATGCCGGGGATGAAGCCCATCGAGCCGCGGATGGTCTGGAAGAAGAGGCCGTAGAGCACACCTGCCACACCCGCCATGGCCGCGCCGAGGATGAAGACGAAGACGATGGTGCGGTTGACATCGACGCCCATCAGCGAGGCGTTGGTGGGGTTTTCGGCCACGGCCCGGATGGCGCGCCCGAGGCGGGTACGCTGGATGATGAGCGTGAGGACGACCATCATCGCGATGGAGCAGAGGATGAGGAAGAGCTGGATGTAGGTGATGCTGAACGGCCCTGCGGAGAGCTGGCCGCG
>NZ_DAOUAO010000215.1:0-15616 GCF_034433535.1 Tepidiforma sp.
GATGGTGGGCGGGTCGGCGGGGTTGATGGGGTCTTTGGCGGTGATGCGGAAGCCGAGGATGCCGGTGGCGGCGGCGGTCACGCCTTCGACGTTGACATCGAGGCAGTAGCCGTTGCGGGTGGCGGCGTTGGCGGGAAGGGCGTGGGAGTTGGTGCCGGCGAGGAGCCGCGGCGGCTGGAAGACAGGCGCCGGGCTGGAGGAGGTATCGAACTCGGAGAGGGGATCCCAGGCGGGCCCAGCGGGGTCGAAGGCGGCGCGCGCCGGCGTTTCGCCGAGGCGAAGCTGGCCGACGGAGGCGACGGCTGCGAAGAGTGCAAGGGCGGCGAACAGAAAAAACCGCCGTGAGGAACGCACCATGAAGCCCCCCCCGGGACTCGTGGGCGCACCCCGCCGGCGCCGGATGTTGAGCGGCGATGGCAGCGGCGTCTCGACCCACCACTGCGCGCCGCAAGGGCTATGGAGGTTATGGCGGACGGTACGGGTTTGCGTCAAGCCCGCCTTTGTAAAATCAGAACGGACAGGACGGGAAGAAGTTACCCCGGGCGCGCCACTTGGCCGGCGCGCCCGGGGTTGCCTCCTGACCAGGAAGGCTGGGGCAGGGAGTGTTAGCGACGGTGCCGGATGGCTGCGGCTGCAAGGACACCGGCGCCGGGGATGAGGAGCACCAGCCCGGCGAGGGCGAGCCAGGGCGCGGGGTCGAGCGGGGCGGCGGCGGGAGAATTGCCGGCGGCGGGAGGCAGGACGCCCGGCCCGGGCTGGCGTGCGCCGGCGACCTGGTTGATGGGCGTTTCGCCGGGCGGCACGAGGGCCGGTTCGCCGACGATGCCGCTGCCTGCGCCGGGGACGATGGTATCAACCGGGATGAGGACATCGACGCCGGACGGCAGATCGGGGCAGGGGACGATGGTGAAGGCGGCCTCGGCGGCGGCGCCAGCGAGTTCGACGACTGCGACCGCGCCGGCGGGGCTGGTGACGGCGTAGAAGACGCCGGGCCCGCAGGCGAGGGCGGTATCGGCGCCGAGGACCTGGGTCACGGTGTAGGTGCCGGCGGGCAGGGCGGGGGTGAGGGCGGCGCCGGTGGGGGCATCGCCGCTGGTAGAGAGCTGGAGCGTGGCGACAAGGGCGCCGGCGGCGTTGCGGACTTCGTAGCGCCAGGTGCGGGCTGCCGCATCGGGACCGGCTTCGAGCGTGGCGGTCACCCGGATGGAGGCGGCGGCGCCGAAGGCGATATCGGCGGCGGCGAGCTGCTGGCCGGCGAAGCTGACGGTGAGCCGCGCGGTGCCGGGGGTTTCGCGGCGGACGAAGACGGTTCCCTCGGCGGTGTTGGCGGCGACCGGGACCGGGGCGAGGACGCCTTCGAGGGTGCCGCCCTGGACGTCGTAGACAAAGCCCGGGAGCGCGGCCACCTGGCCCTGGATGCGGATGGTGACGGCCGCAGAGGTGCCGGGGTCCTGGGCGGCGGCCGGGGCGATGGCGAACACCGTGAACGATTGCTGCGCGGCGGCCGGGAGGGCCGCGGCCAAGGCGAGAAGGAAGGCGCCAAGGAGGGCGGAGAGGCGTGCGGGTTTCATGATGCTTCCCTGCGGGGCTGGCGCGTCGGCGCAGGTCACCCCCTCAACCTGCTGTGCGAGCCGCCGGGCCACCCTTTCAGACCATGCTGTCCACCGCTCGACCACTTCAGTGAACGCAGAGTGAAGATACGCCAGTGCGTCAAGGGGGTGCCATAAGAGGAGCGTTAGAAGTCCACGGGGCATTCACCTGGCGGCGACGGGGCGTCCACCGGGTGAGGCGCGGGTGTCGCAAGGATGACGCCATGAGGCGCGGCGAGCGTGATAGATTTCGGCGGCGATGATCACGGTGCGAGCCGGGGAGAGCCGCCTGATGGCAACGGCAGCGACCCACGAGGAGCGGGTGAAGCTGCAGTGGTTTCCCGGGGCGCGGGTGGACCGGGTGTCGGGGGTGATCGCGCTGCCGTACCAGCGAGGGACATTTCGGCTGCTGGATGCGTGGTTCGGCCAGGGCGGCTGGATGCCGACATCGGAGCTGGACGAGGACGTCAGGGAGGCACGGGCGTATGAGCCGGGGGGCCCCCAGGGCGAGGCGACAGTGGAACTGGAGCAGGACTCGCTCGCCGTCCGATGCCAGTTTGAGGATAAAGAGCTGGCGAAGCTGGTGCCGGGCTACCGGTGGGTGCCGCTGGAGCGGCGCTGGAAGCTCCCGGCGCGGCCGGCGACGCTCGACATCCTGCGGAACGCGTTCAGGGAGCTGCTGCAGCCGGCAGATGCCGAGCGGCTCGCGGAGTGGGAGCGCAACGAGCGGGCCCGGCTGGAGGAGGAGCTGGAGCGGGCGCGGGAGCTGGATCGTCGGAAGAGGCCGGCGGAGGGTGCGCCCGGGGGAGAGAGCGCGCGAACTCCGGCGGCCGCTGCCGCCGAGGCCGCGGGGCGCAGCGACGCGGCCGGCGTGGAGGACCGGGAAGGCAAGGTTGTAGCGCCGACCCCGAACGTTGCAGCGCTGTCGGAGGGGACGGCGGGGGGTGCGGCCGCCGGCGAGGAGGTCGTGCCGGTCCCGGGGCAGCTGTTCGAGGCGCTGCTGGAGCGTATGGGGCACATGGTGGAGGCACTGGAGCGGGTGGCGCGGGCGCTGGAGGCGGGGGCGGCGCCGGGCAGTGTCGGCAGCGGGAGCAGGCCGCCGGCAACCGTCGAAGGAAGCGCGGAGGTTTCGCCGCCCGCCCCTGCGGAACCCGGCTTCGACTGGCGGAGCGAACTGGAGGACGTGCGCAACGACCCGTCGGATGCGCGCCGGCAGGCGCTGGAGGCGCGGCTGCAGGCTGACGACGAGGCGGCGCGCGCTGCGGCGATGGTGCTGCTGGGGGCGCTGCATTCGGCGAACGGGCGGTACGTGGAGTGTCTCCGCTGGCTGCGGCGTGCGTTCGCGGCGGGCTCGGGGCTCGGTGCGGACCTGGAAGCGGAGGCCGGACGGCTCTTCCAACGGGCTGCGACGCTGGCGCTGAACCAGGCGCTGGGGGCCGTTGGGGAGGAGGCATCGGACGCCTTTGAGGCGCTTGCCCGGGAGGTTCTCGAAGAGGGGCACCTGGGGCAGGGCACCGAGCTGGCAGCGACGCGGGAGGTGGTGATGGACCTCGCGGGGGACAGCCAGCTCGCGCGGCGGGACCGGCACCTGCACGCGCTGGCCCGGCTGGCGCAATTCGTGCTGGCGACGCGGGGGGACGGGCGCATCGATGAGCACCAGCTCGGGGAGTTCGTGCGCGACGCCGCCGTGCGACCGCCCGTCCGCTCTGTCGCGCTCATCCTGCTGGCGAACGTGCTGTATGACTCGTCTGACATGGCCGGGTGGCAGCTGAGCTGGCCCCGGGAGACGGCGATTGCGGGCGATTTTTCCTGGGTGGCGGAAACAGCCCTGGAGCTGCTGAAGGCGACAGGGCAGGAGCACCCGCGGCTGGTCCCGAGGCTCGCGGTTTCGGCGCTGGCGATCGTGGCGGCCGGGCCGCGTGACTGGGCCAGCCGCGAGGTGCGCCTGAAGCTGGTTCGGCAGGTCGATACCGTCAGTCCGGAACGGGGGTATGCGGAGTTCCTCGCGGCCTACCGGCTGGCAGCCGACGGGCAGGGGAAGGGGCTCGCCCGGGATTTCAAGGGGTACTTCGAACAGCTGAAGAAGACGCCGCTGGATGACAGCTGGCCCCACCTCTCCGAAGTGCTGGGGAACGACAGCAACTTCGTGACCAACGAGATCATCGATGGGGTGTTGCCGGCAGCGCTGCAGGAGCGGGGGATTCGCGACCTTGGCGTGCTGCTCGAAGCGGCCCGGTTCGCGACGGGGACCCAGCACGGCGATAACACGCTGAATTGGCTCGCGGACGGCATCGAGGACGGGACGATTTCCGGGACGGAGGCGCTGGACCGTGAGCAGCGGCTCGAGCTGTTCCGGCTGGCGCTGGACACGGCACGAAAGAAGGGCCACGACAAGGATGCGGACGTTGCGTTCCAGCGGCTGATCCGGGAGTACCTGCGGCAGGGGAAGGAGAGCGAGATCCCGACCCTGTGCGAGCAGTGCATCGATGCGTTCGCGCACCTGAGGCAGCGGGCGATGCTGGCGGCGCTGGAATGGGCGCTGGAGCAGGGGGAGCCGTTCGCGGAGCTGCTGGAGCGGGCGATCAGCAACATGCGCCCTGATTCGCGGCTCATCGACGATTTTCGGGACATTGCGACGGCGTTCCCGCAGGTGCGGGAGACTGGCGGCGAGCGGCTGGAGAAGCTCATCGGCCATGACAAGGCGGAGATCCGGGACGAGGCACTGCGGGGGAAGTCCATCCTGGTGGTGGGCGGGCACCCGACGCTCCAGGCGAAGGCGGTGCCTCGGCTGGAGGAGCTGGGGCTGAAGGTGGACTGGCTGGACGCGGGCGAGGCGAAGCAGGGCGACCGCGCGCCGGACCGGGCGAAGGGAACGGTCGATTTGGTGGTCGTGAACACGTCGTACATCAGCCATGCGGCCTCGGGGCGGGTGATGGAGGCCGCGCGATCGGCGGGGAATCGCTTCGTGGCTCGGTCGTTCACGGGGCCGCAGATGCTGGTCTCGGTCGTACGCGGGGCGCTCGCCGGACTGTCGGAGGACCGCGGCAGCGGGAACCCGGGACCCAACCGGGGGCCGCAGCGACGCTAGCGGCGGCCCGGGCGGGGGCGTTCTGGTAGCATGAGGGTACGACTATCCCCCGACATCGAAGAGGGAACGCACCCCTGTGAGCACTCCGCGCACCATCATCCAGAAGATCTGGGACAACCATGTGGTGTACAGCGAGCCGGGCAAGCCGGACCTGCTGTTCATCGACCTCCACCTCGTGCACGAGGTGACCTCACCGCAGGCGTTCGAAGGGCTCCGGCTGGCCGGCCGGCGCGTTCGGCACCCGGAGCTGACGCTGGCGACGGTCGACCACAATGTGCCGACCATCGACCGGGACAAGCCCTGGACCGACCCGCTTTCGGTGCAGCAGGTCGAGGCGCTGCGGCGCAACTGCGAGGAGTTCGGCATCCCGCTCTTCGGGGTGGGCGATGTGCGGCAGGGGATCGTGCACGTCATTGGGCCGGAGCAGGGCCTGACGCAGCCGGGCATGACGATCGTCTGCGGGGACAGCCACACGGCGACGCACGGGGCGTTCGGGGCGCTGGCGTTCGGCATTGGGACGAGCGAGGTAGAGCACGTGCTGGCGACCCAGACGCTGCCCCAGGCGAAGCCGAAGACGATGTCGGTGGAGGTGACCGGCGAGCTGCACCCGGGGGTGACCGCCAAGGACGTCATCCTCGCCATCATCCGCAAGATCGGCGTTTCCGGCGGCGTGGGCCATGTGATCGAATACCGGGGCGAGGTGATTCGCCGGCTTTCGATGGAAGGGCGGATGACGATCTGCAACATGTCGATCGAAGGCGGGGCACGCGCCGGGCTGGTGGCCCCGGATGACACCACCTTTGCCTACATGGAGGGCCGGCCGTTCGCGCCGAAGGGGAAGGACTGGGAGACCGCGCTGGATGCGTGGCGGGCGCTGGCAACGGATGAGGGGGCGGAGTTCGATACGTACGTGACGCTGGACGGGGCGGAGGTGGAGCCGACGGTGACGTGGGGGACGACGCCGGCGCAGAGCGTCCCGGTGACGGGGCGGGTGCCGGACCCCTCGGAGGCGCCGACGCCGCAGGCGCGGGAGCTGGCGGAGCGCGCGCTGCACTACATGGGGCTGGAGCCGGGTACCCCGATCCAGGAGATTCGCATCGACCGGGTGTTCCTCGGTTCGTGCACGAACAGCCGCATCGAGGACCTGCGGGCCGCGGCGGAGATCGTCCGGGGTCGGAAGGTGGCGAAGGGAGTACGGGCGATGGTGGTGCCGGGTTCGGGGCTGGTGAAGCACCAGGCGGAGCAGGAAGGCCTGGACCGGATCTTCAAGGAGGCGGGGTTCGAGTGGCGCGACGCGGGATGCTCCATGTGCCTGGGCATGAACCCGGACATTCTCGCGCCGGGCGAACGGTGTGCGAGCACCTCGAACCGGAACTTCGAAGGTCGGCAGGGCCGCGGCGGCCGGACGCACCTGGTGAGCCCGCAGATGGCGGCGGCGGCGGCGATCGCGGGGCACTTCGTCGACATCAGGGAGTGGAAGTAGCGATGAAGAAGTTTGAAACGGTGAAGGGCCGCGTCATCCCGCTGAACCGCGCGGATGTGGATACCGATCAGATCATTTCGAAGGAGTTCCTGAAGCGCATCGAGCGGACGGGCTTCGGGCCGTTCGCGTTCGATGAGTGGCGCAAGGACCCCGATTTCGTGCTGAACCGGAAGGAGTACCAGGGCGCGCCGATCATGGTGACGGGGCCGAACTTCGGCTGCGGGTCATCGCGGGAGCACGCGGTCTGGGCGCTCGACGATATGGGGCTGCGGGTGATCATTGCGCCGTCGTTCGCGGACATCTTCCGCAACAACTCGGCGAAGGTGGGGCTGCTGACGGTGGTGCTGCCGCAGGAGGACTGCGACTTCCTGGTCGCGCGGTCGGAGGAGCTGCCGGAGTCGGAGGTGGTGGTGGACCTTGAGTCGCAGACGGTGGCGACGGCGGACGGGACCTGGCAGCGGCGGTTCGAGATCGACCCGTTCGTGAAGTACTGCCTGCTCAACGGGCTGGACGACATCGGGCTGACGCTGCAGCACGAGGACCGGATCGCGGCGTACGAGGCGCAGCGGCCGGCGTGGATGCCCACCACCGAGGCGCTGCTGGCGCAGTGAACCGCGGGGGCTGACGCGGGGCGGGGCCGGAGTGGTAGGCTCCCGGGCGTGATGGATGACGGCGACCTGACGGGGCGGCTGCGCAACTGGGCGCAGGGACGGTACTGGGGGCTTGTCGGCATCGAAACGGTCTCGGCGCGGCCCGGGTTGGTGGTCAATCGGGTAGTGCTGCGAGAGGAGCACCTGAATTACAACGATGTGGTGCACGGCGGCGTCATTTCGAGCCTGATCGATTCGGCGGCCGGGGGCGCGGTGCGCACGCTGCGTGACGAGGCGGAGATCCGCGCGCGGCCGCATGCGACCAGCGACCTGCATGTTTCGTACCTGGCGCCGGCGCGGGGCACGGAGCTGGTGGCCGAGGCACGGGTGGTGAAGATGGGGCGCACGGCAGCGTTCACTCAGGTGGAGGTGCGCGACGACGGGGGACGGCTGGTGGCGATGGGGCTGGTGACGTTCGTGATCGGAACCCGCCGGCAGGCGAACGCTGAAGGGACAGGAGGATAAACGACTGAGGAACGACGACCTGGACGCGGCATTGCCGTTTGCGGTGCGCGATTCGCGGGGGAAGCCCTGCCCGATCCGCATCGAGTCGTATACGCAGGGACCGCCGCAGCCGGTGGGGGAGAGCCCCTGGGAGTTCCCGGACCCGCGCGGAGCGGCGCCGTACGGGCTGGTGGCCGAAGGCGGGGCGTATCTCCCGTCGGCGATTGTGGCGGCCTACCGCCGCGGGATCTTCCCCTGGCCGCACGAGGACATGCCGTACGCGTGGTTTTCGCCCGACCCGCGGGCGATCCTGCCGCTCGATGGGCTGCGGGTTTCACGGCGGCTCGGGCGGACGATTCGCAGCGGGCGGTTTTGGGTGACGGTGGACCGGGCGTTCACGATGGTGCTGGAGGACTGCGCGGACCGGCTGGAGGGGACGTGGATCATCCCCGCCTACATGGATGGGTACGTGGAACTTCACCGCCTCGGGTGGGCGCACAGCTTCGAGGTGTGGCTGGAGGAGGAGCTCGTGGGCGGGCTCTACGGGATCGCCGTCGGCGCGATGTTCGGTGCGGAGTCGATGTTTTCGTGGGTGTCGGATGCTTCGAAGGTGGCGATGGCGGCGATGGTGCAGCACTGCCGGGCGATCGGGGTGGAGCTCATCGATGTGCAGGTGGTGACGCCGCACACGGCGCGGATGGGGGCGGTCGAGATTTCGCGGGAGGAGTACCTGGAGCGGCTGGCGGCGGCGTTACAGCGGGAGGCGCGGTGGTGGCCCGGCGACGGGGCAGGTCCATCGGACCGGGAAGGGTGACACGAATGGCGGCGGACATTTTTCGGCGGACGGGGCAGACTGGTGGCGAATACCACGGAGGGGATGAGCGATGACAGCTGCACGGCCGGCCCCGGTTGGGCTGTACCACCTGCTGACGGATTTCGAGTGCCCCGCGGCGAGCGTGCGGGTGCTGCGCATGAGCGGCGAGGGCGATGCGGTCGGCTCGCACGTGCACCGGCGCTCCGCGCAGATTTATGTGGCACTGGTGGGGTCGGTGGCGGTGGAGGTGGACGGCGTCGAGCACGTGCTGCACCCGTACGAGACGCTGGCGGTGTGGCCGGGCAGCGTGCACCGGGCGAGCCCGGTCGATGGCGAGGCGGTGGTGATGAACATTTCGATCCCGCCGCTTGGGGCCGATGACCAGCTGCCGGTGGCCGCACCGACAGGAACCGAAGACCCCACGCTGCCGGCCGGGGGCGCGTAGTTCCGCGCATTTGGACGGTGAGGGCAGGGCCGGGGAGAATACCGGTCCATGGCTACGTTTCGCATCCTGGTGACGCCGGGCGATGGCATCGGCCCGGAGGTGATGGAAGAGGCGCTCAAGGTCCTTGCGCGGGTGGAGCGCCGCTTCGGGCACGAGTTTGTGTACGACGAGGAGACCATCGGCGGCGCGGCGATCGACCGCTACGGGGTGGCGCTGCGGCCGGAGACGGTGGCGAAGGCGAAGGCTTCGCACGCGGTGCTGTTCGGGGCGGTCGGCGGGCCGAAGTGGGATGACCCGCGGGCGGCGGTTCGCCCGGAGGACGCCATCCTGGGGATGCGGAAGCAGCTGGGGCTGTTCGCGAACCTGCGGCCGGTGAAGATCCAGCCGGAGATGATCGGGGAGAGCACGCTCAAGCCGGAGGTGCTGGAGGGGGTGGATATGGTGGTCATCCGCGAACTGACGGGCGGGCTGTACTTCGGGAAGCCGAAGCGGCGGTGGGAGAACGCGGAGGGGCGCCAGGCGGTGGATACGCTGCGTTACAGCGAGCGGGAGGTGGCGCGCGTCTGCCACGTGGCGTTCCAGCTGGCGCGGCAGCGGCGGAAGAAGGTGACGAGTGTGGATAAGGCGAACGTACTGCGCACGGGGCAGCTGTGGCGGGAGGTGGCGACCGAGGTGGGGAAGCAGTACCCGGATGTAGAGCTGGAGCACATCCTGGTGGATGCCTGCGCGATGTACCTGGTGCGCCGGCCGGCGAGCTTCGACGTGATTGTGACGGAGAACATGTTCGGCGACATCCTGACGGACGAGGCAGCGATGCTGGCGGGGTCGATGGGGATGATGCCGTCGGCGAGCCTCGGGCGGCGGCGGAAGGATGGGACCGGGATCGGGCTGTACGAGCCGATTCACGGCAGCGCGCCGGATATCGCGGGGCAGGGAAAGGCCAACCCGCTGGCGATGATCCTGAGCGCGGCGATGATGCTGCGCCTCTCGCTGGGGCTGGAGGAGGAGGCCCGGGCGGTGGAGGCGGCGGTCGACGCGGTAATTCGCGAGGGGCTGCGGACACCGGATATTGCCGGGCCAGGCGCGCGGGTGGTTGATACGCGGACAATGGGGACGGCTGTCGCCGAGCGGGTCGGGGAAGGCTAGGCGCCGGGGGCGAGGAGTTCCTGGAGCCAGCGGGAGGCAAGGTTGGCGCAGAGGGTGACGACGAACAGTGAGCCTCCCGGGACGGCGAACAGCCACCAGGCGCCGGCGTAGAGGAATTCGCGGGACTGGGCGAGCATGAGCCCCCAGGATGAACCCGGGGGCTGCACGCCGAGCCCGAGGAAGCTGAGGCTGGCCTCGGCGACCATGACGCTGGCGAAATCGAGGACGGCGACAACGGCTGCGACGGGGAGGATGTGCGGCGTGATGTGCCGGATGAGGATGCGGGGTGTGCCGGCACCGACCGCGATGGCGCCTTCGATGAATGGCGCGCTTCGCAGGCGGAGGGTTTCGGCGCGGGCGACCCGGGCGAAGCCGGCCCAGGAGAAGATGACGAGCAGGATGACGAGGTTGGTGAGGGTGGCACCGAGCAGGTAAAGGAGGAAGATGGCGAGGAGCAGGGAGGGAAAGGCCATCTGGAGGTCGACGAGGCGCATGACGGCCAGGTCGATGAAGCCGCCGCGGTAGCCGGAAAGCAGCCCAAGGGCGGTGCCGATGGTGCCGGCGAGGAGGGCGGCGGAGAGGGCGATGCCGAGGGAGATGCGGGCTCCGGCAACGGTGCGCGCGAGGACATCGCGACCCAGCTGGTCGGTGCCGGCGAGGTGCAGGGTGCCATCGGCGCCACGTGAGAGCGGGGGCTGAAGGCGTGCGACGAGGTCCGGCGTTTCGGGGTCGGGGAGGGGTGCGTAGGGGCCGAACAGCGCCACAAGCGCAGCGAAGAGGAGGAGGCACGCGGCGGCAGCACCGACGGGATTGCGCCTGGCGATGGCCACGGTGCGGCTGGGAACGGCCCCGTGCCGCGCGGGTTCAGCGGCGACCTGTGGGCGTGCGGAGGGCGCTGCGGCGGTCACTGGAGGCGTACCCGCGGGTCGACGACGGTATAGGCGAGGTCGACGAGGAGGTTGACGAGGAGGACGATGGCAGCGACGTAGATGACGGCGGCCATAAGCACGGGGAGGTCGCGGCGAGTGACGGCGCTGTAGGCGACTTCGCCAACGCCGGGCCAGGAGAAGATGGTTTCGATGAGGACCGTGCCGTTGAGCAGGATGATGAGCTCGCCACCGAGGAGGGTGAGGCCGATGATGGCGGCGTTGGGGAGGAGGTGGCGGACGAGGACGGCCGATTCGGGGAGGCCCTTGGCGCGTGCAGTGCGGACGTAGTGCTGCCTCAGGTCCCGGGCGACGGCAGATTCGAGGATGAGGGTGTAGCGGCCGATCGGGCCTGCAGCGAGGGCGATGGCAGGGAGGACGAGGTGGCGCCAGGAGCCGTAGCCGCCCGTGGGCAGGAGACGCCATTCGACGGCCACCAGGTAGACGAGTCCGAGGGCGAGCCAGAAGGCGGGGAGGGAGGCGAGGGCAGTGGCGGCGGTGGTGATGGCGGCGCGGGCGGGACCTGCGGGTCGTGAGGCGGCGATGAGTGCAGCCGGGATGGCCACGAGGAAGGTGAGGGCCAGGGAGGCGGCGCCGAGGAGGGCGGTTCGCGGGACGCGTTCGAGGACGACGGCGGCGGCGGGGCGGTTCTGCCAAATGGAGGTGCCGAAATCGCCGCGAATGGTACTGGCGAGATAGTCCGCCAGCTGGTCGAGGACGGGGCGGTTGAACCCGCCCTGCTCGATGATTTCCTGGCGTTCGGCTTCGGACAGGAACTCGCGGTCGACCAGGAGAAAGGCAGGGTCACCGATGTAGTGGGTGGCGAAGAAGGCGGCGACCACGAGCGTGATGAGCACCAGGGCCGCGCCGGCGAGACGCCGGAACAGGTAGGCCATCATGCGAAGGAGAGATCCCGGGTAAGGATGTAGGCGTTGAGGGGGATGCTGGAGCGGACACCGCGGGCGATGCCGTGGACCTGGTTGACGGCGACCACCCAGCAGCGAGGCGTTTCCTCCTCATGGAGGCGGGTGGCGACTTGCTGGAGGAGCTGCTGGCGCTCGCTGCCGGTGATGACGCCGAGGCGGTTGTAGAGCTCGTCGAATTCTGGCTTGCAGAATGTGCCGGTACCCTGGCAGCCGTACTTATCGCGGAGGGCGCCCGCGACTTCGCCGTAGTTGCCGGAGCTGGTGGTTTCCATGTAGAGCGGCGGCTGTTCGGGGAAGGGGCGGGAGCCGAGTTCGTTGTACTGGCGCGGCTCGAGACGGGTGAGGCGGATCTTCAGGCCAACCGCTTCGAGATAGGCCTTGAAAATCTCTGCGAGCTGGTCTTCTTCGGGGATGCGGCCTTCGCCGTACACGAGTTCGAGCGTCTGGCCGGCAACGCCAGCCTCCTGGATGAGCTTCTTCGCTTCCTCGGGGCGGTAGGGGAACGGTTGAACGGAGACTGGCTGGTAGGCGAAGAAGCCGATTGGCTTCGCGGTGCCCTTGAAGATGCTCTTGTTGATGGCGTCGCGGTCGATGGCGAGGTTGATGGCACGGCGGACGCGGACATCGTTGGTCGGCGCAATGGTGTTGTTCAGGCGGAGGGAGTTGGACTGGAATCCGCCGGCCACGAGGGCGAGGTCGCCAAGAGCGGCTCCCTGTTCGGCGCCGATGTTGTAGGCGAAATGGGCTTCGCCGGTGCGCACTGCCTGGGCACGAACGCTGGCTTCCTTGCGCGTGATGAACCTGAGCGCGGGGAGGTTGGTCGCGGCGGGGTCCCAGTAGTTTTCGAAGCGCTTGAGGCGGAGATCCTGGCCGCGCTGCCAGGACGCGAAGGCGAACGGTCCGGTACCGACGGGAGCTTCGAGCATGCCAGCGAGCCCTTTCTGTTCGAGGGCCTTTGGCGAGACGGCGGAGTAGAACAGGCGGAGGTAAAGGCCGAGTTCGTTGAGGTTGGTGGGGAAGGCCGCGACTGCCTCGACGGTGTATTCGTCGACCTCAGTCATGGATTTGAGGACGCGGCCGAGGTAGGCGGTCTTCTTGAGGGCGGAGGCAGCTTCCTGGTCGGCCATGGCCTGGAAGCTGGACACGGCCGCGCGAGCGTTCCAGGGCTCGCCATCGTGGAACTTGACGCCCTGGCGGAGGGTGAATCGGAAGGTTGTTGGGTCGAGCTGCTCCCAGCGCTCGGCGAGCATGGGGACGTACTGCACATCTGCACCGCGATCCGCCCAAGGGGTCATCCGTACTTCGAACAGGGTCTCGTAGAGGGACCTCAAGACGATGGCCTGGCTGAATCCCGAGAAGAATGGCAGGAGGTCGTCGGGCTCGGCGTCGCCGGCGATGATGAGTTCGGAGGGAGTTGTGGTTGGGGAAGCTGCGCGGGCCGAGGTGGGGGTGGGGGATGCAGCCCCGGCAGGGGGGGTCCCGGTGTCGTCGTCATCGCCGCTGCAGGCGGGGAGGGCGATGAGGGCGGCACCAGCGGCTGACGAGGCGAGCAGACGGCGACGGGTGAGACGAGCGGTCATTTCGGGGCAACTCCGGAGGTTCTGAAGCGCCATGCTTGCCGCTGCTGACTAACTGAAGTTGAACGGCTGTTGATCGGTTGGTGAACGGGTCGGTGAAGCACGGGGCGGCAGCTGCGGTTACCATGACGGGCGGCCCCGGGAGCGAATGGGGCCATGAGAAGGAGGATGTTCGATGCCGGTTTCGCTGACGTGCGTAAAGACGGGCGAGAGGACGGTGGGGATGACGCAGATCCCGTACCCGGATTCGCCGGGGCCCGGGCAGGCGCTGATTCGGACGCGGCTGGCGACGGTGTGCGGGAGCGACGTGCACGTGGTCGACCACCTGCCGGTGCCGGCGGGGGTGCCGATGGGTCACGAGGCGGTGGGGACGGTGGAGGCCGTGGGGCCGGGCGTCACGGCGTTCAAGCCGGGCGACCGGGTGGTAGTGAGCTGCCTGCTCTGCTGCGGGACGTGTCGGCGGTGCATGGAGGGCGAGCCGCAGGTGTGCGAGACGTTCAATGCGCCGGCGAACCTGCTCTTCGGGGCGCAGGGCGAATTCTTCCTGGTCAACGGGGCGCAGACGTCGCTGGCGAAGGTGCCGGACTCCCTCGAGGACGAGCAGGTGCTCTTCGTGACTGACATTATGTCGACTGGTTTCGCTGCGATCGAGCGGGCGGAGCTGAAGCCGGGCGATACGGTGGCGATTTTCGCGCAGGGGCCGGTCGGCCTGTGCGCCACGGCCGGGGCGCGGACCTACGGTGCGGGGCTGATCATCGCGGTGGAGGGCATCCCGGAACGGGCGGCAATGGCAAGGCGGCTAGGCGCGGATGTGGTGGTGGAGCCGGCCAACGCGGTGGCCGAGATCATGAAGCTGACGGGCAACCGCGGGGTGGATGTCGCGGTTGAGGCGCTGGGGCACGAGGTCACCTTCCAGAACGCGTGCGCGGTGGTGCGCAACGGGGGGACGGTGAGCTCGGTCGGGGTGTACGGCGGCTATTCGGAGCTTCGGCTGCCGACGGGCGGTTCGTTCATGCACCGGAAAATCGTGACGACGCTCTGCCCTGTGGGGACCGCGCGGATGGAGCGGCTGATGGCGCTCATCGCGAGCGGGAAGGTGGACCTGCGGCCGCTGCTGACGCATTCGATGAAGCTGAGCGAGACGCCGGCCGCCTATGACCTTTTCCGCAGGCGCGAGGGCGGCGTACTCAAGGTGGCACTGCGGCCATGAGCGAAGCGGTGCGGCGGCTGGTGTTCCTCTGCCGGCCGCCGCAGGAGTTCGTGGCGTGGGAGCTGCCGAACTGGGTGGCGCAGCAGCCGGGCGGCGCGGCAGGGGTGGTGGAGGTCGAGGTGCGGCACCCGGACCCGGAGATGGACGGCTCGTGCCGGTGGTGCGGAGCGCGGCGCAACGAGGTGGTGCGACTGGTGGATGGGCGGCTCGCCTGAGCCCGCGCCGGTGTGGTTGAATGCGGCGCGATGTTTCGGCGGGTGCTGGTGGCGAACCGGGGCGAGATTGCGGTGCGGGTGCTGCGGACGCTGCGGCGCCTGGGCATCGACGGGGTGCTGGCGGCGTCGCCGGCGGACCGGGCAGGGCTGGCGGCGCGCGAGGCTGACGCGGTCGCGCTGCTGCGGGCTTCGCTGCCGGCGGAGAGCTACCTCGACGGCGACCAGCTGATTGGGGCGGCGCTGGCCCACGGGTGCGAGGCGGTGCACCCGGGGTACGGCTTCCTTGCGGAGTCCGCGGGGTTCGCGCGGGCCTGCGCGGACGCCGGGCTGGTCTTCATCGGGCCGCCGCCCGGGGCGATGGAGCGGCTGGGGGACAAGGCGGCGGCGCGGCGGTTCGCGCAGGAGCTGGGCATCCCGGTGGTGCCAGGGTACGACGGCGACGGGGCGGGCCTGCTGGAGGCGGCGCGGGAGCTCGGGCTACCGCTGCTGGTGAAGGCGCGCGCGGGCGGCGGCGGCCGGGGCATGCGGGTGGTTCGCACGCTGGAGGAGCTGCCCGGCCTGCTGGAGGCGGCCGCGCGGGAGGCGGAGGCGGCGTTCGGCGATGGGGGGCTCCTGCTGGAGCGGCTGGTGGAGGGGGCGCACCATGTGGAGGTGCAGGTGCTGGCGGACCGCTTCGGGACCGCGGTGCACCTCGGGGAGCGGGAGTGTTCGGTGCAGCGGCGGCGGCAGAAGCTGGTGGAGGAGACGCCGAGCCCGGTGGTGGATGCGGCGCTCCGGGCGGAGCTGACGGAGGCGGCCGTGCGGCTCGCAGGGGCCGCGGGCTACGTGAATGCGGGCACGGTGGAGTTCCTGGTGGGCCAGCCGGGGAGCGACGGCCGCCGGCCGTGGTACTTCCTGGAGGTTAACCCGCGGCTGCAGGTGGAGCACCCGGTGACCGAGGCCGTGACCGGGCTCGACCTTGTGGAGCTGCAGCTGCGGATTGCCGCCGGCGAGCGGCTGCCGTTCGGACAGGATGAGGTGCGGTTCACGGGGCACGCGATCGAATTCCGGGTGAACGCGGAGGACCCGCTGGCGGACTTTCGGCCGGCTGGCGGCGAGGTGCG
>NZ_DAOUAO010000216.1:0-9905 GCF_034433535.1 Tepidiforma sp.
CGGCGCGGGCGGCCTCGCGAGCGGCCTCGCGGGCGGCGGCCAGCTCGGCGTCGCGCTCGGCGAGGGCGGCGCGCAGGGCTTCGAGTTCGAGCAGTTCATGCGGCAGGGCATCGGTCGGGTCGTCCACGGGGGGAACCTCCGGCGGTGTGCTGCGGCCAGCGTGGGCAGGCGGGCCCGGGAAATCCAAGGTTCAGGTGGCACGTTCCCCGTGGGCAGGGGCTCTGGTACCTTCGGACCCGATGGAACGACGGTTCGCCCGCTTCGCTGCTGCCGCCGCGCTGCTTGGCTGCGCCGGGCTCTGGCTTGCCGCCTGCGGCGACGGCCCGGATGTGCCGCCCGCCACGCCGACGGCTGCGCCGACGGTCAACACCGATGAGTTCGGGCCCGCGCCGAAGCTGGGCGGCAACATCCTGAAGGTCTGGCCCGAACACGGGAGCACCGTGACGCAGGCGCAAACCCGTTCGCCGAACCCGGCGAACCCGAGCGGCGTCTGCGCGGAGGTCAGCTTCGAGGGGACGCCGCAGTATGGCCAGTGGTTCCGGATGGCGGTCGATGGCGTCGAAGTGACGAGCGAGCTGACGTGGGTGATCCCGACGCGGGAGGCGCCGAAGAACGGGCGGGTGTGCTACGCGCCGCCGGAGGGGCTCGCCCCGGGCCGGCACGAGGCCGCGCTCGCGGTGCAGGACCCGGGCAACCTGAACGCGCCCTCGAAGCAGGTGGTCGGCTGGGCGTTCGAAGTGGTCGAGTAGCGGGGCACGCGGCGCTCAACTCCCCGCCGGGCGCTGGACAAGCCGAAACGGCAGGGTGCGGGACCGCTCCTTGCCGGCGGGCGTGCGTGCCGTCAGGCGCACGCGGTAGCCGCCGAAGGCGGGCAGCTGCGCCTGGATCGCGACGGCCGTCTGGGAAAGCTGGCTGGCCCCGGGCGGGAGCGCCGGCGGCCGCCCGACCTGCATCTGCCCCTCGACGCGGACGAGCTCCTGGCCGTCGTCATCGTGGAGGGCGAGGCCGAGCGCGATCGGCTGGTTGGTTTCGTCCCATTCGATGCGAACGCCGATGGCGACCACGATGCGGGCGGAGGCCGGCGCCTCGGGCGCGTGGGTGGTATCCCAGCCGCCGCCCATGAGGTAGAGCTTGCCGCCAAGCACCTCGGCGTGGTCGGCGAGCAGGGCGTAATCGATATCCATGCGCGCCAGTCTACTGCGCCGCGCCTCAGCGGGCCGGTTTCGGGTGGTCGCGGGCCGTTCCTTAGTGGCAACCTGCACGAACCCTAGGTGATCCTCCCGTGCAGCGCCACCTGTTCCGCAAACGATGATGAACACAGGGTGAACAACCCTGCACGCCGCGTGAGCGGCATCGATGGAGGTGTGCGCACGTGCAACGAGTTCCCGGTCTTCGCTCTCTCGCGAACCTGCCCCTGCTGGTGAAGGTGCTGGGCGGCTTCGCGGTCGTCCTTGCCCTGATGGGCATCGTCGCCGGCATGGGCATCTACCAGCTCAACCAGGCTGCCCGCCGCGCGGACGTTACCTACCAGCACAATACGAAGGGCGTGCAGCATTCGGCCCAGGCGATCCGCTACCTGAACGCGAGCGCGCGGGATGAGAAGAAGGCGCTGCTGGCGGTCGAATCGGGGCAGCGCAGCCGGGCCGTGCAGTCCTCGCAGGAAGCGCTCCAGAAGGCGCAGACGGAGCTGCAGAACTACCGCGAGACCATCAACTCGAAGGAGGAGAACGACCTCTTCCTCATCATCGAAGAGCTCGCCCAGAAGGTGATCGCCGGGCGGCAGAAGGTGCTCGACCAGGTCTCGAAGGGCGACCAGGTCGGGGCGCTGCTCTCGGCCGCCGAGATCGAAGCGGACGCGCAGCGGCTGAATGACAACCTGGACATCCTCGTCACGTACAACGTCGAGCAGGCGGCGAAGGCGGCGCAGGATGCCGACGCGGCGGCCTCGAGCGCGCGGATGCTGCTGATCGGGCTGACCGCGGCGGCAGTGCTGCTCGGCCTGGGCGGGGCGTGGTGGCTCGCGAGGTCGATTGCGGGGCCGGCGAAGCAGCTGGGCGCCGCCGCCGAGCGGATCGCCGAGGGCGACATCGAGGCGCGCGTGGCGATTTCGAGCAGCGACGAGATGGGCCGCCTGGCGCAGTCGTTCGCGCGGATGACGGCCTACCTGCGGGAGATGGTCGGGGTGGCACAGGAGGTAGCCCAGGGCAACCTGGCCGTCGAGGTGCAGCCGCGCGGCGAGCGCGATGCCCTCGGTACGGCGCTGCGGAGCATGGTGGAGAACCTGGCGCGGCTCGTCGGCACCGTGCAGGAGAACGCGAACGCGATCCTCGCGGCCTCGGGGCAGCTGGAGGAGGCCTCGAACCAGATGGCGGCGGCCACCGGGCAGATCGCCCAGGCGATCAACGAGGTCACCACCTCGACCGTCTCGCTCAACGGGCTGGCGCAGGAGAGCGCGCACGAGGTGACGCAGCTGGCGGCCGGCTCGCAGCAGCTGAGCGCCAGCGCGCAATCGAGCGCCGAATCGGCGGCGCAGGGCCAGCGCGAGGCGCAGGCGATGGGCGAGCGGATCGCGCACGCCTCGGAGGTCTCGCTAAAGGTGGCGCAATCGGCCGAGGAGAGCCGGCAGGCCGCCCTGCAGGGGCAGCAGGCCGTGCAGCAGGCGGTGGCCGCCATGGAGTCGATCGCGCAGGCCGTTGGGCGCGCCTCGGAGCGGGTGAGCGAACTCGGGCAGCTCGGGCAGCAGATCGGCGATATCGTGAAGGTGATCGACGAGATCGCCAGCCAGACGAACCTGCTGGCCCTGAACGCGGCGATCGAGGCGGCCCGGGCGGGCGAACAGGGCCGCGGCTTCGCGGTGGTGGCCGAGAACGTGCGCGGGCTGGCTGAGCGCTCCAGCGCCAGCACGCGGGAGATCGCGGAACTCATCGGCCGGGTGCAGGCCGGCACCCGCGAGGCAGTCGCGGCGATGGCCGAGGGTGTGCGCGACGTGACGAACGGGCGCGAGATCACGCAGCACGCCGGCGAATCGCTGGAGGCGATCATCCGCTCGGTCCAGGAGGCGGCGGAGCGGATGCAGGAGGTGGCCGGGGAGGTGGGCGAACTGGCAAAGGGCGCCGGCCGCATCGTGGAGGCGACGGAGGCGATCGCGAGCATGTCGCGCGATTCGGCCGCCGGCGCCTCGGAGATGGCCTCCGGCACCGAGCGGGTGGCGATGGTCATCTCGCAGGTTTCGGTGACGACGGAGCAGACCTCGGCCTCGGCCGAGCAGGTCTCCGCCTCGACGGAGGAGCTCTCGGCGCAGTCGGAGGAGCTGGCTGCCACGGCGACCCAGATGCGGGAGTTCGCGCGGGCGCTGACGGAGGCAGCTTCGCGGTTCCGGCTGGCCGCCTGACCGGGACAGCACTCCTGGGGGTTGCCGGGGGCAGGCGCGGGGGCCTGCCCCCGGCGCGCGTCTGGCGGCAGTCGAAAATGCGCAATGACTTGCAGTTGCAAATGCTTGCAGTTAACCGGGAGAATGGCAGCGCGCGGCCGCCGCTGCATCCCCCGACCTCTCCCTGGCGCTGCGGTGGTGCGAGTGCCCGGCGGCGGCCGCGCGACCCCGAATGGAGGTTCGCGACGATGCCTGTCTACACCCTGCCCGACCTGGCCTACGACTACGGCGCGCTCCAGCCGCACATCAACGGCGAGATCATGGAGCTGCACCATGCGCGCCACCACGCGGCCTACGTGACCGGCGCCAACACGGTGCTGGAGAAGCTCGAAGAGGCCCGCAGCGCGGGCGATTTCTCCACCGTCAACCAGCTGGCGAAGAACCTCGCCTTCCACGTCTCGGGGCACGTGCTCCACTCGATCTTCTGGCAGAACCTGAGCCCCCACGGCGGCGATGAGCCGACGGGCGAGCTGAAGGCCGCCATCGAACGCGACTTCGGCAGCTTCAGTTCGTTCATGCAGCTGCTTTCGAACACCACGAACAGCGTGCAGGGTTCAGGCTGGGGCGTCCTCGCCTACGAACCGGTGGGCGACCGCCTGGTGGTGGAGCAGGTGTACGACCACCAGTCCAACATCGCGAACGCCTCCACCCCGCTCCTGGTGATCGACGCGTGGGAGCACGCGTACTACCTGCAGTACCGCAACGCCCGGCCGGACTTCGTGAAGGCGGTTTGGAACATCATCAACTGGGAGGACGTGGCCCGGCGCTACGCCGACGCCCGGGCGAAGCGTCCGCAGATCGTGGCGCCCGCGCCCTGAGGCCCGCACCGGCGCGGGCGGCGGCGCCCGGCATCCCCTCCCCGGCGCCGCCCGGCGCGAAGCCCGCCTGCTCGCAGGGGTTTACAGCCCGTGCAGCGGCGGGCTTTTGCACGCCTTCTTGAGGGCGAAATACATCCCCGCGCGGGCGGCGGCGCGGGGCAGCCGCTGGCGGGCGGGGAGGGCAACCGAGTCGCCGGAGGCGCAGAACGCCGCAAGCGGCTCCACCACCGCATCCCAGGAAAGCTCCTGCGCCACGCGCGCGAGGTTTGCCCGGCAGCGCTCGCGGAAGTCGGCATCGTCGAGCAGGCGCTCGATCGCCGCCGCGACAGCCGCGGGGTCGCGCTCGGGGACGGTGATGCCGAGGGGGTCGCGCTCGACGCGCTCGGCGAGGACATCGCCGCGGGTGCAGACGAGCGGGACCCGCGCGCGGAAGAGGTCGACGTAGCGGGTGCGGAAGGCGAAACGGCTTTCGAGGTTTTCGTAGCCGAGGCAAACGCTGAGGTCGGCTTCGGCGAGGTAGCTGTCGATCTCGTGGTAGGGCACCCACCCTGCGCGGAAGAAGACGGAGCGGCCTTCGAGCCCCAGCTCGCGCGCGAGGTCGATGGTCTGCCGGGTGACGCCGGCGTTCGGGCCGAAGGCGAAATCGGGGTGGTTGATGCCCATGAAGACGAGCCGCAGGCGGGGCCGCCGGCCTGCCAGTTCGGCCATGGCGCGGAGGAGGGTTTCGGTATCGTTCCACTCGGTGATGCCGCCGTTCCAGAGGATCACCTCGTCGCCCGGCTCGATGCCGGGGACCACCCCGCGCAGGGCGGGGCCCTTCGGCCGGAGGGGCGCCGCCGGCACGCCGTAGGGGACGACATCGATGTAGCGGCGGAGCGAGGGGTCGCGCGCGTAGACCGAGGGGGGCACGAGGTCGAGCGCCATGAGCATGCCGATCCAGAGGTCGCGCTGCCGGTCATCGGCGCAGAAGATGAAGTCGGCGAGGGTGAGCTGGAAGTTGAGGTACCAGCGGTTGGAGGCCATCCAGGTGCGGCGCCACTTGGGCAGGATGTCGCGCCGGGAGAGCTCCATCCATTCGATGAAGAGCGGGGTGAACCCATCGAGCGCGAGCCGGGTGCGGCCCATGAGGCGGAGGAACTGCGGGGGAAAGTTGCGGGAGATGACGACCTCGTGCTGGCGGGCGAAGAAGAGCGCGTCGGCGTTCGAATCGTAGCGCTGGAGGCGGACGGTCTTCGCCGGGGGCGCCACCTCGCCGCGGTCGCCGGGGACGAGGAGGGTAACCTCCGCCTCCGGCAGGGCGCGGGCGAGCGCCCCGGCGAGCTGGTAGGCGCGGACCCCTGGCGAGGCCATCTGCGGCCCCACGGCAGCGCGGGAGAGGACGGCGATCTTCACCCGTTCCCCCCGGCAGCGGCGCGTGCGAGCCGTTCGCGGCGGAGCGCTTCCTTCTTCTCGGCGGCCTCGCGCCGTTCGGAGCGGCGCTTGAGGGCGCGGTCGTAGTGGTTGAACGCGGCCCGGCGGGCGGTGTAGGTCACCAGGCGCTGGGCGAGCCCGGGGAGGCGCTCCCATTTCGCCGCGATGGGCTCGCCGGTCTCGGCGCAGAAGCGGATGAGCGGTTGCATCGTCACGTCCCACTGCAGGCGGGGCCGGGCGGCGGCGAGGTTCGCGCGGCAGCGGGCGCGGAGGTCGTCGTCATCGAGCAGCCGTTCGATGGCGCGGGCGAGGGCCGGCGGGTCCTGCTCGGGCACGACGAGGCCCCAGCCTTCCTGCGCGACCTCCTCGGCGAGGACATCGCCGTGGGTGCAGATGAAGGGCAGCTCGCCCCAGATGAGGTCGACGAAGCGGGTGCGGTGGCTGTAGCGGGTCTCCATGTTGTCGAAGTAGGTGCAGACGGCGATATCGGCTTCGAGCACATACTGCTTCGCCTCTTCGTGGGAGACCCAGCCCTCTTCGAAGAAGATGGTGCGGCCGAGCTGGCCGTTGCGGGCGGCGATCGCCTTCGCATCCTGGAAGCGGACGCCCTTGCCGAGCTCCTTGATGCCGGGGTACGAGGCGCCGAGGAAGAGCAGCTTGACGTCGTCGCGGCCGAGGAGGCGGAGCGCCTCGATCAGGGTGGCCGGGTCGTACCACTGGATGATGCCGCCGTTCCAGAGGATGATGCGGTCGGTTTCGCCGAAGCCGGGGCGGACGCCGCGGAGGACGCGCGGGCCGGGGTCGGGCGGCTCGGGGCGGATGCCGTGCGGGGCCGAGTCGATGTAGCGCCGGAGGGTGGGGTCGGCCTCGTAGATGCGCGGCGAAATCAGCCCCAGCGAGGTCATCATGCCGATGTAGCTATCGCGCTGGCGCTCGTTGCAGGTGAGGATGAAATCGGCCAGGGTGAGCTGCATGCCGAGGACGGCGCGGGTGCGCTCGGCCCAGGCGTCGCGGTGAGCGCCCTCGTAGTGCTGCATGCCCACTTCCATCCACTCCATGGCGTACTGGGAGAAAAGGTCGACCACGTACCGTTTCCAGGGGTAGTAGATGGCGATGTGGGGCGGCAGCATGGAGCTGATGATGACGTCGTGGCGGGCGGCGAGCTGGAGGAGGTTGCGGGCGCTCCAGCGGGTCACCCGGTAGGCGCCATCGGCGGGCGGTTCGATGTCATCGTTGGGGCCGGCGAGGGTCACCTGCGCGCCGGGGATGTGCGTCGCGAGCACCCGGGCCTGGGCGGTGGCGCGGATGCCGGGCGCCGACATGTGGCTGCCGAGGTAGCCGCGGGCAAGGATGAGGATGCGGGGGCCCATGGCGGGCGATGGTACGGCCGGGCGCGGGCTGGCGGAAGTGCGCGGCCACGCGGGACATAGGCGTCACCCGTTGACCGGATGCTGCAGCGCCCTACGCTACCGAACGCATGTTACGCGGAATCGACAACCTGATCGGCGGCACAGGCCGCCGTTTCGTCGTGCGGCGCTTTGTCCAGCCGGCGCAGCGGTTCGCCGCCATCGAGGCCTCCGGTGGCATCGTCCTCCTCCTCGGCGCGATTATCGCGCTCATCTGGGTCAACTCCCCGTGGGGCGAAAGCTACCACTCCCTCTGGGAGACAGAGCTCGCGCTCGACCTGCACCTCTTCGAAATCCACCAGCACCTCGGCCACGCCGTGAACGACGGCCTGATGGTGCTGTTCTTCTTCGTAGTCGGCATGGAGATCAAGCGGGAGCTCGTGTCGGGCGAGCTTTCCTCGCCGCGCAAGGCGATCCTGCCGGTGGCGGCGGCGCTCGGCGGGATGCTCGGGCCGGCGCTCATCTACACGCTGTTCAACGCCGGCAAGGAGAGCGCCCACGGCTGGGGCATCCCGATGGCGACCGATATCGCCTTCGCCGTGGGGGTGCTCACCCTGCTGGGCCGGCGCGCGCCGACGCCGCTCAAGGTGTTCCTGCTCGCCCTGGCGGTGGCCGATGATCTTGGCGGCATCATCGTCATCGCCATCTTCTACACCGAGAGCCTCTCGCTGGAGGCGCTCGGCTGGGCCGCCCTGCTGCTGGCGATCATGTTCGTGCTGAACCGCGGCGGCGTGCGGAGCATCGGGGTGTACCTCTTCCTGGGCGTGCTCTTCTGGGCGGCGATGCTGAAATCGGGCATCCATGCCACCATCGCCGGCGTCATCCTCGCGATGCTCACGCCCTCGAAGCCGTACTACACGGATGAGGATTTCGATGCCAACCTCGACCGCCTCCAGGCCGAGTACCGCCTCGCCCGCGCCGACGGCGACCACGAGCGGATGCAGGAAGCCCTTGCCCAGATCGAAGACCTGTCCGTGGGGATGGAATCGCCGCTCGACCGGCTCGAGCATAAGCTCGCGCCGTGGTCGGCGTTCCTGATCGTGCCCATCTTCGCCATCGCCAATGCGGGGGTGGAGGTGTCGGGGTCGATGCTGCGGGAGGCCTTCAGCAGCCCGGTGACCCTCGGCGTGGCCTTTGGGCTGGTGCTGGGCAAGCCGCTGGGGATCTTCCTGACCAGCTGGTTGTGCGTACGGCTCGGGCTCGCTCAGCTCCCGGCCAACACGAGCTTCCGGCAGATCCTCGGCGCAGGGATGATCGCGGGCATCGGCTTCACCGTGGCGCTCTTCATCGCCGGGCTCAGCTTCGAGCACCCCGAAATGCTCGACGAGGCGAAGATCGGCATCCTCACGGCCTCGGTCATCGCGGGCGCGCTGGGAGCGGGCTACCTGCTGCTCCTGCCGGCCCCGGCCACCTCCGATGAGGGCCTGGAGGCCGCGACCCGCGCCGCCGCGCGCACCCATTGACCCGCCAGTGACGTCCACCCCTCGGCGCTGGGGCAACCCTGTGCCAGCGTGGGGCCATGCTGCCGCTGACTCCCACCCTGCTCGCCCACCAGCGCGGGCGCCGGCGCGCGCCGGCCGTGCTGGTCACCGCTTCCCGCTCGCGCGAGGGCCTGCCCGTCCTTGATTTCGCCCCGCTTGCGCTGCCGGGCGGCGCGCCCGGGCCGCACGCCCTGGCGGCCACCGCCGACGGCACCTTCCTGCAGGCTTGGAACGACGCGGGGACGGTCCGCACCCGGCGGAACTGGGGCGCATGGTCGGCCGGGGTGGCGACCGCGGCACCCGGGGCAGCCCTGGCGCTGGCCGTCGTGCCGGGCGAGGCGGTGCTGGCCATCGCCGACGGCACGGCCGTCCGCACCCTCTCCTCGTTTGATGACGGGCTGACCTGGAGCGCGCCGGTCACCCGCGTCACCGAAGCCTCGGCGGTGGGCAGCATCGCCCTTGCGGGGCGGCAGTCGAACGGCAACCTCTGCCTGTTCTACGCGCTGGCCGGCACGGCCACGGTGAAGCGGCTGCGCCGCACCGGCGGCACCTGGGCGGCCGCGGGCACGGCCTGGACGGCTGGCGGCGCGTGGACCGAGGTAAACGGGCTGGCCGCCATCCACCTCCCGAACGACTACCACGTGGTCGTCACGGGCACGGCCGCCGGCGGCGCGGCGATGGTCGCGGCGCATTTGATGGGCGACGGCACGCTGCCGGCGAATACGTGGTTCGGGCCGCAGGCCATCGCCCTGGCCGATGCCGGGGCCGCCATCGCGTTCAGCCACCCCGCGGTGGCGAATCCCGGCGGGCTCGTCGCCGCGTGGCGGCAGCAGCACACCGGTTCGGCGCCGCACGACCGACCGATGCTCGCCCGGGCGGTGAGCGGGACGCTCGCCCCCTGGAGCGAACCGGCCCCATTTGCCGCTGAGGCACCCTTCGGGCTGGCGCTGGCCGCCCGCGACGACCTGGCCGCGGCAGCGACGCCGCATGCCGCCTGGACCGCCCCGCTGGGCGAAACGCTCGACCTCGCCGGCCGGCTGCTGGCGCTCCGGCGCGAGAGCGGGCCGACCCGCTCCCTGCTCGAGCTGGTGCTCGAAGACGGCGACGGCGCGCTGGCCGGCCACCCGCTGCTGCGGCCGGGCTGCGCGCTCGAGGTGCGGCTCGGCTACCGCTCGGGCGCCGGCGGCGCGCCCGAATACGGCCTCACCCTGCGCGGGGCCATCCTCCGGACCCGGGCAGAAGTGGCGCGCGGCGGACGTTTCGTCACGGTCGAAGCTGGCGGACCCTGGGAGCAGCTGGCCGCGGCCCGCCTGCCGGGGGCATGGCAGTCGCCGCCGGGCGCCACCCGCGGCGAGCTGGC
>NZ_DAOUAO010000217.1:0-3230 GCF_034433535.1 Tepidiforma sp.
CTCCCACCTCCCACCTCCAACCTTTAAGATTCGAATCGTGTTCGAAACCGTCCGGCGCCTCCGCCGCTCCGCCCGCGTGGCCCGCGCCGGCGCCGCCATCTACCTCGGCTACAAGCGCACCCAGCGCCGCGCCCGCCGCCTCCCGCCGGAGCAGGCCGAGGCCGCCTGGCTCGCCCGCCACGAAGCCGCCGCCGAGACCCTCTATCGCCTCGCCACCGACCTCCGCGGCCTCTACATCAAATCCGGCCAGTTCATCGGCACCCGCACCGACCTCCTCCCCGAGCCCTACACCCGTTCCCTTTCCCGCCTCCAGGACGCCGTCCCGCCCCACCCCTTCGAGGTCGTCCGGCGCACCATCGAAGCCGAGTTCGATGCCCCCATCAGCGACCTCTTCGGCAGCTTCGACCCCGAACCCGTCGCCTCGGCCTCGCTGGCGCAGGTCCACCGCGCCACCCTCCCGGGCGGCCGCCAGGTCGTCGTCAAGGTCCAGTACCCCGAAGTCGCCGGCCTCGTCCGGCTCGACCTCCGCAACCTCAAGACCATCGTCGGCCTCGTGGCCCGCCTCGAACCGTCCTTCGATTTCCGCACGGTCGTGAACGAAATCGCCAGCCAGGTCCCGCTCGAACTCGATTTCGAACGCGAAGCCGACATGACCCGCCGCGTGCGCGCCAACCTCGCCGCGCTGCCCGGCGTCGTCGTGCCCGAGGTCATCCCCGGCTACGTTCGCCGCCGTGTGCTGGTCACCGAATACCTCGAGGGCGCGCGCCTGCTCGACGCCGAGCGCCGCGACGCCCACGCCCCCGACCGTGCCGCCCTCGCGCAGACCATCTCCAGCGCGTACGGCCACCAGATCATGGTCGACGGCCTCTTCCAGGCCGATCCTCACCCGGGCAACATCCTCGTGCTCCCGGGCGGCGCCGTGGCCCTGCTCGATTTCGGCCTCACCAAGGAGCTGCCCGATGCGGCCCGCCGCGGCTTCGCCCGGCTCGTCCTCGCCACCGCCGCCCGCGACCCGGAGGGCATCGTCCGGGCCTTCCGCGAGCTCGGCGTCCGCACCCGCAGCGAAGACCCCGAGAGCCTCCTCGCCACCCTCGCCATCCTGTTCGAGCCGCGGCCGATCGATGCCGGCCGCTCCGAACTGCGGGAACGGAACCGCGTCCTCCGAGCCAACCCGGTCGAACAGATCCCCGGCGACCTCGTCCTCCTCGGCCGCGTCATCGGGCTCCTGCGCGGCGTCTGCGCCAGCCTCGGCACCCCGCTCTCCCCCATGCAGATGCTCCGCCCCTACGCCGAACGCGCCCTCGCCGGCTGACCCCTGCCCCGCATCCCCGCACGCGGGAGAAGGGGAGAAAGGGAGAGGGGGAGAAGGGGAGAGGGCAGCACTCCCACCTCCTCCCGGCTCCCGGCTCCCCGCTCCCTGGCGGCGAGGTCGGGGCTGCGGGGCTCCCGGCTCCCACCTCCAACCTCCAACCTCCATAATGCCTTCATGGCCGAACCGTCGTTTAACGAAACCATCGCCTCCCTCGAGAACTGGCTTCCCGGCGATGAGCCCGCCACGGGCCAGCGCGCCGCCCTCCACCGCCTCGCCGCCGCCATGCGCACCGTCGCCGAAGCCCTCACCGACATGCAGGCCGACGAGGCCGACCTCCTCGCCGCCGCCGAGGCCATGGAGCAGTTTGGCGCCCGCCTCGAGGCCACCCGCACCGGCCATCGCCCCTGGGGTTTCGCCGAATCCGCGCCCGCCGGCAACCCGCGCGCCATGTTCGACCGCTCGCCGGTGATCGGCCTCGGCAACCCGGTCGCGCCGCCCCTGCGCATGGAGATCAGCGGCGACCGCATCATCGGGCGGGCGAATTTCGGTGCCCAGTACGAGGGCCCGCCCGGCCATGTCCACGGTGGCATCGTCGCCGCCGCCTTCGATGAGGTGCTCGGCATGGCCCAGGCCCGCACCGGCAGGCCCGGCATGACCGGCACCCTCACCATCCGCTACCGGCGCCCCACGCCGCTGCACACCGAGGTCGTCTTCGAAGCCCGCGTCGACCGCGTCGAAGGGCGCAAGATCTTCGCCTCCGGCACCCTCCACGCCGGCGAAACCCTCTGCGCAGAGGCCGAAGGCATCTTCATCTCCGTCGACTTCGACCGCCTGCGGGAGGCCGCCGCCGGCCGGTCCTGAGCCTCCCGCCGCGCCCCGCGTCGGCGTATCCTCCAGCGGCCATGCCCGAAATTCCCGAGCTCGAAGCCATCCGCGGCTTCTTCCAGGAGCGCCTCCCCGGCGTCGCTATCACCGCCGCGCAGGTCCGCATCCCGGTCGTCTTTCGCACGCCCGCCAGCGAATTCCGCGAAACCCTCCCCGGCGATGCCTTCGAGGCCATCGACCGCCGCGGCAAGTTCCTGCTCTTCGGCCTCGCCTCCGGCCGCATCCTTGCCATCAATCCGATGCTCACCGGCCGCTTCCAGTACCTCCCGCCCGAGGCGAAACTCCCCGCGAAAACCTGCCTGGTGCTCCAGCTCGCCACCGGCCCGACCCTTCGCTACGCCGACGAGCGCCTCATGGGCAAGCTCTACCTGCTCCCCGCCGACCGCCTCAGCGCCATCCCCGGCTGGAGCGACAACGGCCCCGACCTCCTCGACCCGGCGCTCGATGAGGCCGCCTGGCTGCGGCGCATCGCCCGCTTCCGCGGCCAGGTCAAAAACATCCTCGTGAATGCCGCCTTCGTCCAGGGCATCGGCAACGCCTACGCCGATGAGATCCTCTGGGAGGCCCGCATCAACCCGTACACACCGCGCACGCGCCTCGATGAGGACGACCTCCGCCGGCTCTTCCGCGCCGCCCGCGACGTGATGGCCTGGGCCACGCCGCTCGCGCGGGAAGCGATGGTTCGCGGCGACAGCCTCGACTATGAAGAGCGCCGCGACTTCCTCCGCGTGCACCGGCGCGGCGGCCAGCCCTGCCCCCGCTGCGGTACCCCCATCAGCGAAATCACCGCCAACCAGCGCATCACCAGCTTCTGCCGCACCTGCCAGCCCGGGGGCCCCTGACCCCACCCCTCCCAAAGGGAGAAGGGGAGAGCGGGAGAACGGGAGAACGGGAGAACGGGAGAACGTCCCCGCTCCCGGCACCCCCTCCAACCTTCCACCTCCAACCTTCAACCTCCAACCTCCCACCTTCAACCTGCTCCCGGCTCCCCGCTCCCGGTTCCCGGGCGGGGCGTCGGTGCGGGCGGGGCTCC
>NZ_DAOUAO010000218.1:0-2132 GCF_034433535.1 Tepidiforma sp.
CTCCCACCTCCAACCTCCCACCTCCTTCCGGCTCCCCGCTCCCACCTCCCGTGCGTATGATGAGCCCATGGCCCCCTCCCGCCCGGCAGCGAAGCGGCACTTCACGTTCCGCCTGCCGCCCGGCGGCCTCGCCCGTACCGTTCTCCTCGGCGTCGTCATCGGGTTGGTCGCCGGCGCTGGTGCCATCCTCTTCTACGAAGCGATTGAGTTCGCCACGCGCCACCTCCTCGATGGTCTCGCCGGCTATCAGCCGCCGGCCCCACTCGGGGAAGGCTCCCTCGAGCACTCTGGCCCCGACCGGCGCTGGGCGCTGCCCCTCGTCGTCGCCCTCGGCGGCCTCGCCAGCGGCATCCTCGTCGCGCTCCTCGCCCCCGAAGCGGCCGGCCACGGCACCGACGCCGCCATCGGCGCCTTCCACTGGAAGAGCGGGCGTGTCCGCTGGCAGGTGGTCCCCGTCAAGCTGGTCGCCTCCGCGATCACGATCGGCTCGGGCGGCGCCGCCGGCCGCGAAGGCCCCACCGCACAGATCGGCGCCGGCTTCGGCTCCTTCCTCGCCGACCGCCTCGGGCTCCAGCCTGCCGAGCGTCGCCGCGCCCTGGCTGCCGGCATGGGCGCCGGCATCGGCGCCATCTTTCGCGCACCCCTCGGCGGCGCCATGATGGCCGCCGAAGTCCTCTACCGCCACGATTTCGAGGCCGATGTCATCCTCCTCGGCCTTATCTCGTCGATCGTTGCCTACGCCGTCTTCGGCGCCTACACCGATTACACCCCCATCTTCGGCGGTGCCGGCGGGTTCTCCTTCTCGCACCCGAGCGAACTCCCCTACTACGCCCTGCTCGGCCTCGCCGCCGGGCTGGTCGGCATCCTCTACGCCCGGGTTTTTTACGGCACCGAAGAGCTCTTCCAGCGGGTTCCCCTGCCCCGCTGGGCCCGGCCAGCCCTCGGCGGCCTGCTCGTTGGCGCCATCGGCATCGCCGCCCCCGAGGCGATCCACGTCGGCTACGGCTGGGTGCAGCAGGCCTTCACGCCGGAGGGAGTGCTCGCCTTCTCGCCATGGCTCCTCCTCGCGCTCCCCTTCCTGCGCATCCTCACCACCTCGCTCAGCGTCGGCTCCGGCGGCTCCGGCGGCATCTTCGGCCCCGGCATGGTCATCGGCGGGCTGCTGGGCGCCGCCTACTGGCGCCTCGGGCGCGACCTCCCCGGCTTCCCGGATGACCCCGGCCCCGTCGTCATCATCGGCATGACCGCCATGTTCGGCTCCATCGCCCATGCGCCGCTTGCCATGCTCCTCATGGTGGCCGAAATGACCGGCAACCTCTCCCTGCTCGCACCCGCGATGGCCGCCGTTGCCGTCGCCTCGCTCGTCGTCGGCGAAGAGACCATCTACCGCCAGCAACTCCCGACCCGTGCCGATTCGCCCGCCCATCGGCACCGCTTCGCCTTCCCGCTGCTCTCCGCCCTCCCCGCCCGCCAGGCCGCCATCCCCGTTCCCGTGCTGGCCGGCGAGCTCTCCGCGCCCGAAGCCCTCGAGCGCCTCCGCGAAGCCGGCACGCGCCACGCTGTGGTCATCCTCCCTGGCGGCGGGTTCGGCGAAGTCCAGGCCGCTGACCTCGAGGCGTCGCCCGGAGCCGCCGCCGCCGAGCTGGCCCGGCCGCTTCGCACCGCCGTCAGCGCCGAATGGACCCTCGACCGCGCCATCGACACCCTGACCGAAAACGAACGGCGCTGGCTCCCGGTCGTCGAAGAAGGGCAGCCCCCGGCCGTCGTCGGCCAGATCGACATGCGTTCGCTCCTCCGCGCCTACCGGCGGGCCGCTTCGCAGCAGCTGCGCCAGCTCGCGCCCATCGCCGACGACCTCGAAGCCATTGAAGCCGTTCTCCCGGCCGATTCCCCCCTGGCCCACCGGCGCCTCGCCGATTCCAACTTCCCCGCCGGCGCTCGCGTTGCTGCCGTCCAGCGCAATGGCCAGACCATCGTCCCTCGCGGCGAACTCATCCTCCTCCCCGGCGACCGCCTCACCGTCACCTGCACCCCCCGCGCCCGCGCGGCCGTCCTCACCCTCCTCCAGGCCCCCTGACCCCACCCCGCCCGCCGTCGGCGCGGGACTCCCACCTCCTACGTCCCACCTCCAA
>NZ_DAOUAO010000219.1:0-3017 GCF_034433535.1 Tepidiforma sp.
CGGCCGGGGGCGCCCTCTTCGCGGCGAGCGCGGTGACGGTGCTTCGGCCTTTCTTCGGGGGGGAGCGGGCGCCGCACACGCCGCACGAGGGGTCCGTGGGGCTGCTGCTCGGGCCGCTGGTGCTGGGCGCGCTCTCACTCGGGCTGGCGCTGGCCCCGGTTGTCATCGAAAGCAGGGTGGCGGCCGCGGCGACGGCGGCCGCAGGCGAGCCGGTGAAGGTCTCGCTGAAGCTCTGGCACGGGTTCAACGCCGCGCTGGGGGTGAGCGTGGCGAGCGTCGCCGCGGGCGTCGGCCTGGGGCTGTGGGGCGGGCGGGTCACGGCAGCCACCGGGCAGGTGCTCGGGGCACGCTGGTTCCCTTCCGGGCCGAAGGTGTACGACTGGCTGCTGACGGGCATGCAGCAGGCCGCGCGCTTCCACACGGTCTGGATGCAGCGGGGCTACCTGCGCGGGTACATCGCGGCGGTGCTGCTCACGTTCGTGGCGCTGACGGCGGCCGCGGTGGTGCGCTGGCGGGGCGGGTTCGAACGGGAGTGGCTGACGCCGGCGTTCTACGAGGCGGTGGTGGCGCTGACCATCATCGCCGGGGCAACGGCCGCGATCGTGCACATGTCGCGGCTGGCGGCGGTGACGGCGCTCGGGTCGGTTGGGTTCGGGGTGGCGCTCATCTACGCGATTTTTGGCGGGCCGGACCTCGCGCTGACGCAGGTGGTGATGGAGACGCTGACGGTCATGCTCTTCGTGCTGGTGTTCTACCGGCTGCCGAAGCTGGTCGACCGCGGCCCCCTGCGGCGGCGAGTTCGCGACGGGCTGATTGCGCTGAGCGTGGGCGCGACCATGACCCTGCTGGTCCTGGCCTCGCTCGGCCACCGGCAGGGTGAACCCATCTCAACGTACTTCGGGGAGCGCTCGGTTCCGGAGGCGTTTGGGCGGAACGTGGTGAACGTGATCCTGGTGGACTTCCGGGCGCTGGACACGCTCGGGGAGATTGTGGTGCTGGCCACCGCCGCGCTGGGGGTGTTCGCGCTGCTGCGGGTTCGGAGGTGGAGCCGATGAATTCGGTCCTGCTGCGGGTGGTGGCGCGCCTGCTTGCCTCGCTGCTGCTGACGGCTTCGATCTACCTCCTCTGGCGGGGGCACAACGCTCCGGGCGGCGGCTTCTCCGGCGGGATCATGGCGGCAGCGGCGTTCGTGTTGCTGGCGATCTCCTTCGACCCGGACGCGGGCTGGCGGGCGCCTCGGCTTTCTCCGCTGGTGCTGATCCCGCTGGGGCTGCTGGTCGCGCTGGGAAGCGGCTTCATCGGCGTGCTGACCGGGGGCGCGTTCCTGGAGGGGCGGTGGGTGACGCTGGGAGTGGGCGAAGGCGTCAAGCTCGGGACGCCGCTGCTGTTCGACCTGGGGGTGTACCTGGTCGTGGTCGGGGTGGCGCTGGCCGTCATCATCCCGCTCATGCGGGAGGAAGAGTAGCCGATGGAGCTGCTGCTGGCGGTGACGGTGGGCTGGCTGTACGCCTGCGGGCTCTACCTCCTGCTGCGGCGCACGCTGGCGCAGGTGGTGATTGGGCTGGCGCTGCTGACGAACGGGACCAACCTGCTGATCTTCACGGCGGGCGGGCTGGTGCGCGGCCGGCCGCCGCTGGTGGAGCGGGGCAATGAGGTGCTCGCGGCGGGGGCGGCCGATCCGCTGCCGCAGGCGCTCATCCTGACCGCGATCGTGATCGGGTTCGCGGTGCAGGCGTTCACGATGGTGCTGGCGTACCGGGTGTACCGGTCGGTGGGGAGCGACGATATCGACGCGCTGACCACGACGGAGCCACCTCCGCCGCCGGTCGCCGCTGGCGGAGCAGCCCCGGGAGGGGCGGAATGAGCCTGCTGGTGGCGCTGCCGGTGGCGATTCCCCTGGCGACGGCCGCGGCGGGGATGCTGACGCTGCGCTGGCCGGGGTGGCAGGCGCGGATCGGGCTTGCGGGGGCGGCGGCGCTGCTCGCGGCGTCCATCGCGCTGCTCTGGCGGACGTGGACCGACGGCGTGCAGGTGCTCGAGGTGGGCGGCTGGCCGGCGCCGTTCGGCATCGTGCTGGTCTCAGACATGCTCGCGGCGGTGATGGTGACGGTCGCCGGGGCGGTGGGACTGGCCGCCACGGTGTACTCGTTCGGCGTGGTGGATGCCGGCCGCCTGGGGGCGGGCTACTACGCGTTCATCCACGTGCTGCTGATGGGCGTCTGCGGGGCCTTCCTGGCGGGGGACATCTTCAACCTGTACGTCTGGTTCGAAGTGATGCTGATGGCCTCGTTCGTGCTGCTGGTGATCGGCGGCGAACGGCCGCAGTTCGAAGCCGGGATGAAGTACGTGGCGCTGAACCTCGTCGGTTCGATGCTGTTCCTGAGCGGGGTGGGCCTGCTGTATGGCGCGGCCGGGACGCTCAACCTGGCGGATCTCGCGGTGCGGGTGGCCGGGACCCCGGAGGAGGCGAGGTACTTCACGGTGGCAGCGATGCTGTTCCTGGTCGCGTTTGGGTTGAAGGCCGCGGTGTTCCCGCTCTATTTCTGGCTGCCGGCCTCCTACCACGTCGCGCCGGCACCGGTTGCGGCGCTGTTCGCCGGCCTGCTGACCAAAGTGGGGGTGTATTCGCTCATCCGGGTGTTCACGCTGGTGTTCACGCAGGACACGGCCTACACGCACGAGCTGCTGCTGTGGATTTCGGGCGCGACGATGGTGAGCGGGGTGCTGGGCGCGGCGGCCCACCAGGACATGAAGCGGATCCTTTCGTTCCACATCATCAGCCAGATTGGCTACATGACGATGGGCATCGCCCTGGGGACGCCCCTGGCGCTGGGCGGAGCGGTGTTTTACATGGTGCACAACATCATCGCCAAGACGAACCTGTTCTTCGTGGCCGGGGTGGTTCGCCGGCTGCGCGGCAGCTACGAGCTGAAGGACCTGGGCGGGCTGGCGAAGGCGCACCCCTGGCTGGCGGTGATGTTCTTCGTCTCGGCGTTCAGCCTGGCGGGGGTGCCGCC
>NZ_DAOUAO010000220.1:0-3914 GCF_034433535.1 Tepidiforma sp.
TGTCTGCCCTTGCTTCCGTCCCGGTGACCAACCACCGCCATCTCCTGGCGGCCATCGCCGGCACCATTACCGAAATCCGCCATCACGGTACCTGCGCTCAGGTCCGCGTCCACACCGGTGCGGCCATCGACCTCCCGCTCGAAGATATCCAGGACCTCGTCCGGGCCGCCCGGCGCGACCCCCGTGGCTGCCGGCCCCGCTACGCCAGCCAGCGCCTGCTCCTGTTCCCGGCCTCCCCAGGGGGACGCCGCATGAGCCGCCGCGAGGAGCCGGGTACGTGGCGCCGGGGTCTCGACAGAGAACCGGCCGTACGCATCAAGACCAGCCCCGGGGGTTGCCTCATCCTGACCCTGGCATGCATCCACACCGACGGGACCGTGTACGGCGCGGAGCAGGTCTTCCCCAGCATCGAAGCGTGGCTCGACTCGCTCACGCCGGAAGACGTCGGCACCTTCGAATACATCACGTTCGAAGGCCCCGACCTCGAGCCGTACGAGTGGGTCATCGAACGCATCACCCAGCTTCGCCGCCAGCGGAACGGCAACGACTTCCCGGGGCCGTTCATCGAGCCGCCGGGCCGCCAGGCCCGCGACGGCATCCCGGTGCCTCGCCGGTAGCCGGGCACCCGCCCAAACGCAGTGTCGCCCGGCCAGTTCGGCCGGGCGACACCTGTCCGCACGCTGGTGCTGAGGCTCGGGATCGAACCGAGGACACCGGCATTTTCAGTGCCGTGCTCTACCAACTGAGCTACCTCAGCGTCGGGCTTTCATGCTAGGTTCACCCCCGCCCGCCGGTCAAGGCGTGGCGTATCATGCGCTGCCATGAGCATCCGCCCCTTCACCATCCACGTTGACGATGCCGTCCTCGCCGACCTCCGCGAGCGCCTCGCCCGCACCCGCTGGCCCGAGCAGTTCGCCGATGCCGGCTGGGACTACGGTGCGAACCTGCCGTACATCCGTGAACTCTGCGATTACTGGGCCAATGGCTACGACTGGCGCCTCCACGAAGGCCACCTCAACCGCTACCCCGGCTTTCTCGCGGAAGTCGATGGTGTCGACCTCCACTTCTGGCATATCCGCTCCGGGCGGCCCGGCGCTCTGCCGCTCCTCCTCATTCACGGCTGGCCCGGCTCCATCTTCGAGTTCTACTTCATCATCGACCGCCTGGTGCACCCCGAGGCCCACGGCGGCAGCGCCGAAGACGCCTTCGACCTGGTCATCCCGGCGCTCCCCGGGTTCGGCTTCGGCGGCAAGCCCCGCGAGCGCGGCTGGGGCATCTCCCGCATCGCCGCCGCCTTCCACACCCTCATGACCGACGTCCTCGGCCACCCGCGCTACGGCGTCCAGGGCGGCGACTGGGGCGGCATCATCTCAGCGAAGATGGCCTCCGCCTACCCCAATCACGTGGTCGGCGCGCACCTCAATTTCCTCTTCGTTCCGCCGCCGGCCAACCCAACGGAGGACGACCGCAAACACATCGCTGCCCGCGAGGCCTTCCAGGCCAACGAAACCGGCTACTCCCTCACCCAGGGCACCAAGCCCGATTCCCTGACCCTTGCGCAGTCCGATTCCCCCGCCGGCCTGGCCGCCTGGATCGTCGAAAAGTTCCACACCTGGGGCGATGTCGGCAAAAACCTGGAGGCGACCTTCTCGAAGGACGTCCTCCTCACCAACATCATGTTCTACTGGGCGCCCAACAGCGTCGCCAGCGCCGCCCGCATCTACTACGAGGCGCGGCGCGACCCCGCCGGATTCGCCTACCCGCGGGTGGAGGTGCCCACCGGCGTCGCCGTCTTCCCCCGCGAGCCGTGGCGGGTCCCGCGCCACTGGGCCGAAGCGCGGTTCAACATCGTCCGCTGGACCGAAATGCCTCGCGGCGGGCACTTCGCCGCCCTCGAGCAGCCCGGCCTGCTGGCGCCCGACATCATCGAGTTCTTCCGCCCGCTGCGGTAGCTCCCCGGTCGCCCGGGTCAGGGCAGGTTGTGGGTATAGACCTCGTTCAGCACGATGCGCTCGCCCTCCAGCTGCACGAGGTCGAAGCCCCGCAGCCTGCGGGTGCTGCCGTCCGGCAGCGTGATCGTGCAGTACCAGCGGCCGCAGAAGCCGCCCGGGATCGGCCAAACTTCGTCCGGCTCATAGGCCATCGGCGGCGTGGCCGCGAACAGTCCCTCGAGGTAGGTCTTCAGCGCTGCGTGCCCCTTCAGGCCGTTGGGGACCTGGCTGTCCGCGTACACCACATCCGGGTGGTAGAACTCCAGCAGACGCGGGACGTCTTTCTCGGTCCACGCCTTCAGCCAGGCGGCATTGTAGGCAGCGATATCCATGCACAGCTCCCGGTTCCCGTACGAACCGCCCGGCAGTGTACCCGCTCGCGCTACGGTTTGCCCCGTTCCAGCTCCACCACCAGCGTCGCGCGTTCGTTGTCGATGGCGCTAATCGCCACCCGCGCCACGCCTTCGAGCGCCGAGAGCCGCTCCTGGAAATCCAGCAGCTCCCCGAACCCGGACCCCCGCACGTCGACCTGGACCCGCCGCGCCCGCTCCGGTCCCTCCGCTTCTCCTGCGGTGCCGACCCGCTGTGCCGCCGGGGATGACGACCCCGGCCGTGCCGCGTGCTGCCCCTTCAGCCCGCCGGCCAGCCGCTCGATGCCCGCGACGATCGCCTGGATGCCGGCCGCGGCTTCGAGATACTCTGACCGCAGCTTCCAGAGCGGCGCGGCGATCGCCTCCATCAGCCCCGCCCCGGGCGTCGGGGTCGCCTCCTCCCTGCGTTGCGCCTCGGCCAGCCGCTCTTCCAGTTCCGTCAGCCGGTCCAGCAGCCGCTCGTAGTCCTGCCGCAGCAGCTCGTAGCGGCGGCGCAACTGGCGCACGGCGATATCGCCCGAGGCCGCCTCCTGCAGCCGCTCGAAAATCACATCCTCAGGCTCGTTGCCCGTGTCGACCACGTCAACCTTCCCGGGAGGCCGCGCAACCCCGGGAAGCTGGACCTCAGGCCTCTCTCGCGGCGATTGCTGCCCGCTCGCCGCCCTCGAGCCGGTAGCCGAACCCGCGCACCGTCACGAGGTAGCGCGGCTCCTGCTCGTTCAGCTCGAGCTTCCGCCGAATCCGGCGGACGTAGACCTTGAAGACGTCCTGTGCCTCCCGCGGCAGGTAGTGGTAGTCGTCCGAGACGGCGTTCAGGATCTCGTGCGGCTTGAGCACCCGGCCCGGCCGGCGGGCCATGTACTCGATGATCCGGAACTCCGCCGCGGTGAGGGGTACCACCACCCCCGCGCGTTGCACCTCGCATCGATCAACATCGACCACGAGGTCCCCGACCTGAAGCAGCCCGGTTTCCTCCGTGGTCCCCTCATCGTACGCTCCGGCGCGCCGCAGCACCGCACGCACCTGCGCCGCGATCACCCGCGGGTCGGCGCCCAGCTCGAGGCAGGCATCGGCGCCCGCGGCAAACGCCTCGGCCACCAGCTCCGGCTCCGCCTGCTCGAACACGCCCACCACCGGCCGCCCGGCCGCCGCCAGTGCGGCAATGTCCGTGAGCCCTGCGACTGAGCTCCCGTCCACAAAGCGGCAGACCAGCGCGAACTCTCTCGAACAGCCCAGCCGCAGTGCCGCCGGCCCCGGTTCACGCTCGAGCACCGCCAGCTCGCCGCTATGCAGGGCGCGCACCAGCGGCCGCGTCTCCGCCTCGGCCGGGGCAATTATCAGGCAGCTCAGGAACTTCGAAGGGCGGGGGCCTTCCACGTTCACCTGCTTTAGCCCAAATCTCTCCCAACCCGGATCCCGGATTGGTGGCGGTGATTATATCCGGGGTTGTCAAGAGGTAAAGACCCCAATTTGCCCCGGATTTTTCCCGGACCCCGCGCAGGCCCCGGGTATCCGCCGCCCCCACATCAGGAATCCTCCGCATTGCAGCGCC
>NZ_DAOUAO010000221.1:0-8280 GCF_034433535.1 Tepidiforma sp.
GAGGTACACCGTCTGCCCCGGAACGATCACCGTCGCCCCGCCGGTATACCCCGTCCCGGAGGTCGATGCCGCCGCCGGCGTCGTCAGCGCCGGGTCCAGGAACACCGACTTCGCCGTGGAACCCCCCAGCAGGAACAGCCCCTTCGAGCTCCCGGGCGTGCAGCCATACGCCGCAATATCCGACGGCTCGGCGTAGGGCGTCCCGTTGTCGCTGGCCTTCGGGTCCTTGCCCGCCACCCGCGCCTGGTAGATGGCGCTGTCGCCGCTGCACGTGGCTGCCAGGAACGTCAGGCTCGCCGGCGCTGTCGCCTTCTGCGCCGCAGCCCCCTGCACGCCCAGCGACGCGGCCAGCCCGGCCGCTATCACCAGCATCATCAGCCGCTTCATGCTGCTGCCCTCCCGGCAATCACCCGCACCGCAATCGTTGGGTTTTCCCAGAGCGTCACCGCCACCAGCTCCGGCCCGCCCGGCATCTCCTCGAGCAGCGCCGCCGCCAGGTTGCGGAACATCACCGCCGCCACGTTCTCGCCCGTCGGCTGCACCACATCGAACGGCGGGATCTCGTTCAGGAACCGGTTGGCGTACTTCTTCGCCTCACGCTCCAGCAGGGCCTTGACCTCCCGGAAGCCTGCGATCATCCCGTTCTCATCCACCGCGTCCGTCACGAACACCGCCTGCACCCGGTACGAATGCGTGTGCTTCTCCCCGTTCGGCCGCACCGCGTGCGACGCGCCGAAAAACGAGTCCAGCGCCAGCTCGAACCGCAGACCACTCGTAAGTCCGCGTTGCACGGTCGCAACTACTTCCGGGGTTGGCTCACCCCGGGCGAGGAGCTTCAATCCCCCGGCTTCGGGCCGCCGCGAACCATCCATGCCATCTCACTCCAGCTGGTCTCCCCATGGGTTTCGGCACCAGTTCCGGGACGATTGAGTGACGATGCGGTAACGCGCCCCCTGCCCCTGCGCGCCCGTGCGCTTCCCGCCGAAAACCACCACGTAACACCACGCGGGGTCGAACCATGAACACCGTGGATTGGTCCTCCTGGCAGGCTGGCTACGAGGCTGGCATCGACGACGCCATCCGCCTCGTCGACCAGATGCGCGGCCCCGGCAACAGCAGCCTCACCGCGCCCGTCCTCCTTCGCATCCGCGCCGAACTGATCGCCCTGCGCGACCGCGCCAACCCGCGCGCCGCCTGACACAGCCCGCCGCCTGCCGTACCCTTCCCCGCATCCCGGCAGGGGGCGCAGCCATGCCCGAGTGGTCGAACTGGTCCGGCTCCGTCGTCGCTCCCACCGGCGCGATCCTGGCGCCCTCCACCGAAGCCGAGGTCGCCGAGATCGTCCGCCGCGCCGCCCGCGACGGCACCACCGTGCGAGTCGCCGGCTCCGGCCACTCCTTCACCCCGATCGTCCCCTCACCCGATTGCATCCTGTCGCTCGATGCCCTCGCCGGCCTCCTGGCCGCCGACCCCGCGACCGGCCGCGCTACCCTCCTCGCCGGCACCAAGCTCCACACCGCCACCCGCCTCCTCTGGCAGAACGGCCTCGCCCTCGCCAACCAGGGCGATGTCGATGTCCAGTCCGTCGCCGGCGCCATCGCGACCGGCACCCACGGCACCGGCCCTGCCTACGGCAACATCCCCTCCCGCCTCGTCGGCGCCCGCCTCGTCACCGCCGACAGCGACTTCCTCGACGTCACCCCCGACCTCCTCCCGGCCATCCGCGTCTCCCTCGGCCTCCTCGGCGTCATGACCCGCGCCGAGATCGCCTGCGTCCCCCGCTATGCCCTCCACGAGCGCGTCTGGCAGCACCCCATCGAGGAGTGCCTCGAAGCCCTCGAGCGCAACATCGCCGAGAACGACCACTACGAGTTCTTCTGGTTCCCGCGTTCCGATATCGCCGAATCCAAGGCCCTCAACCCGGTCGCTGCCGAGCCCGCCGAGGAGGAGCCGCCGCCTCTCGAGGGGCCCGGCGAACGCATCGGATGGTCGCACCGCATCTACCCCTCCGTGCGCAACCTCCGCTTCAACGAGATGGAGTACGCCGTCCCCGCCGAGGCCGGCCCCGCCTGCTTCCGCGCCGTACGCGAGCGCATGCGCAGCCGCCACCCGAAGGTGGGCTGGCCGGTCGAATACCGCACCCTCGCCGCCGATGACGCCTGGCTCAGCCCCGCGTATGGTCGACCCACGGTCACCATCTCCATCCACCAGGACGCTGACCGCCCCTACGCCAAGTTCTTCGCCGATATCGAAGCGATCTTCCGCGATTACGCCGGCCGGCCCCACTGGGGGAAGATCCACACCGCCAGCCGCGACGAGCTCGCCCGGCTCTACCCCCGGTTCGAACAGTTCGTCGAACTCCGCCGCCAGCTCGACCCCGACGGCCGCTTCCTCTCCCCCGCCCTCGCCCCGCTGTTTGCCTGAGATGTGACGCTGCCCTGCGAGTCTTGTCCGGCGCTCCCGTTCCGCGTACCTTCTGCGCAGTGAGCGAGATCGAAGCCCACCTCAGCCGCTGGCGGGAAGCTGGCCTCCTCGATGAGGCGACCGCCGAGCGCATCCGCGCCTTCGAAGCCGAGCGCGCCAGCCGCCGCCCCGCCATCCCGCCAGAAGAGCGCCCGGGCGTCATCGAAATCCTCCTCTACCTCGGCATCGCGGTCCTCGCCGTCGGCGTCACCGCGCTTGCCGCCCAGAACTGGGGCGACCTCGCCTCCTTCGCCCGGGTCCTCGTGACCGCCGTCCCCGCTGGCTTCACCCTGCTCGTCGGCGCGCTCCTGCGGCCGCGCAGCGAACCCGGCCTCCGCCGCGCCGGTCAGCTCGCCTGGGTCGCCTCCGTCGCCCTCACCGCCCTCGCGGTCGGGGTCATCCTCTGGGAGTACGAACCGTTCGGGCTCGCCCGCGACGACGACCGCACCCCGTTCCTCCTCGTCGCCTCGTCCGCAACAGCCCTGGCCCTCCTCCTCTGGGCGCTGTCGCCTTCCACCCTCCAGCTGTTCGCCCTCGGCGGCAGCTGCTTCTTCCTCGCCCAGTCGCTCGGCGCCTGGCCCGATGAGTACTCCTCGCGCCTCGCCGGGGGCTCGCTCGCCCTCGTGGCGCTCGCCGCCATCGCCCTCGCCGAAACTGATTACCTTAGCCCCCGCGCGACCGCTCGCTTCGTCTTCGGCTTCCTCCTCGCGGTTGGCGCCTTCTGGCCCGGCTTCGCTGACGGCGGCACCCCCTGGGAGCTTGCCGCCTTCGTCGCGGCTGCCCTGCTCCTCGCCCTCGGCGTCCTTCGCTCATCCTTCCAGTACGTGCTCTGGGGCGTGCTCCTCCTCTTCGTCGCCCTCGTCCGCACAATCTTCCAGAACTTCTCCGACCAGATTGGCGCCCCGGTCGCGCTCATCATCTCCGGTGCGCTGCTGATCGCTGCCGTGACCCTCCTCGCTCGCCTCGCGCCGTCCCTCCGCCGCGGGGTCGCCGCGTGAGCACCCGCGACCGCTGGTTCGCCGCGGCCGTCCTGGGAGGCCTCGCCGCAGTACTCGTCAGCGCTGTCATCGCCCTCGGCTGGGGCCGCAAGAACGTCTCCCCGCCCGACCTCACCGAAACCCCGAACCCTGCCATCCCCGGCCAGGTCCTCTACGTCGATGCCGACAGCTGTCTCATCCTCGCCGACGCCTCCGGCGCCGCACGGCGGCAGGTCGCCTGCACCGGGGTCGTCCCCGCTGGCGTCTACCTCCCCGATGCCGCGACCGTCGCCTACCTCGACCCCCGCCCCTCCCCCGGCAGGCTGGTCGTCCTCAACGCCGCCGATGGCAGCCAGCTCGACGTGCGAACCGTCGCTGAGACCGCCTTCCCCGGCGTCCCCACAGCGCCCGATGGCACCGAGGCCTACGCCCGATCAGACGGCCGCGTCCAGCTGCTCCGCGACGGCAAGGAGCTCGCCGTGCTCGCCTTCGATGACGTCGAGTGGGGCCCCCGCCCGCTCGGCTGGTCCCCCGATAGCCAGTGGCTCGTCCTCGCCTACGACCACCCCCGCAAATCTGCCACTGAGCTCTGGATCGTGTCCCGCGACGGCACGGTTCGCGGCACCATCGCGAACGACGCCTCCGGAGCGGGCATCGCCTGGCGCATCGAAGGCGTCGGCACCTGGCCGCCCGTCCCCTGAGTCCCTCCGGCTACCAGCGCTGCCCTGGCGGCGGCGCGATGGCCGGCTCGGCCCGTGTCATATGCGCGGCCGAAGCCCCTGCCCGCCACGGCCAGCTCCCCTCCCCCGGCGCGAACGCCCCAGCCTCGCGCGCCGCGACCGCCGCGGCCATCTCGAGCGCGCGCCGGGCCCCCGCGACGTCGTGTACACGGAAGATGCGCACGCCCTGTGCGAACGCCAGCGCGCTGACCACGTGCGTCTCCAGGTCGCGCTCCGCCGGCGGCAGCCCGCCGACGCTCCCGATGAAGTTCTTGCGCGAATGCGCCAGCAGCAGCGGCATCCCGAACGTGCCCAGCTCGCCGATCCGCCGGATCATCTGCAGGTCCTCGTCGTGGCTCTTGCCGAACGCAATCCCCGGGTCGATGGCGACCTGCTCGCGCTCCAGCCCGGCCTCCCACAGCATCTCCAGCCGCTCCTCCATCCACGCCACCGTCTCCGTCACGACGTCCTCGTACACCGGCGGGCTGTCCGGCCGCCGCTTCGGCACCGAGTAGCTGTAGTTCAGCACATACCCCGCCCCGGCCCGCGCCGCCTCGGCTGCGGCCCTGGTACCGAGGGTCAGCCCGCTGATGTCGTTTACCAGCTCCGCGCCCGCGGCGAGCGCCGCCCGCGCCACCTCCGGCTTGTAGGTGTCGCTCGAAACGGCGTGCCCCTCGCGCACCAGCGCCTCCACCGCGCGCGCCACAATCTCCGCCTCCTGCGCCGGCTCCAGCACCGGCCGGTCGGCCCGCGCGCTCTCCGCGCCGACATCGATGAGGTCGGCCCCCGCGGCCCGCAGCGACTCCGCCGCCCGCAGCGCCGCCGCCACGTCCCGCCCGACGCCATCCCCCGAGAACGAGTCATCCGTCAGGTTCAGGATGCCCATCACCACCGCCCGCTCGAGCGGCAGCACCCGGGTGCGCAGCCTCCATCCGCGCACCGGCCAAAGGAACGCCCGCAGCCGGCGGCCCGCTTCCGCACCCTCCACCTCCAGCGCTGTCGCCAGCCGCTCGAGGTCCCGCCGCGAAGCCGCCACGACCGCCTCATCCTCCTGCCGCAGGTCCACCCCCAGCCCCAGCGCGCTCGTGACCGCCTGAAGCAGCTCCCGCTCCCCCGCGACGTGCACGATGAAGGGCGCCTCCGGCTCGGCCGCCAGCATGCCCGCGCCCGGAGGCACCACCCGCAGCCGCGGCCGCCTCACCTCCCTGCCCCCAGCGCATCGACCATGCGCCGAACCTGCCACAGGTGTTCGAGGTCGTGGTGGTACGTCTCCCGGGCGATCTCGACCACGGTCAGCGCACCCCGGTAGGGGTGCAGCCCGGCCCGCTCCCAGTCGCGCTCCGGGATATCCCACAGCAGGTACGTCGTCCGTCGCCGCAGGTAGTGGAACTCATCCAGCAGGTCGTCCAGTTCAGCCTCCTCGTAGTCCTCCCTGAACGGGATGTCGTCGAAGTCCACGTGGCGGATCTCCGGCGTACCCCCGCGCCAGCCGAGGATCGTCTCCAGCTGCTCCTGCACTCCCTGCTCCACCTGCACGAGGTGAAACGGCACCGCCAGCAGGCACCACCCCTCGTCGTCGCCGGTCGCCGGGCGCAGCAGATCGCGCTCCCGCAGGCCCCGGAAGCTGCGCGCCAGCTCGCCCGCCGCCTCCCCGAGCGCCTTCAGCAGGAACGAAGGGTCACTGCCCGCCTGGCGTACATACCGCACCCCGCGATTCTAGCCCCTCACCGCCCGCCGGGCCGTGATCGCCGACGCCGCAAGGGCAACGTGGTTTACGTCACCGTCAGTGGTACGCCCTCGCGACAGAGCCGGCATTCGGCCGCGTCCCACGATTCCGCGGGCACCGAAAGGCAGGCGAAGAACGGGACCCCGAAGTCCACTCCGCCTTCGGTCCGGTCCACCAGCACCCCGACCCCCGCCACCTCCGCGCCCCGCTCGCGCACCGCCGCCAGCACCTCGCGGATGCTCCCGCCGGTGGTCAGCACGTCATCCACCACCAGCACGCGGTCGCCCGGGCCGATTTCGAACCCCCGGCGAAACTCCCGGCCCGGCTGACCGTCCTCCCGCCGCTCGGCGACGATCGCCCGCAGGCCCAGCTGCCGCGCTGTTTCGTACGCCAGGATGACGCCGCCCGTCGTCGGCCCGGCCACCAGGTTCGCTGTGCCCCGGAACCGCTCAGCGATCAGCCGGCAGAGCGGTTCGGTCACATCGGGCCACTGCAGGATGCGGAACTTTTCGATGTAGACCTCGCCGTGGCGCCCGCTCGAATACTGGAAGTGCCCCCGCAGGAGCGCCCCGCGCGATTCCAGCAGCGCCCGGGCCTCGTCGGTCGTCAGCGGCTTCGTCTCCATGCCGCGAGCGTACCCCGCCGGGCCCTTCCGGTCGCCCCTATTCCTCGCCGATCCGCTTCGTCGTCAGCACCGGCTTCTGGTCGGTCAGCTGACCCTGCTGGTTCGGGGCCCAGCCGAACCGGTCCAGCGGCAGGTAGGTGAGCGTCGCCTTGCCGATGATCAGGTCCTTCGAAACCAGTCCCACCTGCGCGCTGCGGCTATCGAGGCTGTTGTTCCGGTTATCCCCCATCACGAAGTACTCGTCCGGCGGGATCAGGATCTTCGGCAGCGAATCGTTCCAGGGCGCCGTGATGTACGGCTCTTCCAGCAGCCGGTCGTTGATGTACACCCGGCCGTTCACGATCTCGATCGTCTCGCCCGGCAGGCCGATGATGCGCTTGATCAGGTCCGTGCTCGGGTCGCGGGGGTCGCGCAGCACCACGATGTCCCCGCGTTGCGGGCCGTGGAACACGTACCGCGTCGGGTCGTCCCCCGCGTCGATGAACGGCAGGAACTGCGACAGCTTCTCCAGGTTCACTTCCGAGTAGACCAGCTTGTTCACGATCAGGAACTGCCCGTTTTCGAGCGTCGGATACATCGAGTTCCCGTCGACCTTGAAGTTCTGGAAGCTGGCCCGAACCGAAAGGAACACCAGGAAGGCCAGCATCGCCGTCTCGACCAGCTCACGCACCCACGACTTCAGCCGGGTGCCCTCGTGCCGCTCGGCCGCGGCCTCCTCAGGCCCGCCGGCCTCGTCGGTCGCCCAAGGTGGAACGAGGTCCGGCGCATCGAACCCGAACACCGGTGCCGCTGCCGGGCGCTCCAGCTCCGCCCGCACCTCGTCCTCCGGCGCCCAGCTGTCGTCGGAGGCGCTTCGCTGCGGCGCCCACGCGGCCATCCGGATGAACGGCCGCACCTCCGGCTCCTCGCTGCCAGCCTCGACGATCGAGGCCGCTTCGTCGCCAAAGAGCGCCGCGAGGGCCTGCTCGGTCTCCCGCCGTCGCCGCTCCTCCTCGGCCGGGTCGGGCTCCGGCGTGGCTGCGTGCTCCTCGAAGGCCCGCAGGACGACGTCGCCTTCGTCCTCGGTCGAACCCAGCGCCGGGACCTGTCCGTCGTCCTGCCACGAACCGCCCGGGCCGCCCCAGCGGTTCGCCGACGCCTCGTCCATCTGCGCTTCGAGGCTCGCGGCGAGGTCGACGTCGTCTGCCTCAGCCATCGGCGCTCGGACCGCGAACTCGGTCTGCTCGGCGATGGCGCCCCACATGTCCTCGGGCTCAGCCTCGCTCACCGGGGCGAGGGGCACCTCCTCCGCGGGCGGCATCCGGTTCCACGGGGTGGTCCCTGCATCGAGCGCCGCCCACGGGTCATCGCCCGGCGTCGCTTCCTCCGCCGCCAACTCGCCCGCCTGCGGGGTCTGCGGCTCGTCCCCCGGCTCCTCCGCCGACCACCAGGCCGCCGCCGGCGCGTCCTCCTTCGCCTCAACCTGGTCCACCGCCGGCACCGGCTCGCCCGCCGGCTCCTCCGCCGACCACCAGGCGGCCGCCGGCGCCTCCTCCTTCGCCTCGCCCTGGTCGACCGCCGACGCGGCGACGTCCTCAGTCTGCTCGGCCGACCACCACGCGGCCGCCGGCGCGTCCTCCTTCGCCTCGCCCTGGTCCACCGCCGGCGCCGCAGCGTCCTCAGGCTCCTCCGCCTGCCACCACGCCGCCGCCGGCGACTCCTGCTCCGCCGCCGGCTCAACCGGCGTCACGGCCTGCTCGGTCTCCCGCCGTCGCCGCTCCTCCTCGGCCG
>NZ_DAOUAO010000222.1:0-7485 GCF_034433535.1 Tepidiforma sp.
CTCGCCTGGGAGCGCGAGCCTCCCGAGCCCTCGCCGGTGGACCCCTCGGTCCCCTTCGCCGATTTCGAGCAGCCCGGCAACGAGATCCGCGAAGCCTGCATCGCCGCTATCCTCAACCTGCCCCAACGGTGATTCCCATGGATAACCACTCCATTCGCTCCGCCGCCAGCGAGCTCTTCCCGGGCGGCGTCAACAGTCCTGTCCGCTCGTTCCGGTCGGTCGGCGGCGAACCGCTCCCCATCGCCCGCGGGAGCGGCCCCCACGTCTTCGACGCCGAGGGCAACCGCTTCATCGATTACGTCGGCGGCTTCGGCCCCGCCATCCTCGGCCACGCCCACCCGGCCGTCACCGCCGCCATCGCCGAGGCCGCCGCCGATGGACTCACCTTCGGCGCCCTCGGCCCCCGCGAGGTCGACCTCGCCGCGGCCATCCGCGAGGCGACCGGCCTCGAGCGCCTGCGTTTCCTCAACTCCGGCACCGAAGCAACCATGACCGCCATCCGCATCGCCCGGGCTGCCACCGGCCGCGACCTCATCGTCAAGTTCGATGGCTGCTACCACGGCCACAGCGATGGGCTCCTCGTCCGCGCCGGCAGCGGCGTCGCCACCCTCGGCCTCAGCGATTCCGCCGGCGTGCCCCAGGCCATCGCCGGGCTCACCGCGGTCCTCCCCTACAACGACCCGGCCGCTCTCCTTCGCTGGTTCGAAGCACATCCCTCAGACACCGCGGCCGTCATCGTCGAGAGCATCCCCGCCAACATCGGCCTCATCACCCCCGACCCGGAATTCCTCGAGGCCCTCCAGTCGGTCGCCCGCGCCCACGGCGCACTCCTGATAGCCGATGAAATCATCACCGGCTACCGCCTGCACCCCGGGCTCTCCGGGCTCCTCCCTCGCGCCGACCTCGTCACGCTCGGCAAGATCATCGGCGGCGGCCTCCCCATCGGCGCCATCGGTGGTCCCGCCAGCCTGCTTTCGCTTCTCGCGCCGGAGGGTCCCGTGTACCAGGCCGGCACCTTCAGCGCGAACCCTGCGGTCATGGCCGCCGGACTCGCCGCGCTCCAGCAACTCACTCCTGCGGCCTACCAGCGGCTCGAGCAGGTTGCCCGCCACCTCGAGAACGGCCTCACCACCGCCATCCGCCGCGCCGAAATCCCGGCCTCCGTGGTGCGCATCGGTTCGATGCTCACCCTCTTCTTCACGCCCGAACCGCCGCGCGACCCGGCCGCGGCCCGCGCCGCCGATACCGCTGCCTTCGCCCGCTTCCACCGCGCCATGCGCCAGCGCGGCATCCTCATTCCGCCCTCCCAGTTCGAAACGTGGTTCGTCTCCCTCGCCCACAACGAGCCCGAGATCGATGCCACCGTCCGGGCCGCTGCCGAAGCCCTGCGCGAGGCCGTCCCCGCATGACCGCCCTTCGCCTCGGGACCCGCGGCAGCGCCCTCGCCCTTGCACAGGCCGAGCTCATCGCGTCCCGCCTGCGCGCCGCTCACCCCGGCCTCGAAATCGAGCTCGTCACCATCACCACCGCCGGCGACACCGACCAGTCCACCCCCCTCGCCCAGGGCGAACGGCCCGGGTGGTTCACCACCGCCATCCAGCAGGCCCTGCAGCGCGGCGAGGTCGACCTCGCCGTCCACAGCCTCAAAGACCTTCCGACCGCCCGGCCCGAGGGGCTCATCATCGCCGCCGTGCCCGCCCGCGAAGACCCGCGCGACGCCCTCGTCTCCCGTCATCCCGGCGGACTGCGCGGCCTCCCGCCCGGCGCCGTCGTCGGCACCGGGTCGCCCCGACGCGAGGCCCAGCTGCGCGAAATCCGACCGGACCTTCAGGTTCGCCCCATCCGTGGCAACGTCGAAACCCGCATCGAAAAGGTCCGCAACGGCGACTACGACGCCGCCGTCCTTGCGCTGGCCGGCCTCCGCCGCCTGGGCCGCGAGGCCGACGCCTCCCACATCTTCGGCCCGGAGGAGATGCTCCCCGCGCCCGGCCAGGGCGCCCTTGCCGTCGAGTGCCGCACCGCCGACGCCCGCGTCCGCGAGCTCCTCGCCGCCATCGATGATGCCCGCCTTCGCCTCGCTGTTACCGCCGAGCGCGCCTTCCTCGCCGCCATCGAAGGCGGCTGCAGCTATCCCGCCGCGGCCTTCGCCGAGCACTTCGGCTCGACACTCAAGCTCAACGCCCTGATTGCCCCGGGGGGACGTATCATTCGCTCGAAGATGGCTGGCCCCGCCGAAACCGCCGCCGGCCTCGGCCGGCAGCTCGCCGCCGAGCTCCTCGAACGCGCCGCCCGCGAGGACCCCGCATGATCCCAACGCAGGTCGAACGCGATTTCTTCCGCCTCCTGAATGCCTTCGTCGAACCCGCCGTTCGCGCTGGCCTCGCCGGGCCGTGCCTCGTCCCCTGGGGCCTCATCGTCATCGAAACCGTCGGCCGCCGAACCGGCCGCGCCTATCGCACCCCGCTCCTCGCATCCCGCATCGAAGACCACCTCCTCGTTTCCACCTTCCGCCCTCACTCCCGGTGGGTCCGCAACGCCGAGTCCGCCGGCGTCGTCCGTTACTGGGTCAACGGCCGCGAAGGAACAGCCCGGGCCATCGTCATTCGCGACGGCGCCCATACCGCGCCGCCCGGTCTCCCGCGCCTCCTCGAAGCCCTCGCTGCCGACCTCTTCCCTCGCTTCACGGCGTTCGGCTGGACGTTTGTCATCCTTGAGCCCATCACCGAAGTCCCAGCTCCCGGGAAAGAATCAGCTGATGCGCCGTGACCTCCACGAACTCAACCGCCAGTCCTGGAACGAAGCCACCCGCGCCCACAACAGCCACAAGGCAGGCCAGGCCGAGTTCCTGCGCAGCGGCGGCTCGACCCTCTTCCCCGAGGAGCTCGAACTTCTCGGCGAACTGCGCGGCCGCACCCTCGCGCATCTCCAGTGCAACGCCGGCCAGGATACCCTCTCGCTCGCCGCCCTCGGCGCTGTCGTCACCGGCATCGATATCAGCGACGAAGCCGTCGAAGCCGCCGCCCGCCTCTCCCGCGAAACAGGCATCCCTGCCACGTTCATCCGCGCCGACGTCTACGACTGGCTTGCCGAATCCGAACCCGAAGCCTTCGAACTCGCCTTCTCCTCCTACGGTGCCATCTGCTGGCTCTCCGACCTCCCGGCCTGGGCCCGCGGCATCCACCGCATCCTTCGACCCGGCGGCGCCTTCGTCCTGGTCGAATTCCACCCCGTCGCCGGGATGTTCAACCAACGGCTTGAGCTCACCTGGCCGTACCGCGACCCCGAGCCCTTCATCGCGGACGGCGTCAGCGACTACGTCGCCGCATCTGGCGAGGGGCTCGTGCCCTGGGGCTACCACGAGGGCCTGACTGGCTTCGCCAATCCGCACCGTTCCGCTGAATTCATCCACGGCGTCAGCGACGTCATCACCGCCCTCCTCAATGCCGGCCTCCAGCTCGAAGCCTTCCGCGAGTACGAGTACAGCAACGGCTGCCGCTTCTTCGATGCCGCCATCCTCAGCGACGGCCGCCGCTACGTCCTCCCGCCCGAATTCCCCGCTCTTCCGCAGATGTACGCCCTCCGCGCCCGCAAGCCCTAGCCGCTCACCCCTCCCCGTGCCCCCGGGCCCAGGCCAGCAGGCGCTCGACCTCCCAGGTATTCACCACCCGGGCGGCCCCAACCCCGCAGGCCTCCGCCCGCTCGGCGCCGTTCGCAACCCACTCCAGCTGACCCGGCGCGTGCGCATCCGAATTCACGGCGAACAGGCACCCGAGCTCGTTGGCCAGCTGCAGCAGCCGCCTCGGCGGGTCCAGCCGCTCCACCCGCGAGTTGATCTCCACCGCCTTCCCAAGCCGCGCGCATGCCCCGAACACCGCCTCCGCATCGAACACCGATTCCGGTCGCAGCTTCCCCGCCACATATCGCCCCGTGCAGTGCCCAAGAATGTCCAGGTGCGGGTTCTCCACCGCCCGCAGCATCCGCGCCGTCATCTCCTCCGCCGGCATCCGCAGCTGGCTGTGCACGCTCCCCACCACCACGTCCAGCTCGGCCAGCAAGCCATCCTCCTGGTCGAGCGTCCCATCCTCGAGGATGTCCACTTCGATGCCGGTGAGGATGCGAAACGGCGCAAGTTCCGCGTTCAGCTCCCGCACAACTCCCAGCTGCTCGCGCAGCCGCTCCGCCGAAAGCCCCCGCGCCACCCGCAGCCGCGGCGAATGGTCGGTCAGGACGATGTAGTCATACCCAAGGTCCCGCGCAGCCTCCGCCATCTCCCGGATCGGGCTGCCCCCGTCCGACCACTCCGAATGGACATGGCAGTCGCCGCGCAGCGGCCGCCGCAGGGCGCCGCCCCGGCCCGGACCCCAGCGCTCCGCCGCCTCGGCTTCGAGCGCCGCGAGATACCCCGGCACCTCCCCGCGCAGCGCCTCCTCCGCGACCCGCGCAGTCACCTCGCCGAGCCCGCGGGCTTCCCGCAGCCGCCCCTCCCCGGCGAGCCGCGCCGTCTCGGACGGACCGAGCTCCTCCAGCGCCCATGCCGCCCTGCGAAACGCCCGGACGCGGTGGGTCTCCGCACCGTCGCGCTCCAGCAGGTAGGCGATGCGCTTCAGCGCCGTCACCGGGTCCACGTCCCGAGCATACCCCCGGCCCCCGCTTGCATCTGCGCCGCCCTCTCCGGCACCATGCACCTTCCATGCAGGCTCCACCGGTCTCCGAGCGCGACCCTGACTCCCTCGCCCGCTACCTCCTCAGCTTCCGCTGGCCCTTCCGTAACGAAGAGGTCCATCGCATCCTCGTCGAAGGCGGCCTCCCCCTCTGGCGGCAGGTCCTCCGCTTCGTGCCGAACCCCCGGGAGCGCGGCAAAGCCCTCGAACTCGGCAGCCCGCCCTTCCACATCACCCTCCTCCTCCAGCGCTTCCGCAACTACGACCTCTCCCTCACCGGCTACGCCGCCGATGGCCGCCCCGAAATCCGGCAGGTGCTCGAAAGCCCCGAGTACGGCGAAACCCACGAATTCGTCTGCACCTGCTTCAACGCCGAAGCCGATACCTTCCCCTATCCCGAGAACACCTTCGACCTCGTCACCTGGTGCGAGGTCATCGAACACCTCACCGAGAACCCCGTCCACACCCTCGCCGAAATCCACCGCGTCCTCAAGCCCGGCGGCGCCCTCGTCATCTCGACCCCCAACGCCTGCCGCGCCGATTCGATCGCAAACTTCCTCGCCGGACGCAACATCTACGACCCCTACCACCTCGGCGCCCCCCTCAAGGGCTCCCGCCACAGCCGCGAGTACACCTTCCAGGAGCTCACCGGCCTGCTCGAAGGCTGCGGCTTCGCCATCGAACGCGCCGCCGACATCGACATTTACCCGCCTCTCTCCCGCAACCGCCGCATCTTCCGCTGGCTGATGAACAACGCCGTCTCCCGCGTCACCGGCGGGCATTACCGCTACCACCTCTTCGTCCGTGCCCGGAAGACCCACGAACCCTTCCGCTGGCACTTCCCGCCCGGCCTTTTCGATGCCGGCCACCTCGCCTTCTACATGGCCCCGCGCGATGCCAGCGTCACCTTCGGCATCAACGAAGTCCCCCACATCGCCATGGGCTGGAGCGACCTCCGCGCCGGCCCCGAAGGCCGCGCCTGTCGGCGCTCGTCCGCCGTCGGCGATATCTACCTGCTCGTTGCCCGGCCCGCCCCCTCGGCAACGGTCAGCCTCAGCAATGGTCGCGGGGAAGCCCAGGCCTGGCACGACAACGGCGGCAATCTCGTCCTCCTCGGCTCGACGCCCTTCGATGCCCCTCCCGGCGCCTGGACCGACGTGACCATCCCGCTCTCCGCCGACTTTCAGCCCGGCAACCCCCTCCACATCCGCCTTGATACCGTCGACGGCGTCGACGTCCACAGCGTAATTGTTACATAACGCGAAGCGGACGGTTAACATCCTGCAATTGCGAGGCCCCTCCGCGCTTTGCTACGATCCCGCAAAGCAGGCCCGGGGAACCCGCCGTGGGAGTAGATGGCATAGCCGTCCTGGTCCTCAATCAAAACTACGAACCGCTCAACGTCTGCTCCGTTCGCCGCGCCATCGCCCTCGTCCTTCGCGGCAAGGCCGAAGTCATCGAGTCCGCCCGCACCGTCCTGCATACCGCCCGCGCCACCTTCGCCCTCCCCTCCGTCATCCGCCTCGTGCACATGATTCGCCGGCCCCGGCCGAAGGTTCGCCTGACGCGCCGCGAAGTATTCCAGCGCGACGGCTGGCAGTGCATGTACTGCGGCCGACAAACCCGCGACCTTACCCTCGACCACGTCATCCCCCGCCACCGCGGCGGTCCCCACACCTGGGACAACCTCGTGGCCGCCTGCAGAGCCTGCAACCACAAAAAAGCCGGCCGCACCCCCCAGGAAGCCCGCATGACCCTCCTCCGCGAACCGGCCGCACCCCGCGTCTCCATCTACCACGTCTTCTTCCAGTACCTCGAAGCACAGGAAGCCTGGCGCAAGTTCGTCCCCGGCTGGGACGATTCTGCCCTCGCTGCCGCCGGCTGACCGCCCGCTGATTTACCGTCCGGTTCACCGCGCGGCCCGCTGCGGTATCATCACGCCCGAATCTGCCCGGAGGCCTTACGCGTGAAACCAACTGCACCGAACTGGCGCGAAATGGTCGCCAGCAAGCTCGTCTCCGCCGAGGAGGCCGTCTCCGTCGTCAAGGACGGCGACTGGGTCTGGACCGGCGGCTGGACGTCCGTCCCGCCCCAGCTCTGCGCTGCGCTCGCCGCCCGCGCCGGCCAGGTTAAGGACGTCACCATCGTCAATTTCCTCTCCCCCTTCAACTGGGACAGGCCCGAAGTCCTCGCCTCCTGGAAGGTCATCACCGGCTACTGCAGCCCGTTCGACCGCAAGGCCGCCCGCGAGGGCCGCATCGAATACGTACCCGTCTCCCGCTTCCGCGAGGGCAAAATGCCGCCCGGCCTCGATCGCCTCGATGTCGCCCTCATCCCCATCTCCCCGCCCGATGAAGACGGCTGGTGCTCCTTCGGCCCCGGCGTCTTCTTCGGCCCCACCGTCTCCGGCATCGCCGGCACCCTCATCGGCGAAATCCACGAGAACTTCATCCGGACCGGCGGCCAGAACCGCATCCACATCGACCGTTTCGCCCGCGTCTGCGAATACACGCTGCCCCCGGCCGTGACGCCCATCCCGCCGCGCACCGAGGAAACCGAACTCGCCGCCAACGTCATCTGCACCCTCGTCGCCACCGAAATCGTGAAGGACGGCGCCACCCTCCAGTTCGGCATCGGCGATGTCTCCGCCGCCCTGCCCGTCTTCCTCGAGGACAAGCACGACCTCGGCGTCCACACCGAACTCCTCCCCGGCGGCATCCCCGACCTCGTCGAAAAGGGCGTCATCACCGGCAAATACAAGCCCCACCACGTCGGCAAGATCGTCGCCTCCGCCATCGGCCAGGTCCCGCCCGAAGACCTCGCA
>NZ_DAOUAO010000223.1:0-8525 GCF_034433535.1 Tepidiforma sp.
CCCGCGGTTCACCAGGCACAAACAAAGCGCCCTCCCCACAGGGGAGGGCGCCTGGTGCGCACTGCGGAGCCCGTTACCTAGTTGTGCAGCGCCGCTGCCACGTCGGCCAGCCCGAGCGATTCGAGCTTCGCCTTCGAAGGCTTGCAGGTCTCGAGGTCCCAGTCGCAGGCCTTGAGGAACTCGGTCTCCAGCGTCTCAGTGTCGAGCTTGATGCCCTGCAGCGGGCCGGCGTGGGTGGCTTCGGTGGTCTCGCCCGTCACCCGGGTCGGGACCGCGCGCTTCCGCGGGTTGCCGCCCTCGCGCACCTCGTACGCCATGCGCAGGTTCGCGATGCGCTCGCCGATCTGCATCATCTCGTCGAGGTCCATGTCCCAGCCCGTGACCGCGTTGAACCACGACGGCATGTTGGCCGTGTTCGCTGCCATCATCACGAACTGGCACATCCCGCCAGCATTCACCACGTGCATGTACTCGCTGGCGCCTTTGTGGTGCTCGCCGCGGCCCGTGTAGACCTTGTTATCCGCCGGGGCCGGCGGGATCTTGCCGAGCCGCTTGTTCCCTTCGTACTGAGTGTGGCGCGCCGGCGTCGGGTCGAGCTTGTACGTGGTGTAGTACTCCGGCTGCAGCTTCGGGTCGTGCATCGGCAGCTCCTGCCCGCCGATGTGCATGGCGAACTTCTCCGCGCCGCGCCCGATTTTCTCCGCCGCGACCTTCACGCCGTCCGCGAACACCGCCGCGATGCCGCGCCGCTCGCCCATCGCCTTGAGGAACGCGATCATCGCATCGGCATCGCCCCAGCGAAGATCGATCCCTTCGGTGTCCTCCTTGGTGATGATGCCGTTCTGGTAGCACTCGATCGCCATCGAGATCGCGCCGCCCGCGCTGATGACGTCGAACCCGTACTCATTGCACAGGTGGTTCGCGTAAATCAGCGCGTCCGGGTCGGCGACCAGGTTCATCGTGCCGAAGGCGGCCATCGCCTCGTACTCCGGCCGGTGCGTGTGGTGCGGGTACGGATATTTCGGGTTGGTCGACTCCTTCGACTCAGCGCCGCAGGCCATCGGGCAGCGCCAGCAGCCGTACGACTTCTCCATCCGCGGGTTGATCTGCGAGCCGCCGTCAATCTGCTGCGCAATCGGGAAGTCGATAACCCCAACGCCGCCCCAGTTCTTCACCGGGCTGTCGCCGTTCAGCGCCGACATCGCCGTGATGCCGGTCGTGCCGAAGTTGTGGAAGAAGTCCTTGAGCGGCTTGACGAACTGGTCCAGGTTCTCCCGGAGCATCTTAATCGTCACGTCGCTCTGGCTAATGACCTTGCGGTCGGCCAGCGCCACCACGGCCTTCAGGTTCTTCGACCCCATCACCGCGCCGACGCCCGAGCGCGCAGCCAGCCGGCCGTGGTCGTTGCAGACCCCGCTGATCAGTGAAAGCGTCTCGCCCGCAGGGCCGATGTTCGCCACGCTCGCGCGCTTCCCATGCCGGTCCTTCAGGAACTTCTCATTCTCGATCGCGCCCTGGCCCCACTGGTCGCTCGCGTCCCGCAACTCCACCTTGTCGTTGTCGATCAGCAGGTAGACGGGCTTCTCCGCCTTGCCGAAGAACATAATCCCGTCCCAGCCGGCCAGCTTGAGCACGCCGCCGAAGTCACCGCCGCAGTTGGCGTCGCCCCAACCGCCCGTGAGCGGGCTCTTGCACACCACCTGCCAGCGCTGCCCGAACAGCGGGGTCCCCGTCAGCAGGCCGGCAAACATCCCGAGCATATTCTCCGGCCCGAGCGGGTCCGCACCCTTCGGCACCCGGTCCCAGAGCATCCGCGCCCCGATCCCGTAGCCGCCCAGGTACTGCCGGTACAGCGAGTCATCCGGGTATTCCACCGTGATCTCACCGGTCGTGAGATTCACGTTCAGCATCTTCCCGTTGTAGCCCTTCTCGAGCACACTTCCGGAGCTTTGCGTTGCTGTCGTCAAGTCCTCATGCCTCCTTAGCGCGTGTCGCGCCTGCTGCGCACTGCATCGTTGCCGGTTTCACGAACGCTCGCAATATGCCGGCCCCGGCATAGCGGTCCCGCTTACCCGAGCCCGGCCGCCAGCCGGGCCACCTCGTCCGCGTCGAGCCCCAGCACCTCCAGCAGCACCTCCATCGAATGCTCCCCGAGGCACGGCGCCGGCCGGCGCGGTCCGCTCTCGTACCCGCTGATGCGGAACTGATGGCCTTCGTATGGCACCAGTCCCATCTCGGGGTGCTCAAGCGGATGGAAGAAGTGGCGATGCTTCAGCTGCGGGTCCTCCAGCAGGTCGCTCGAGCGTTTCACCACGCCCGCTGCGATGCCCGCGGCCTGCAGCTTCTCCATCAGCGCGAAGCCATCCTGCCCCGCGGTCCATGTGCCGACCAGCTCATCAAGCTCCCGCCGCCCGGCCAGCCGTCCCTGGGCCGTGGCCCAGCGAAGGTCCAGCACCCAGGGCTCGCCAACCGGGGCCGCGAACCGCTGCCAGGCCGCGTCATCCTCGATGGCGATCGCGATCCACTCGTCCGTCCCGGCTACCGGGTAGGCCCCGTGCGGCGCCATCGCAGGGTCGTCGTTCCCCGCCCGGCGCGGGACCTTCCCGTTCACCTGGTACTCCACCAGCTCCTTCGCAAGGAAGTGCAGCGCTGCCTCCATCTGCGCCTGTTCGATGCGGCAGCCCTCGCCGGTCCGCTTCCACCGGTCGATCGCCGCCATCACGGCCGTCGCGAGGAACCGCGGCGCGATCGTGTCGGTGTACGCCGTGAACGGTCCCGAAGGCGGTCGGTCATCCCACCCGGTCACCTCGTAGAACCCGCTGATCGCCGCCGCGTGGTTGCCGTAGCCCGCCAGCGGTGCCGCCGGCCCTGTCTGCCCCATCAGGCAGGTCGACACGTAGATCACGTCCGGGTTGACCGTTTTCGCCCATTCGTAATCGAGGCCGAGGTCCCGCATCGTCCCGGGCGTGAACGACTCCAGGACCACATCGGCCCAGCTGATCAGCTTCCGCGCGATCTCGCGGCCCGCCTCCGTCTTCAGGTTGAGAGCAAGCGATCGCTTCGAGGTGTTGAACGCCCCGAAGAACTGCGACCGGTTCGGACCGAACACCCCGTCCTTGAACGGCCCGCCCACCCGCAATCGATCCGGCGGGTTGGCGGTTTCGATGCGGATCACGTCCGCGCCGTGGTCGCCCAGGTACTTGCCCGTGATCGGCCCTACACCAATCCACGAAAAGTCCGCGACTTTCACCCCGGCCAGCGGCAGCGTGCCCTCCGGCTCCCCGCCCGCCGGCCTGCGCGGCTCCCTCGGGGGCAGGCTCCCCGCATCGCGCAGCGCCTCGACCCGCTCCCCGAACACCAGGGGCTCGCACTCGGCCCGCACCCACGGCCCGGGGGCCTTCACCACCACGCCCGGCCGCACCTCGAGGTCGCGCCAGTACTCCCGCACCTTCAGGTGCACGAAATCCAGGATCTCGGGGACGGTCGTCACCGGCGCGAAGGTCACACCGCTTTCCAGGCCGATCTCCAGCAGCTCCTTCTTCGTGCGCGTTTCGATCCACCGCTGCAGCGCCGCGAGCACCTCTTCGTACGAATACTTCAGCGGCTCCCCGGCCAGCACCTTCACGTCGTACCGCGCCCACTCCTCGCCATCGAGCCATTCCTCGGGAACGATACCGTCCCGCACCAGCCACTTCATCATCGGCACCAGGGTCGCGCCGTTCCCCAGCACGACCACCTCGCCGTCCTTCGCCCGGTACACCATCGGCAGCGTGATCGTCCCGAGCTGCAGCGCCGTCCCCGCCCGCTCGAAGTCCCGGCCCTGGATCGCGTGCGCGATCATCGCCTGCAGTCCCGTCCAGAAGACCGCCGCCTGCACCGACACGTCGACGAACCGCCCAACGCCGGTCCGCTCCCGCAGGTGGTGCGCCACCAGCGCCCCGACAGCGCTTTCGGCGGCCGCGTGGTGCCAGCACTGGGGCACCGTCACCCGCACCGGCGGCCGGTCGGGGTCCCCGTTGAGCGCCATCATGCCGCCCATGGCGGCCAGCACGAGGTCCGTGGTCCGATAGCAGGAATACGGCCCATCCTGCCCGAACGGTGTCGTTGCCACGTACACCAGCGCCGGGTTCACCGCCTGCAGCTGGTCCCAGCCCAGCCCCCGCTGCGCCATCGAACCGGGCGGCGCGTTCTCGAACAGAAAGTCCGCAGTCCTCACCAGCTCCAGGAACCGTTCGCGTCCGTCGGCGCTGTCGAGGTCGAGCGCCACCCGCGCCTTGCCGCGGTTCGACACCGCATACTGCAGCGCCTCGTCCCCCGGCGGCTCGAAACCGGGGGGCTCCACCCGGATCACCTCGGCACCGAGGTTCGCCAGCATCAGCGGGCCGAGCGCGGCCCGGCTGTCCGTCAGGTCAATCACCCGGTACGGGCTCAGCATGCCCATCAGCGCTCCTCCCCGGCTACTTCCCTTCGAGCCGGTCGACCCGGCCCATCAGCTTCTGGTCGATGGTCACGTGGCGCAGCAGCTCCCAGGCCACGATCCCGACCCCCGCGACGATCCCGCCCGTCACCGCCAGCCAGCCCGTATCGTTCGCCGCGCCAATCCCCAGCAGCGCCGCTCCCGCCCCCGCCGCCAGGGCGCCAATGCCGGAAGTCGCGTGTCCCGATTCATCACGCAGCGCCGCGTTCAGCAGAATCCGGGATGTGCCGTTCATCGCGTCGTACCTCAATCGCTGGAATCGGCCATGACTATACCAGCAGCCCGTCGATTTTGGACGCCCGTCCAACGAAAAAGGGGGCATCCAGGCCCCCTTTTTCGTCTCAACCGCCCCGCCGGTCAGTTCGCCGGCGCGGTCCAGTTCACCACCGCCGGTGCGGTCGGCCGCAGGGCGATGAAGTACGCCGTCCCGCTCCGGAACGTCGTGAAATCGTTCGCCCCCGGCACGCCCTCGCTGCCGGGGAAGTAGCCCAGCCACGCTTGCGTTTGCGGGTTGAACAGCCAGATGGCCCCAATCAGCCCGCTCACGTTCGTCGTGCCCTGCTGCGTCCCGCCGATCGCCTGCGCAATCGATTTGTTATCTGCGCCCGTCCAGACGATCAGCGTGAACGTGCGGTACAGCGTGTACTGGATGGTCGACGTGCTGGTGTTTGTGAAGTCGTCGGCCGAGGTATTCACGCTGGTCCCGGTGGCATTGGTCACCCGCACATCCACCACGCCCGCGGGCGTGCCGGCGGGCACCGTCGCCGTGATCTGCGTCGAGCTCACCACCGTGAACGAGGCCGTCACCCCCCCGAACGTCACGCTCGTCGCGCCGGTGAAGTTCGTCCCCGTAATCGTCACCGTCGTCCCGATCGGCCCGCTGGTCGGGTTCAACCCCGTCACCGTCGGGATGGGCGTGCCCGTGCAGGTGAAGTCGTCGGCCGCGGTGTTCGGGCTCGTCCCGCCCGGCGTCGTGACCCGGACGTCCACCACGCCCGCGCCCTGCACCGGCGCCACCGCCGTAATCTGCGTCGATGACACATAGGCGAAGGTCGCCTGCACCGTCCCGAACACCACCGTCATCCCGCTCGAGGTGAAATTCGTGCCGGTGATGGTCACAATCGTCGTGCCGTTGCACGCCCCGGTGCTCGGGTTCAGCGAAAGCACCGTCGGCCCGGTCGTGTACGTGTAATCATTCGCCGTCCCGGTCGTCGTGTTCGACCCGTTCGGCGTGGTCACGATCACCTCGACCGTCCCTGCCGGGTTCGCCGGGGTCACACAGGTGATCTGCGTCGAACTCACGACCGTCAGCGACGTGCACGGCACGCCGCCGAAGGTCACGCTTGTCGCCCCGGTGAAGTTCTGCCCGGTGATGGTCACCGTCTGCCCGCCCGTGGTCGGCCCGGCCGCCGGGTTGACCGCGGTGATGACCGGGATGATGGTCGAGTCCGAGATTTGCAGCACCGCCGTGCTCGGCGTTCCCAGCGTGGCCCCGCCGGTCGGGTTCGAAAGCGCCAGGTTCACCGTCTCCGTCCCTTCGGTAAGCGTGTCCGGGGTCGGCGTCACCGTGAAGGTCTTCGTGCCGCCCTCGCCGTTGGCCCACGTCAGCGTCCCGCTTGCTGCTGTGTAGTCGACCCCCGCCGTCGCCGTCCCGCCCGTGGTCGCGTAGTCGACCGTGACGGCGCCGCTGGTCCCGCCGGTCCGGGTCACACTGATCACGATCGGCCCGCCGGCCTCGGTGCCGCTGTAGGTCGCCGAGGCGAACTGGATCGTCCCGGTCCCGTCGTCATCGGTGATGGTTAGCACGGCCGTGGTCTGCGTACCGAGTGTCGCGCCGGTCACGCCGCTCAGCTGCAGGTTCACCGTCTCAGGCGATTCGACGCTCGTGTCTTGCAGGATCGTGATGGTGCAGAACTTGGTGATGGTATCGCCATTGGCCCAGTTGAGCACCTGGCTGGTCACCGTGATGTAGTCAGAACCGGCCGTGGCCGTGCCCCCGCCCACCGTCGAGCACTGCACGCTGGCGGCGCCGGTGCTCCCGTTCGTCCGCGTCACCGCGATTGATGCCGTCCCCGCCCCCTCGCTCACCGTGTAGGTCGCCTGCGCGAACTGGATCGTGCCTGGCCCATCGTCATCGACGATCGTCACGGTGTGCGTCGTGATGGTCCCCGCGCCGCCGGTGAACCCGCTGCTGCCTGTCAGCAAGAGCACAATCGTTTCATCCGGGCTCTCAGTAATCGCGTCCTCGACGATCGTGACCGTGCAGGACTTCGGCCCGGTGTCTCCCGGGTTGAACGTGATCGTCTGGTTGCTGAACGAATAGTCGGTCCCGCTCCCCGTCGCCGTCCCGCCGCTCACCGAACACGTGACCGAATCCGTCCCGGCCGTGCTCCCCTCGCGCACCACCGCCACCTGGTGCGTCGTGTTCCCCTCGGTCACGCTCGAGCTCGCCGCCTGGAACGAATACTTCGGCGAACCATCGTCATCGACGATCGTCACGGTCGCGCTCGCCGTCCCGACGCTGCTCCCTGACGGCACGCTGATGGTCACGCTGAACGTCTCATTCGACTCGGGCGTCGCGTCTTCGATGGTCGAGATGTTGAAAGCAAAGCTGTTGCTCCCCGGCACCGTGAAGATGTAACTGTTGATTCCAGGATTAACATAATCAGCGCCTTCGGTGGCCGAGCCGGCTGTCACCGTAATGGTCACCTGCACATTCTGTGTGCCACCGCTCCGGTTGATGGTGATGGTGACTGCATCACCCTCGGCGACCGTGTAGGCATTCGAGCTCAGCGAAAACGTCCCGTCGGCCCGCGCCGACCCCGTCCCCATCACCATCGCCAGTACCGCCGCCAGCAGCGCCGCCGCTGCCAGCAGCACATTCCGGCGACTCCCGTCGCCAGCCAGGGCTATTCGTCCCATGTGCACACCTCCTGCACGTGTTCCAACGTCCGCTCGCCCGTCACCGGTTCCCGAGGCGGGACGCGACTCATGAGTCTACCTCCCCGGTCAAGCCGGCCAACCCGGGCATTCCCCGATCCGTTCCATGGCCCTGGCCCCGCGCCGGGTGACGCCCTACGGGCGATACCCACGCGCCCGCGGCCCCAACCGGTGTCGCTCGACCGCGTACGCCTGCTCCACCCAGTCGCACAGGATCGGCCGCGTGTCCCGGGGATCGATCAGGTGCTCCACCCCGAAGGCGTGCGCCGTCCGCAGCGGCGAACGCACCGCCCCGAGCTTCGCCATCAGCTCCGCCCGCAGCGCGTCCGGGTCCTCGGCGGCCGCCAGGTCCCGCTTGTAGGCCGCTTCGATCCCGCCCTCCAGCGGCAGCGACCCCCAGTCGGCGCTCGGCCACGCATACCGCAGGTTCAACCCGGCCGTGTTCGCATGGCCCGCCCCCGCCACGCCGTACACCCGCCGCAGGATCACTGTCACCCACGGCACCTTCGCCTGGAACACCGCCGCCAGCGCCCGCGCGCCCTTTCGAATCGTGCCCTGCTTCTCGCCCCACGTGCCGATCACGAATCCCGGCTGGTCCACCAGGTTCACGCACGGGAGGTGGAACGTGTCGCACAGGTCCACGAACCGCGCGAGCTTCTCGCTGCCGTCCGCCGTCAGCCCGCCGCCGTAAAAATACGGGTCGTTCGCCACCACGCCCACCGGGTACCCATCGAGCCGCGCGAAGCCCGTGACCACGCTCTGCCCCCAGCCGGCGCCGATCTCGAAGAACGAGTCGCGGTCGAAGACGCTGCCGATGATCGCCCGCACTTTATACGGCCGGCGCCGATTCTTCGGGATCGCCCCGATCAGCCATTCGTCGCGCCGGGCCCGGTCGTCGGTCGGCGGCGTCCGATCCGGCTGCTCCCACGCATTCTGCGGCAGGTACGAAAGGAACCGCCGAATCTGCTCGAACGCCTCCTCCTCGCTCTCCGCTACGTTATCGACCACGCCGTTCCGCCAGTGAATCTCCCACCCGCCCAGCTCCTCCTTCGATACCACCTCCCCCATACCCGCCGCCACCACCGGCGGCCCGGCCACAAACACCTGC
>NZ_DAOUAO010000224.1:0-31884 GCF_034433535.1 Tepidiforma sp.
GAGGGCGGCATCCAGTGGCCGTGCCCGGCTCCCGACCACCCGGGGACGCCCTACCTGTACGCCGAATCGTTCCCCCGGGGGTTGGGCAGATTCGTGTCGGTACGCCAGCCTGAACGGGCGGCCGAACTGCCCGATGCCGATTACCCGCTGGTGCTCAACACCGGCAGGGTGCTCTACCACTGGCACGGCGGCACCATCACCCGACGGGTGGCCGCGCTCGTGGAGCAGATGCCGGAGGTGCCGGTGGTCATCCACCCGGATGACGCAGCGACATACGGGGTCGAGGATGGCGGAGACGTGGTGGTCGCCTCACGGCGGGGCCGCCTGCGTGGCCGGGCCGTGGTGAGCGATGCCGTGCGCCGGGGGAGCGTCTTCGTGCCGTTCGTTCGGCTGCAGGAGAGCGCCGCCAATTTCCTGACCAACAACGCCTACGACGAGGCGTCGCGCATCCCGGAATACAAGGTGTGCGCCGTCAGGGTCGAGAAAAAGCGGCCCCGGCCGGCCGTCAGCGACGGGCAGCCCAGCTTTTCGCGTGGTAGGTGATGATGATGTCGGCCCCGGCGCGGCGGATGCTGGTGAGCGTCTCATCGACCGCGCGCGCTTCATCGAGCCAGCCGTTGGCCACGGCGGCCATCAGCATGCTGTACTCCCCGCTCACGTTGTAGGCGGCCACCGGAACGTTGACCCGGTCGCGGACCTGGCGGATGAGGTCGAGATAGGGCAGCGCGGGTTTCACCATGACCATATCGGCGCCCTGGTCGATATCCGCGAGGACTTCGTCGAGCGCCATGCGGGTGTTGGCCGGGTCCATCTGGTAGCCGCGGCGGTCACCGAACTGGGGAGCGCTGTCGGCCGCTTCGCGGAAGGGTCCGTAGAAGGCGCTGGCGAACTTGGCCGCGTACGAGAGGATCGGGACCTCGGTCAGGCCGCCGGCATCGAGGGCCGCCCGGATGGCGGCGACCCGCCCGTCCATCATGTCGCTGGGGGCGATGACGTGGCAGCCCGCCCGCGCAAGTGAGACGGCCGTCTCGGCGAGCAGGGCGAGGCTCGCATCGTTGTCGACCGTGCCCCCCGGGCCGAGGACGCCGCAGTGGCCGTGGCTGGTGTATTCGCACAGGCAGACATCGCCGAAGATGACGAGCCCGGGGGCGGCGTCGCGGATGCGGGCAGCGGCCTGCTGCACGATCCCGTCCGGGGCGTAGGCCCCCGACCCGCGTTCGTCCTTGCTCGCTGGCAGACCGAAGAGCATCACCCCGCCGATGCCCAGCCGCTCCAGCTCGCGGGCTTCAGCAGCGACGGCGTCGAGACCGAGGCGGTCCTGGCCGGGCATCGACGGGATGGGGCTGCGGCCGGAGAGGCCGGCTTCGATGAAGAGCGGATGGACGAGGTGGGCCGGGGTCAGCTCGGTCTCCCGCACGAGCGCGCGCAGGCCCTCGCTGGTGCGCAGCCGCCGGTGACGCCGGAACGGAGGAAGTTCCATGGTCAACCAGTCTAGCATCGGGAGACTTCCGGAGGTGCGCCGGGCGCTTCTGGTCGTATCCTCGTGGTGATGGAGCGACGGCTTCCCCCGCAGTACGCCGGGTGGCAGGAGCACGAGGGCGCCATGCGCCGGCTCTCGACACCCGAACTCATCGCCGAGGTGCAGGACGGTCCGCCCGACCGCAGGCTCGCGGCGCTTTCAGTGATCGATCTCGGAGCCGTTGACCCGGCCATCGTGCGCGACTGGATTCGGACGCTGCCTGACGCCGAGGCGAACGAACTGGCCGGGGCGATGCCCGTGCTGGCGGCCGAAGGCACCTGCAGCGACGATGCTCGCTGGGCCGAACTGGCGCGGGAGGGGTACGCGGCCCGGCGGCTGCCGACGTTCCTGGTGGTGCTGATGGCCGCCCTGGAGGCGATGGAAGCGCGCGGTTGCGCAAGCGCGGCAACCGAATGGGAAACCACGGCAGACTGGCTCGGCGACCTCTACGATCGGCTGGCGGCGGAAGGGGATGAGGAGGCGCTGGGGGACCTGGGACTCTTCGTCTTCGAGAACTACCTGGACCGCCCGGCGATCTTCGATGCCTTCTGCGGCATCATCGTGCGGCATGAGCGGTTCGCCCGCGAGGTCAGCGCGAACCCATCGCTCTACCTCGCCCGCCTGCCGGAGGAGCTACAGCGGCGTGCCCTGCTCGAGGCGGAGGCGGCCGGCGGGCTCAGCTTCGAAGTATCCTGGCGGAACCTCCGGGAGGGTTGAGCACCGTCAGACGGCGCACTCGCCCTCGCCGCGCTGGAGCTGGTACAGGTCGAGCCGGTTCCAGTCGATGAAGAGCGTCCGGTTGTCTTCGGAGAACTCCCCGGGGATGCAGAGGTCCTCGATGGCCTGCTCGAAGGGGCGAGGCCCCACGCGGTCGAAGAAGGCGTTGAAGGTTTCGCCGGGCTGGCGTTCGGCTTCGTAGAGGCGGATGAAGCGCTCGACCGCGTCGGGGCCGCGCTTCGCGGGCAGCCGCACCTTCAGCTGCTGGGCCATGCGAAGCTCGCCGTTGTCGTAGGAACCGCCGAGGAAGACGTGGTAGGCCGGCAGCTGGTGCTGGCCCACCTTCATCGCTGCCCCGTGGAAGCCGATGGTGGCGATGTGGTGCTGGCCGCAGCTGTTCGGGCAGCCGCTCATCTTGATGTGGATCTTCTTCGTGAGCGGGTCGGTGATGTTGAGCTCCTCGACGCGCTGCTGAATGGCCTGGTTGAGGCCCATGGATGACGTAATGCCAAGCTTGCAGCTATCGGTGCCGGGGCAGCTGACCACGTCGGTGATGGTCTGGGCGCCGATGTCGGCGAGGCCGAGCTCCTTGAGCCGCTGGAATACCTCGTAGAGGCTCTCATCGCGAACCCAGCGCAGGACGATGTTCTGGCCGATGGTGGTGCGGGCGTAGCCGCCGGTGTATTCGCGCATGATGGCGGCGAGGCCGCGGAACTGCTCGGGACGGAGGTCGCCGCGGGCCACCTTGACTTCGACGGCGCTGAATCCCTGCTGCTTCTGCGCGCGGACATTCGCGGCCACGAAGGCGGTAAATTCGCGGTGGTCGCCGTTGGGCTGCCGGTAGTGCGGCCGCCGGGCGGGGGCGTTGGCCTCCTCGTCGTGCACGAAGAGGAGGGGGTCGGGCCGGAAGCCACCCTCCTTCGCCCAGTCGCCCTGCAGCTCGGCTTCGACCATGCGGCGGAATTCGTCGATACCGACGCGGTCGACGAGGAACTTGATGCGCGCCTTGGCGCGGTTCTTCCGCAGCTCATCGGCAGCGTTGAAGATGCGGAGGACCGCCTCCGAGACCTTCAGGTACTCATCGACGGACACGAATTCGTAGAGGACCGGCGCCTTGCGCGGCATGGTGCTGAGACCGCCGCCGACCACCATCTTGAAGCCCTTGTGGCCGTCCTTGATGCGCGGGATGAAGCCGAGGTCGTGGATGCCGGTGATGGCCGTATCGGCGTCGGTGGCGGTGAAGGCGACCTTGAACTTGCGCGGCAGCAGCTGCGTCAGCGGGTTGCGCAGCCAGCGGCGCGCAAAGGCGCCGGCGTAGGGCGTGGGGTCGAAGGCTTCGCCTTCCTGGATGCCGGCCCAGGGGTCGCCGGTGACGTTGCGGACGGTGTTCCCGCAGGCCTCACGGGTGGAGAGCCCGGCACGGCCGAGAACGAAGAGCGCCTCGGCAGCTTTCTGCAACGGGATGTGGTGGAACTGGATGTTCTGGCGGGTGGTGATGTGGCCCTTGCGGAGCGGCGCGTACTTTTCGGCCACCTCGGCGAAGGCTTCCATCTGCTCGGGGGTGACGCCGCCAAAGGGAAGCTTGACGCGGATCATCTGGACGTTCGGCTGCCGCTGACCGTAAACGCCCTGCTTGAGGCGGAAGCCGATGAACTGCGCTTCATCCCATTCGCCGTTGAGGAAGCGAGTCGCCTCGGTCTGGAAATCCTCCAGTTCGGCCTGGAGGACGGGCAGGACCTTCCCCGGCTCGTTCGTATAGACGATGGTCTCGGCGTCTGGCATGGCGGCACCCTCTTTCGCGCCGGGCTGGTTCCGGCTGGCTGCGAACTTAACTGACTCTATCAACTTACTGACTTGCCGGCAAGGGATGAACTGGATAAAGTTGATCCAGTTCATCAGCAAAGAGGCTCGCCATGACCGCAGTGCAGACCCTGAGCGATGCCGAGATCGCCGCCCTCAACGAGCAGTTCGAGCGGGAGGAGCCCGAGCAGATCGTGCGATGGGCGGTCGAGACCTTCGGTGACGGGCTTTCGGTAGGCGCCAGCTTCGGCGGCGCGAGCGGCATGGCGATCCTGCACATGGTGGCGAAGCTCAAGCCGGACGTGCACGTCTTCGTCCTCGATACGGACTACCTGTTCGAAGAGACGTACGAGACCATTCGGCGCGCCGTGCCTGCGCTCGGCCTGACGAATGTGCAGGTGTACCGCTCGAAGCTTTCGCACGAGGAACAGGCGCGCCAGTACGGGGCGGCGCTCTGGATGCGCGACCCCGACCTCTGCTGCGAGCTGCGCAAGGTTGAGCCGAATCGCCGGGCGCTCGAGGGCCGCAGCGCCTGGATCAGCGGGCTGCGACGGGACCAGTCGGAAGGGCGCGCGAGTACGCCGATCGTCTCGTGGGCGGCGAAGTTCGGCGTGGTGAAGATCAACCCGCTGGCGAACTGGACTGAGAAGCAGACCTGGGCCTACATCGCGGCCCACGACATCCCGTACAACCCGCTGCTCGACCGCGGCTACACGAGCATTGGCTGTTACAACTGCACGGTCCCCGGCGTGCAGGGCCGCGCCGGGCGCTGGCAGGGATTCGAAAAGGACGAATGCGGCCTCCATACCCCGTGACGGACCGGGCTGGTCGCTCACCGGGGATTTCAGATGGGAGTACGGTTGTGACTGGAGCGCAGGGTTTTGTGGTGTGGTTTACCGGGCTCTCGGGCGCCGGCAAGTCGACGCTGACGGCGGCGCTCGTGCCCGAGCTCATCCGCCGGGGCCGGCGGGTCGAGGTGCTCGACGGCGACGAGGTGCGCCTGCACCTGTCGAAGGGCCTCGGGTTCAGCCGCGAGGACCGCGACACGAACATCCTCCGCATCGGGTATGTGGCGAACCTCCTCGCGCGCAACGGCGTGGGCGTGGTGACGGCAGCCATCTCGCCCTACCGGGAGACCCGCGACGCCGTGCGGGCGATGGTCGAGCGGGATGGCAGCGCCTTCATCGAGGTGCACCTTTCGACGCCCCTGGAGGTGTGCGAGGCGCGGGACGTGAAGGGCCTGTATGCCGAGGCGCGGGCGGGCCGGCGCCCCGGTTTCACCGGCATCGACGACCCGTACGAGCCGCCGCTGAACCCGGAGCTGCGGCTGGACACGTCGGAGACCCCAATTAAGGCCTGCGTGGCCGAGATTGTTGCGAAGCTCGAGCAGCTCGGGCTGCTGCCGGCGATCGCGGCGGAGGGTGCGCGATGACCGCAGCGGAGCTGCTGCCAGCCGCCCACGACCCGGGCCTCGACCTGCTCGAGGCGGAATCCATCTTCATCATGCGCGAGGTTGCCGCGGAGTTTGAGCGGCCGGCGCTGCTGTTTTCCGGCGGCAAGGATTCGATTGTGCTGCTGCGCCTCGCGGAGAAGGCCTTCTGGCCGGCGCGGTTCCCGTTCGCGGTGATGCACGTCGATACGGGGCACAACTTCCCCGAGGTCATCGAATTTCGCGACCGGCGGATTGCGGAGCTGGGGGCGCGGCTGGTCGTCGCCTCGGTCCAGGATGCCATCGATGAAGGCTGGGTGCAGGAGGAGCGCGGGCCGCGGGCCTCGCGGAACCGCCTGCAGACGCCGGTGCTCCTAGCGGCCATCGCCCGGCACCAGTTCGATGCCGCCATCGGCGGGGCCCGGCGCGATGAAGAGAAGGCGCGCGCCAAGGAGCGGGTCTTCTCGTTCCGGGACGAGTTCGGCCAGTGGGACCCGCGCAACCAGCGCCCGGAGCTGTGGAACCTGTACAACGGGCTGCACCAGCGGGGCGAGCACATGCGCGTGTTCCCGCTTTCGAACTGGACGGAGCTCGATGTCTGGCGCTACATCGCGCGGGAGCGGCTCGATATCCCCTCAATCTACTTCGCCCATGAGCGGGAGGTGTTCGAGCGCGACGGCATGCTGATGGCGGTCAGCCCCTACCTCCCGCAGCTGCCGCACGAGCGGAGCTTCACGGCCACCGTCCGCTACCGAACCGTGGGCGACATGACCTGCACGGCCGCTGTGCGCTCGGAGGCGCGGACGGTGGAGGCGATCATCGCGGAGGTGGCGACCGCCCGGGTGACGGAGCGCGGAGCAAGCCGGGCCGACGACCAGTTCTCCGAGGCCGCGATGGAAGACCGCAAGCGCGAGGGGTACTTCTGATGGACCTGCTGCGATTTGTCACCGCCGGCTCGGTGGACGACGGCAAGAGCACGCTCATCGGCCGCCTGCTCTACGACACGCGGCAGGTGTTCGAGGACACCCTGGCGAGCATCGAACGGGCGAGCGCCGCGCAGGGGCTGGACGAAATCAACCTCGCGCTGCTGACCGACGGCCTCCGCGCCGAACGGGAGCAGGGCATCACCATCGACGTTGCCTACCGCTACTTCGCCACCCCGAAGCGAAAGTTCATCATCGCGGACTCGCCGGGGCACGTGCAGTACACGCGCAACATGGTGACCGGCGCATCGACGGCCCACCTTGCGCTCATCCTGGTCGATGCGCGCAAGGGTGTGGTCGAACAGACCCGCCGCCACTCGGCGCTGGCCGCGCTGCTGGGCATCCACCACGTGGTCGTCTGCGTGAACAAGATGGACCTCGTCGGCTGGTCGGAAGAGCGCTTCCGGGAGGTGGAGGCGGAGTACGGGGAGGTTGCGGCGTCGGTCGGCATCGATGACGTCACCGTGCTTCCCCTCTCGGCGCTGACGGGCGCGAACCTCGTCCACCGGGCGCCCGAGCTTTCGTGGTTCCCGGGCCCCACGCTCCTTGAGTTCCTCGAGGCGGTGCCGGTGCCGAACCCGGCGCGGTCGGCCGCGTTCCGCTTCCCTGTCCAGTACGTCATCCGTGCGAATTCGCCCGCGCACCCGGACTACCGGGGCTACGCGGGCACCGTTGCCGCGGGCAGCGTGCGCGCCGGCCAGCGGGTGCGGGTGCTTCCGCACGGCATCGAGACCGCGGTGACCCACATCGACCGCTACCGCGAATCGCTGGCGGCGGCGCAGGCGGGCGACGCGGTCGTGCTCCGGCTGGCCGACGAGGTCGATGCCGGCAGGGGCGCGATGCTGGTCGCTGCAAATGATGCCCTCCAGGCGGCCCGGCAGCTGACCGCCGACCTCTGCTGGATGAGCGATAGCGCCACGCTCCGCCCGGGCCAGCAGGTGCTGCTCAAGCACACCACCCGCCGGGTCAAGGCGGTGGTGGCGTCCCTCGATGACCGCCTGGACATCCATCGGCTGGTCCGCCTGCCTGAACCCGGGGAGCTGCGGCTGAACGACATCGGCAGGGTCACCCTGCGGCTGGCCGAGCCGGTGATGGCCGACCTCTACGGGACCTGCCGCGAAACCGGGGCCTTTATCCTGATCGACCCCGCAAGCCGCAACACGGTCGCGGCCGGGATGATTCGCGGCATCGAGTCGGGCGCTGCGGGGGCTTCCCGGTGAGCCCGGCGGGGGGAGAGGGGGAAGCCGTCAACCCGCCGCTGGCAGAGGGCGAGCGCACGGACGCCGCACATCCCGGGCTGCCGCGGCAGGCTGGGGCGGCCGTGGTCCGCGGGGCAACCGCGGCGGCGGGAATTCTCCTCTTCATCCTTGGCCTGCAGGTGCTCAAGCAGGGCGCCCGCGCGCTCGTCCCGCTGCTCGATGGGCTGAGCATCGCCGGGCCCGCCAATGCCGTCGGCTTCGGCTGGCTGCTGGCGTACGCGGCGATGAGCGGCTCGCCGGTGGCCGCCATCGGCGTCACCCTGCTGGCAGGCGGCGTGCTGACCGAAACCGAGGCGTTCGGCGTGGTGGGCGGCTCCCGGCTGGGGGCGTCGTTCATCGTGCTGGCGGTCGGCTACGTACTCTACCTTGCCCGGCGCCGGAACCCCGACGGTATCGCCATCGGCGTGATCGCCCTGCTCACCACGTTCACCACCCAGGGCCCAGCGATCTTCGTCGGGCTGGCGATCCTGCACTTCGGCGTGCTCGATGGGCTGCAGTTCGCGCCGCCGCCAGCGATGCTGGACTGGGTCGATGCGCTGTTCGGCGATACCGTCAGGTGGCTGGATGGCGCGCTGCCGGCATGGCTCCTGTTCGTGTCGGGGGTCGGCATCCTCCTCGGCGCGTTTGGCGTGTTCGATCGCTCGCTCCCGCGGCTCGAGGCAGGGTCAGGGCGGTTCGAGGCAGCGCTGAGGGGCGTCCGTTCGCGCTGGGTGATGTTCCTCATCGGCGGGGCGGTCACCTCGCTCACGATGAGCGTTTCGATCTCGCTGACGCTGCTGGTGCCGCTCAGCCTGAAAGGCTACCTCAAGCGCGACCAGGTGCTCCCGTACGTGATGGGCGCGAATATCACCACCTTCGTCGACACGCTGGCGGGTGCGCTCATCCTTGGCGGGGCCACGGCGTTCACCGTGGTGCTAACGGAGATGGTCTCGGTAGCGGTGGTGTCGCTGGTCATCCTCACCGTCGCCTACGGCCCGTACTCGCGGGCAATCCTTGCGGTTGCGCACCTGGTCACCAGCCGGCAGCGCAACCTCGCGGTGTTCCTGGGCGCGATCGTGGCGGTCCCGCTGGTGCTGCTGGCCCTGTAGCTGCCGAAGCGTCCCGCTTTAGCGGTGGAGCGATTCGTCCGGGACATCGGCGGTCACGCCCTCGCGCCTCAGCTGCTCGATGCGCGCATCATCGAGCCCGAGGAGGTGCCGGAACACGTAGTCGTTGTGTTCGGCGAACCCGGGCGCCGGCAGGCGGATGTGGCCCGGCGTGCGGGAAAGCACCCACGGCGGCGACTCCATCTCCCAGGTGCCCGCATCGGGATGGGTATGTTCGACCCAGGCCCCGGTGGCGCGGAGATGCGGGTCCGCGACCAGTTCCGGCGTTGTGAGGACGGCCCCGGCGGGCACGCCGGCGCGCTGGAGCAGGTGCATCGCCTCGTGGTGGCCGCGCTGGGAGGTCCAGGCTTCGATGAACGGGTCGAGTTCGTGCTCGTGCCGCTTGCGGGCTTCCCTGGTCGCGAACCGCGGGTCTTCGGCGAGGCCGGGCTGACGGATGACCGTGCAGAGCGCGCGAAACTGCTCGTCGGTTTCGCAGGCGATTGCCACCCAGCGGTCGTCACCCGCACAGCGGTACACGTTGTGCGGGGCGAGGTGGGGGTGACGGTTGCCCATGGGCTTCGGCAGCTCGCCGGTGAGGCTGTAGCCGACGAGGTGTTCGCCCACGAACATGGTGAGGTTTTCGCGCTGGGCAAGCTCGACGTACATGCTCCGTCCGGTCAGCCGCCGCTTTCGCAGGGCGAGTGCGACTGCACCGACGAGCGCGGTCCCGCCCATGGGGTCGCCGTAGCTGAAACCGGTCTTCATCGGTTCGCCGTCTTCGTAGCCCGAAATCGAGACCAGCCCGGCCAGCTGTTCGACGTTCGAGCCATACGCGACATAATCCTTCTCGGGCCCCGATTTCCCGTGTCCGGGCATGGAGACATAAATCAAGTTGGGGTTGACGGCGGCGACCGCGTCGTAACCGAGGTCAAGGTTGTCCATGACGTCGGAGCGGAAGTTTTCGACCAGGACGTCGCTGATGGCGCAGAGCCGGAGCAACAGTTCACGGCCCGCGGGGTGCCGCAGGTCGAGCGCGATGGCGTACTTGTTACGGTTGTTGTGGTTGAAGTAGGCCGAGCGGTTGTACCAGCGAGGGATGTCCCGGGGGATGAGCCCGAGGGCCCGCAGGAGGTCCCACTGGCGGGGAGCTTCGACCTTGATGACCTCGGCGCCGTAGTCGCCCAGCAGACGGGTGCCCATCGGGCCCGCCCAGACCATGGTAAGGTCGACCACCCGGACGCCGGACAGCGGCATCGTCATGCGGAGCGCTCCAGTCGGGCAAGGCTCGGCGGGCCCTGCCATGTTTCGCCGTTGTCGAGGGCGACCGTCAGCTGCGTCCCGGTCGACTCAACGACCCCCGGGAGCTCCGGCTGCCCGGCAGGGTACGACGAGCGCCTTGGGACGAGCACGCGGGCGCCGGGCGGGAACTCGGCGCTGGCGGTGATTTCGAGCGCCTCGATGCGGCGGCCGATGGCGCGGGCGAGCACCTGGAAGAGGGCGAAATCGTCTGTCTTTTGGAAGGTGGCGATGGCTTCCTCGCGGGTCGCCGCCTCGCGCGCGGGGCGCAGGTCGGCAGGCGGCGGGATCTCCTCCTCGGTGCCTTTCGCCAGCAGGGCGGTGACGTACTTGCGGGCGCGCGGCGCGGCCTCGCCGGTCAGGCGGTAGAGCAGGGCGAGGTCGTCGCAGGTTTCGAAGAAGGCGGCGGCACGGGCCACCCGTTCGCGGGGCGTCATCGGGGCAGCCTCCCGAGCATCTCGTCGGTGTGCTCACCGAGGAGCGGGGCCCGCCCGGCGGACCAGTCGCCCGGGCCCATCCACCACGGGGGACCGGGGTAGACCGCTTCGCCGGCAACGGGGTGGTCGATGCGCTGGAGGAAGCCGCGGGCGTTCAGCTGGGGGCTTTCGAGCAGGTCCTGCATGGTATGCACGAAGGCGATCGGGGCCCGGCCGGCACCGGCGCGGCGATAGAGGTCGTGCTTGGTCTCGGTCGCTGCCCAGGCGTAGAGCTCGGCCATCAGCTCGTCGTTGTGCTGGACGCGGTCGGCCTGGGTGGCAAAGCGCGGGTCCTCGCCGAGGTCGGGCCGGCCGATGACCTCGAGGAAGGGCTGCCAGTTGCGCGGCATCAGGTGGATGCCGATGTGCCCATCGGCGCACGGGTAGATGCCGATGAAGCTGGCCATGTGATTGCCGCGGCGGATGCCGTTCCACTGCCCGAGGTAGCAGTAGTAGGGGATGGACGCCTCGAGGATGGGCGCCATGCAGCGCTGGATGGAGACATCCACGTGCTGGCCGATTCCGTCGCGCTCGGCGGCCAGCACGGCCAGCATCCCCGCCGAAAACCCGTTGAGGCCGCCCTGGTAGTCGGCCTGGTAGCCGCCGTTCTTGAGCGGGCCGCCCTCCAGCGTGCCGGTGATGTACATCTGCCCGCCCATGGCAAAGGCGATGAGGTTGTTGGCTCGGTAGTCGGCGTAGGGGCCGGTCTGCCCGAACGGCGTAATCGAAATCATCACCAGGCGCGGGTTGCGGGCTGCGAGCGTGGGGTAATCCAGCCCGAGCGCGCGGAGGTCGGCCGGGCGGTAGTTGTCGATGAACACGTCCGCCGTGGCAGCGAGGTCGAGCAGCGTCTCGCGGTCTGCCGGGTCCCGGGGGTCGAGCACCACCGACTTCTTGCCGGTGTTGAGGTAGAGGAACAGCGCGCTCGCTTCAGGGTTGGGTTCGCCCCCGGGGAACGGGCCATGCGCACGGGCGATATCGCCGCCGGGTGGCTCGACCTTGATGACCTCGGCCCCGTAGCCGGCGAACAGCTTGCCGCAGTACGGCGCACTGACAAACGTGCCGAATTCGATGACGCGCAGACCATCAAGCGGACGGGCCACGGGTGGCTATCTTACGCGCCCCCTGCCTTCTCCTCATCCGGGCCGGTCTCGTGGTCGATGGCCGGGCCGCGGTCGCCGTGGAGCCGCGAGAAGTCGAAGCGGGTGGGCGGGATTTGGCCCATGCGCCCGGCGTGGTAATCGCGGATCGCCTGGAAGATCTCCTGCCGGGTGTTCATCACGAACGGTCCGTGGAAGACGACCGGCTCGCGGATGGGCTGACCCCCGAGGAGGAGCACCTCCAGCGCGGGAGCGCGGGAGTCCTGCACCGGCTCGGCTTCGATGACGACGCCGTCACCGTTGCCGAAGGCCACCAGCTGGCCTTCGCCGAACGGCCGCCGCTCTTCGCCCGCCCGGCCGCGGCCGGCCAGGGCATAGACCAGGGCGTTGAAGTGGCGCGGCCAGGCGAGCTCCAGCCGGCTGCCCGCGTAGATGGTGGCGTGGGCGTAGGCGATCGGGGTGTGGGTGACCCCGGGACCGCGGTGGCCGTCCAGCTCGCCGGCAATCAGGCGCACCAGCGCGCCGCCGTCGAAGGCGGCGAGCAGGGTCACCGCCTTTGCGCCGATGTCCTGGTAGCGGGGCGGCGTCCACTTCAAGGCTGCCGGCAGGTTCACCCAGAGCTGCACCCCGTGGAACAGGCCGCCCTTCTGCACCAGCCAGGCCGGGGGCACCTCATCGTGGAGTATTCCGGCACCGGCGGTCATCCACTGGGTAGCGCCGTCGGCGATGTAGCCGCCGCCCCCGGTGGAATCGTGATGCTCGAGCGCGCCGTCGATCATGTAGGTGACCGTCTCGAAGCCCCTGTGGGGGTGCCAGGGTGCGCCTTTTGCCTCACCGGGGGCGTACTCCACCGCGCCGATGTGGTCGAGCAGGAGGAAGGGATCGGCGATGGCCAGTTCCGGCCCCGGGAAGGGGCGCCTGACCTGGAAGCCCTCACCCTCGAGCGAGACCCGGGCGGTGACGACCCCGGCCACCGGCCGGACGCGCCCGCCACCGGGCAGCCGCGCCAGCCGGGGTAGGGCGAGGAGGTTATCGACGGTGACAGCGGGCATGCGCGCCTCCTGTGGTTGCTAACGCAACTACCAGCGTAGCAGAACGGCGCAAGCCGCTGCGGGAAGGCGGCTAGGAGCGGGACGGCAGCTGGACCTGGACGTTCGCCCGCGTGCTCGGCTGCCCCTCAGCGAGGGTGACCACTTCCAGCTCGACGAGGTGGGCGCCATCCTCCACGCGCTTCTCCACCACGCGGCCGGCCAGCACCAGCGGGCGGTCGGCCACATCGGGCCGGCGGTAGGCGGCGCGGACGCTGCGCACCTGGCCCTCCGTGCCGGCCCAGTTGCTCACGTATTGCGTGATCCAGGCGAGCTTCAGCAGGCCGGGCACGAGCGCACCGCCAACCCCGAGCCGCTTGCCTGCCTCGGCGTCGGCGAAGGCGGGGTTCGTCGGGTTGTCGCGCCCGAAGAAATCGATGGCCATGTCGGTGGTCGGCACGCGCTCCAGCGGCTCGAGCTCCTCATCGACCTGGACGTCTTCGAAGTACCGCTGGCTCATTCGTCGCTCCTCCCCTGGGCCATCTTCGGGTCGAACTGGGTGATGGTGATCATGGCGGCGGCTACGTGGTTGCCCTCGGCGTCGTAGTAGTCCGTGCCCTGGGTAACGAGGACGCTGTAACCATAGCGCCCGCCGAGGCGGTCGCGGATGTCGTAGACCTGCGAGATGGCCTGGAGCTCCTCGCCGATGCGGAACGGCCGGGTGAAGCGCCACTCCTGCTGGGTCAGGAGACCGCCGGGGAGCACCTGGGGCATCCCGCGGCGCGGGCCGCCGCCGAGCATGGCAATGACGTACGGCGGGGCGATGCCGGTGCCGTCGGCGTAGCGAGGGTCGGTGTCGCCGAGGACGTCGCGCATGCGCCGGGCGTCCTCTTCGCGGATCACGACCGTGACAGGGTCGCTCTTGCGGCCGATTGCGGCCCGGTGCTCATCCGTGATGAGACTCTGTTCGGGAATCGACATGGAACCTCCGGGACAGGCCCGCAGCCGACAGGAGCGGCCGCGCGCGGTGTAGGGTGCCCGTAGTCTGCCAGCTTTCGGGCCTGTCCGGGAGTGGCTCAGGGAAGGCTGATCACCGTGACCGCGCCGGTGTCGCCGTCGACCTCGATGGTGGCGCCATCCGGGATGCGGCGGGTGGCATCGGTGGCCGAGACGACGCAGGGGATGCCGAGCTCGCGGCTGACGATGATCGCGTGGCTCAGGGTCGCACCGACATCCACCACGACGGCGGCAGCCGGCACGAACAGCGGCGTCCAGGCCGGGTCGGTCATCGGCGCGACGAGGATGTCGCCGGGTTCGAGCACCGTCGGGTCGAGGGGGTCGAGCACGACGCGGGCGGTGCCGCGCGCTTTCCCCGGGCAGCCGGGAAGGCCCTGGATGACATCGCCGGGGCCGGCCTTGGCTGCCGTGTGGTCGGCCTTGCGCTTCCAGGTCGTGTTCGCGGGCGGCGGGCCGTTGATGATGAAGGGCGGCTCGAGCGACTGGAGCCAGTCGTAATGGCGTTTGCGGGCCTCAACCAGCTCGTGCACGCCTTCGAGGCGCCCGTCGACATAGGCCTCGAGCTCATCCTGGAAGAGGAAGCAGATATCGCGCGGGTGGTCGATGTGGCCGCGCTCCACGGCCCGCTGGCCGAGTTCGCGCATGGCGACGCGCGACTCCTCGATGACGCGCACGATGTTTGTCTTCGAGCGCTCGCGGCCGGGCACGAAGGTGAGGGCGCTCTTCATGGCGGTATCGAACTGGGCGAGGGTCGCCGGGTCGCCGGCGAGCGCCTCCCTGATCTCGGCCCGCACCTTCTCGCGCTCGGCCACGCGGGCCGCATTCTTGTTGCGCGGCGAGGCGTCGTCGTCCCCGAGGCGCATGCGGTCGATGGCCGCGAGCGCGATATCGGGGTTGGTCTCCCAGGTCTCGGCCATAAGGTCCCACTCGTTGGGGCCGCGCGAACCGTACTCGGCGAGGAACTCATCGAACTTCGCGAGGAATTCACGCGCATCGGGCTCGTCCGAAGCCTTGAGGCGCTCCATCAGGCCGGAGGGGCCGGCATCGAACAGGGCGGTGAGCGCCGGTGAGTTCCGCACCATCCGGCTGAGGTCCCACATGGCGTAGGAGGGCGCGGCCGAATCGACCCCGCCGAGGCCGGCGATGAGCCGCATGGCATCGGCGGGCCGGCCGATGGCCGCGCAGATGGCCGCGATGGCCCCGGGGCCGATGGAGGAGGCGCCGCTCTGGTTGATGTGCTGGTCGAACAGGCGGCGGCAAATCGGCCGCAGGCTAATCGCCCGCTCGAGCAGCTGCCGGTCCGTGAGTTCCGCGAGGTTGGGGCGGCTGCGCCGGATTTCGTAGGCGAGCTGGCGGTCGGCTTCGAGCTCCGACTGGTCCATATCGCCCATCACCCAGGCGAGCCACTTTTCCATGACCGCGGTGGTGGCGGGATTTTCGTGCCAGGGCTCCTTCACGTAGGGCGGGACATCGGGGTGGTCGCCGAAGTAGGCCGCGTCGATCGCCGCCGCGGACATGCCGGGCGTGCGCTCGCCCCAGACGCGGATCCAGGTGGCGTTGAGGTAGCCGTAGCCGCCGATGAGCCCGATGAAGTCACAGCGGTTGGGGTCGGGGTCGAGCTCCTCATCGCCGACGCCGAGGCGGTTGACGGCGCAATCGCGCCAGCCGGCGACGGTGCCGCCATTGGCGAAGACGAGGTCCCAGCCTGCCGGGCTCGGGGGTTCTGGAAGTACCTCGCCGACGTTGGCGCGGGTCCAGAATGACGCCTTGGGGTTGTAGGGCTGATCTTCGATCCAGCGAACCGCTTCCATGCTGCTCCTGCCGATGCTGTCGTAGTTGGCCCGGGATGATACCCGGTTGGCCGGCCAGCTGGGAACTGCGTTGCAGCCGGTTTCGTGACAGGAACAGGCGGTCGCGTATGATAGCTGCGAACTATCGATTCATAGACTGAAAGAGGGCATCCGGGTGCGCATCGAGAAGGTCGGAGTCATCGGCGCCGGGCTCATGGGGAGCGGCATCGCGCAGGTCGCCGCCTATCACGGGTTCGATGTCACGCTGGTCGACGTGACGCGCGAGCGGGTCGACCAGGCGATTAGCGGCATTCGCCAGCGTCTGGCCCGGGAGGCGGAGCGGGGCCGTATCTCCGCGGAGGCTGCCGAGGCGGCCGCTCATCGGCTGGTCGGCTCCGACGACATCGACGATTTGCGGTCGGTCGCCCGGGTCGAAGCCGTCATCGAGGCGGTGGTCGAGGACCACGAGGTGAAGACGCGCGTCTTTCGGCGGCTGGGCGAGGTCTGCCGACCCGATGCGCTGCTGGCGAGCAACACCAGCTCGCTGCCGCTGAGCGACCTGGCCGCCGCGAGCGGACGGCCGGAGCGCGTGATTGGCCTCCACTTCTTCAACCCGCCGTGGGCGCTGAAGCTGGTCGAAATCGTTTCCACCGCGAGCACGACCGAGGAGACGCTGGAGGATGCGCTGGACTTCTGCCGCCGGCTCGACCGGGTGACCGTGCAGGTCAAAGATACGCCCGGGTTCATCGCCAATCGGCTGCTCGTGCCGTTCATCTTCGATGCCATCGAGCTGCTGCAAACGGGCGTGGCCTCGGCAGAGGACATCGACCTCGCCTGCCGGGTTGGCCTGAACCATGCCATGGGCCCGCTGGCAACGGCCGACCTCATCGGGCTGGATACGCTGAAGGCGATCGCGGAGAGCATGTTCGAGGAGTACGGGGAGCCGCGGTTCAAGGCGCCGACCCTGCTTCGCCGGCTGGTGTCGCTCGGCCACCTCGGGAGGAAGACCGGGCGCGGCTTCTTCCGGTACACCTGAGTCGGCCGGCCCACCCGGCCGGCGCCCCTCAGCCGCCGGCCGGCAGCTCCCGGGCGATGGTCTCCATCTCCTCGAGGATGGCGCGACATTCGTCGTCGGTGTTGTAGAAGTGCGGGGCGATGCGGATGCCGGCCCCCGGGCGAAAATCGACCACGAAGCCGCGGCGAATCAGCTCGTCCTTGACCTGCTCCGCGTGGGGCAGGTCGACCGTCACGTGGTTGCCGCGGCGAGCCGGCTCGAGCGGCGTGTTCACGGTAAACCCGCGGGCGAGCGCGCCCTCGATCAGGAGCTGTGTCTGGTGGATGGCCTTCTCGCGGATGGCGGAGACCCCGACCTCGCGGATGATGCGATAGCCTTCGCGCGCCTGGTAGTAGGCGGGCATGTTCGGCGTCCCGCCGGTGAAGCGGCTGATGCCGGGGGCGTACACGATGGGCGGCGGTTCGAAGCCGAAGGGCCGGGCGTGCGAGAACCAGCCGGCGAGGCGCGGCTCGAGGCGGTCGACGAGGTCCGGGCGCACGAACAGGTAACCCGCGCCGGGTCCCCCGCAGAGCCACTTCACCGAGCCGCCGACGAGGAAGTCCACCCCGAGGTCCATCACGTTGAAGGGGATGGAGCCCATCGACTGATAGGCGTCGACCAGGACGAGCGCACCGAATTGCCGCGCCCGCTCCACGATCGGGGCCAGGTCCACCAGTTCGGCCGTTCGGAACAGGACGTGCGAGACAAGCACCAGGAGGGTGTGGTGGTCGATGGCGTCCACGAATTGCTCGGTGGGGAACACCAGCGGGTCGCTGCCGATACGGACCACCTCCGCACCGAGCCGGCGCTCACCGTCGAGCAGGTATTCGACGGTCGGGAATTCCCCCGCACAGCAGACGATGCGGTTCCGCGGCGGTTCGTACTCGAGGCAGGAGAGCACGGCGGCCAGCGCGTTGGTGACGTTCTGGCACATGGTCATGGAGCCGCGAGGCGCGGCGATGATGTCCTCGAGGATGCCGGCCACGGCCGAAACTTCGGGCAGCCAGGTATCCCAAGCGACGACCCCTTCGCTCGCCCAGAGGTCGGTGTACTCGGCGAGCGCGGCCGGCACCGAGTCGGGCATCGCGCCGAGCGAGTTGTTAATCAGGTAGGTCTTCTTCGCGAGGATCGGGAACCGGGAGCGCCAGGCAAGCAAATCGGGCATGCCCTGCAGCATGCCCGAGGAGTGGCTGGCGGGGAAGGGGCCGGCGGTTGTCAGCGCGGGAGGCCGACGTACACCTCGCCGTTTTCGATGCGCACCGGGTAGGTCTGGAGGTCTTCGGCGGTGAGCGTCGGGCGGGCGAACTTCGGCACAGGGAACGCCTGGTAGGGCATGGGGATGAAGCGCAGGAGCTTGAAGAGCTTCGACTGGATGCCGCCGAGGAAGGGGTGCTCGTTGTTGAACTGGCTGGAGAAGGGCTGGCGCACCACCTTGCCGCTTGCGACGTCGAAGCGGGCGCCGTGGAAGGGGCACATCACACAGTTGTCCTTGATGGGCTCGGGGCGGATCGGCGACCCCGGAAATCCGGCGAGCGGCAGGCGGGCGTGCGAGCAGAGTGCCGTGAGGGCGTGCACCTGGTCGCCGGTGCGCACAATGACGATGCGCTGGGCACGGGCGCGCACCTCCTTCGGCAGGCCCTCGGGGAAATCGCGCAGCAGGCCGACCTTTGCCCAGCGGGTCATCGCCGTGTGGGGGCGAATCTCCTTTGCGCGGACCGGGACCGGGGCGTCGAGCCCGAGCAGGGGCGAGACCACGACCTGCATAAGGCCGCCGGAGACGAGGCCAGCAACGAGCAGGACGATGCCGCCGAGCGTGTTGTCGCTCGCGGTCACGGGGTCGCCCGGGAAGAAGAGCATGATGATCCCGCCGGCGATGAGGCCGATGCTCGCGATGCCCCACGTGCCAAGGATCGAAACACCAAGGAATGCCAGCGCAGGTGACACAGCCAAACCTCCGACGGGATACTACCCCGCTTGTGCAGAAATGCGCAAAGTTACGGCTGACCGGGTGAGCAGATCACGCCCCGGAAAGCTGTTCCGAAAGCCCTTCAAGCAGAACCCGGACGCGTTCGGGGGCCGCCAGGTGCTGCCGGATGCGGGTTTCGAAGTCCTTGCGGTCGGCCGATTGGGACCAGCGCTTCCAGTCGCCGAGGCCAAACCAGGTGCTGACGACCACGATGTTGTGAGGGTCCTCGCTATCGCGCAGGGTTTCGCCCGAGATGTAGCCGGGCTCATCCAGGCAGCGGATGCGCAGCTGGCGAAGCAGCTCGAGGACCTGGCGCTCCCGCCCGGGGAGGACGCGCCGTTCGATGACGACCTTGACGGCCATGGCCTACCCCTCTGCAAGTGATCGGTAGCCGCGGCGGAAGTAGATCAGCGGCTGTTTCTCCGGGTTGGACCGTGCGGCGACGACCCGGCCGATGGTGATGGTGTGGTCGCCGCCGGGCAGGGCAGCGTGGAGTTCGCAATCGAGCTGGGCGAGCGCGCCCTTGATCAGTGGCGCGCCCGTCACCCATCGCTCGACGTCGATGGATGGGTCGAACGCCGGTGCCGGTTCGCGCCCGGAGATGGCGAAGTACTGCGACACCGGGGCCTGGTCGCTGGCCAGGATGCTGATGGCGAAGCGCCCGGAGCGCTCAATGAGGCGTGGCAGCTGGTTGGTATCGGCAAGGCTGACAAGGACAAGGAGCGGGTCGACGGAAAGGGACGAAAAGCTCGAGACGGTGATGCCGTAGACGAGCCCATCGAGTTCGGTGGTGACGACCGTCACCCCCGAGGCCCACGAACCGAGCGCGCCCTTGAAGTCTTCAAGCGTGACGGTGGGGGTTGTCATGGACCACCTCAGGCCGGGGGCAGGGACGGGACCATGTCCCAAAGGGCGTGGACGCTGGTCTCGACGAAGTAGCGGGCCATCGGGAGCGAGGCGATGAGCTGGTCCATCTCCCGGGCATCTGCGACATCGTAGATGGCCAGGACGCCGACGCCGGCCTCGCGGTAGAGGGCGCGGATCTTGCCCTGGTCGTACTGCGAGCGGACGGCGCGGAGCTGGTCGGCAACGATGGCCTGCCACTGCTCGGGCGGCATGTCGTGCGGCTGCCGGGAGATGAGCCGGACAGAAAACAGCATGGGGCGCTCCTCGATGTTGGGTGGTCCCGATTATAGAGGCCGGGCCGTTACGGCCGCGGCGGGTCGCTACCGGACCAGCAGGACCCCGGCAGCGACGATGCCGTAGGTGATCACCGCGACCCGCAGCCAGCGCTGACCGAGGCGGCGAGCCAGCCCCACGCCCAGATAGCCGCCGGCGAGGGCGCCGCCAGCCATGACCGCGGCGGCGGCCCACTCCACCGGCCCGAAGAGGACGAAGGCCGTGACGGCGGCGAAGTTGATGACCGCGGAGAGCAGTCCCTTGAGTGCGTTGGAATGCTGCAGGTCATCGGGGAGGAGGATGGCGAGGACGGCCAGCATGATAATGCCGAGCCCGCCGCCGAAGTAGGCGCCGTAGATGGCCAGCACGAAAACGGCGCCCAGCAGGCCGGCAGGCAGGTGGGCGGCATCGCGGGCCGCCAGCCGCCGGCGCCGGGCGAATTCGGCGAGGGGCGCATGGAAGGCCATGACGCCACAGGCGAACAGGATCAGGAACGGCACGATGGCGTCGAAGGCTGCCTCGGGCGTGGCGAGGAGGATCGCCGACCCGGCCAGCGAGCCGAGCACGGCGGGCACCGAGAGAACCGCGATCCGCCGTCGCTGGCGGCGCAGCTCTCCGCGGTAGCCGATGGTGCCGCCGACATAGCCGGGCCAGAGCGCGACGGTGTTGGTGACGTTCGCTGCCTTCGAGCCGTACCCCGCGGCGATGAGCGCGGGGAAGCTCACGAGCGACCCGCCACCGGCGACGGCGTTGATGGCGCCGGCTGCGAAGGCTGCCGCGCCGAGCCCGGCGGCGGTCAGAGGGTCCATACGCCGGTTCACGTTGGCAAAGCGCGAACCTACGCGCCAGCACGGTTAGGCTGGGGCAGATGGAGCGACCGCGGCTGACCTTCGACCTCGATGGGGTCCTCTGCCGGCCGCCGTTCGGCATCAACCCCGGGAGCGGGAGGGGCAAACGCCGGGACGCGCCGGGACGCGGCGGCCTGCTCTGGCTCACCGAACGGTGGCGCTACCTCGGGCGGCGACCGATGCCGGGAAGCCTCGAGGCGTTCCGCACGCTCAGCGAACGGTTCGACTGCACCGTGGTGACCGCCAGGGGCGAGGCCGCCCGCCCGCTGACGGAGGCCTGGTTCCGGCGGTACCTCGGGAGGGTGCCTGCGCTGCGGATGCGGCCCGCCCCTTCCGAGACATCGGCCCAGTTCAAGGCGCGGGTGATCGCCGACATCGCACCGGTGGCCCACTTCGAGGATGACCCGTTCACCGCCCAGTGGGTCGCGGAGCTCATCCCGAGCGTGTACCTCGTGGATTGGCCCCGCAACCGCTGGCTGGAGGGCCCGAACATCCGTCGGGTTCGCTCAGCCACCGACGCGGTCGAGGAGCTGCTGCGCAACCGGGCTACCTGAGCTGCCCGAGGAGGGCCCGCCGCAGGAGCAGCATCGCGGTGGTGACCGCGCGACGCTTGACCGCCTGCCGACCCTGGTTCATGGAGGTCGAGAGGACGTGGGTTGCGCCGTCGGGCGCGGCGACGGCGATGTGGACCGTCCCCGGCGGTACGCCGTCCTGTGGGTCGGGCCCGGCGACACCGGTGACGCCGACGCCGTACGTGGCGCCGACGCGCTCACGCGCCGCTGTCGCCATTGCGCGGGCGGTCTCCTGGGAGACCACGCCGTGCTCGAGGATGACCTCCGCCGGCACCCCAAGGGCGATCTTCTGCTCCGTCTGGTAGGTCACGAAGCCGGCGACGAAGTAATGACTGGCGCCGGGCACATCGGTGAGCGTGCTCGAGAGCAGGCCGCCTGTGCAGGATTCCATCACGGCGAGGGTGGCGCCTGCCCGGTGCATGAGGTCGGCGATGTGACCTTCGAACGTGTCATCGTCGCGGCCCCAGATGGCATCGCCGAAGATGCGCTCGAGCTCCTCCTCAACCGGGCGGATGCGCGCCCAGGCCTCCTCGCGGGTGCGGCCCTTGGCGCCGATGCGCAGGTGGACGCCGTCGGCGCGGGCGTAGGTGCCGATGCCGACGCCGGGGGTGCTGTACAGCGGCCGGGCCATCTCATCGACCGTGCCCTCGCCGATGCCCACGGTTTTCAGGGTGCGCGTCACCAGCACTTCCCCGGCGAACCGGCGCTCGAGCTCCGGCTGGACCTCGTGGGTCCACATTCGCTCCATTTCCGGCGGCACGCCGGGCATGCAGATGATCACCCGGCCGTCGCGTTCGACCCACCAGCCGGGCGCCGTGCCGCGGGGATTGTCGATGGCGCGCGCGCTGGGGATGAGCCACGCCTGCTTGAGATTCGAGGCCGGCATGGGATAGCCGCGGCTCTCGAACCACTGGCGCAGCCGCCGCTCCAGGTCGGGGTCGACATACGGCTCCTCGTTGAGCAGCCGGGCGATGCCCTCGCGTGTCAGGTCGTCGTCGGTAGGGCCGAGGCCGCCGGTGCAAATGATCAGGTCGGAGCGGGACCAGGCGCGCTCAAAGGTCTCGACGATGCGGCCGAGGTTATCGCCGACCACCGACTTGTAGTACAGGTCGATGCCGAGCTCCGGCAGACGCTGGGCAATGTAGGCGCTGTTGGTATCGATGATTTCCCCGAGCAGGATCTCGGTGCCGATGGCGATGATTTCCGCTTTCACGGGGCGGAAGTCTACGGCCGGCGGGGCGGCGGTGAAAGCCTCAGGGGATGGCGGCCAGCTCGCTCTGCATCTGGGCGAGACCCATGGGTCCGAGGTTGAGGGCTTCGCTGTGCCACTGCTTCGGGTCGAAGGCTGGCCCGCGCCGCTTGCGCGCTGCCTCGCGGGCCTCGAGCCAGCAGCGCTCGCCGACCTTGTAGCTGATGGCCTGTCCGGGCATCCCGAGATAGCGGATCACTTCGCTTTGCATAAAGTCAGGCGGGAACTGGGAGCGCTCGTTGCAGAACTGCTGGCCGAGTTCGGCGTTCCACGTCTCACCGGGGTGAAAATCCTGGCCGCGCGGGATCTCCAGCTCCAGGTGCATGCCGAGATCGACGATGACGCGCACGGCGCGGAGCGCCTGTGCCCTGAGCATGCCGAGGTAGTAGTCGGGCACCTCCAGGTAGCCGAGTTCGGCCATCAGCCGCTCGGCGTAGAGTGCCCAGCCCTCGACATACCCGGACGTGCCGCCGAGGAGGCGCTGGAAGCGGGAGAGCTGGCCCGCCAGGTATTTCGCGTTGGCCCGCTCGAGGTGGTGCCCTGGAACCCCTTCGTGGTAGGCGATGGAGACCTCGCCCCAGAGCGGGAACCGGGTCTTCCCGCCGGTGGGGTACCAGGTGCGGCCCGGGCGCGAAAAGTCTTCGGACGGGCCGGTGTAGTACATCGCCAGCGCACCGCCGGGGGGCGCGATCATCGCTTCGATCCGGCGGACGGGTTCCGGGATATCGAAATGTCGGCCGTTGAGCTCCGCGATCGTACGGTCCTGGAGGTCCTGCATCCACTGGCGGAAGGCGTCGACCCCCTCGATGGCGCGGTCCGGGTCGGATTCGAGGAACTCCCGGGTCTCGGCGATGGTCGCGCCCGGCAGGATGCGCTCGCAGGTCGCGCGCATCTCCGCCTCGATGCGGTGCAGCTCCTCCCAGCCCCAGCGGTAGGTTTCGAGCAGGTCGAGCTCGACGCCGTTGAAGGCGCGCGAGGAGAGCTGGTAGCGCTCCGGCCCGACCCCGTCGCGGTCGACCGCCCGGGGCATCATCTCGGCCTCGAGGAAGGCGGCGAAGTCGAGGTACGCGGCTGCGGCAGCATCCGCGGCGGCGCGGAGGTCGCGCTGCAGCGCCTCGTCGGTGGCTGCTGCGCTGCCCTGATCGACGAGCCCGTGGAAGAACGACGGACCGGATGCTCCGCCGTAGACGGAGAGCTGCCGGACAGCCTCCGCGATTTGCCGCCGCGGGCTGGGCACGCCCTGTTCGATGGCCACCTCGAGGGTGCGGCGGTAGCTCCGCAGCGCCTCAGGTACCTGCGCCATGCGGCGGGCGACCACCATCCAGTCTTCGGTCGACTGCCGCGGCATGAGGTCGAAGACCATGCGCACCGAGGTGGCGGGGCTGCGGAAGCCGCTCAGGCGGAGGTATTCGCGGGCCTCGTCCAGCTCGTCGCGGAGCTGGAGGTATTCGAGCATCGATTCCTTCGCCACCCGGTCACGGTCGCCTTCTGGCGCCGCAGCCTCGAGGTCGCGACGGTACCGGCGGCGTACGTCGGCCAGTGCTGCGACGCCCTCGGGCGAGTAGTCGGTCAGGCGATCGTCGTGCCCGGGGACGCCCATCATCGTGGCCGCGACAGGATCGAGGGCGGCGAGCTCCGTGATGAACTGGTCTGCCAGGTCGTAAATGCGAGTCATCAGGCCGCCCTCCCCGGATTCTTCATGTGCGCCCAGTTTTACTCCCAGGCCGACCCGGCCGCCAGCCGGCCAAAGTCCTCGAGGACCGGGATGCCGCCGGCGACCACCGCGCGGGAGCGAATCGTCGCGGGCTGACCCGAGCGGTCGAGCACCTCGCCGCCGGCTTCCCGGACGAGCACCAGTCCCGCCGCGACATCCCAGGGCTGGAGGTCGGAGTGCACGTAGAGGTCCCAGCGGCCGGCGGCGAGGTAGGCGAAACCGAGGGCCGCGGAGCCGGTGATGCGCAGCGACTGCATGCCCGGCCACAGGCGCGCGGCAAGTTCCAGCTGACGGCGGGCCCGGTCGGCGTCGTAGCCGAGGTCGAGCGCGACGACGGCGTCGGCGATCGCCGGGCACGGCCGCACCCGGGCAGGCTGCCCGTTGAGGGCGCAGCCCTGCCCCGCCACGGCGGTGAACTCATCGCCGAGCAGCGGGTGAGCGGTCAGCGCGACCAGCGGGCGGTGCTGGAAGCAGAGGGCGATGGTGAAGGCGAAGTGGGGGATGCCCCGCGAGAAGTTCTTGGTGCCATCAAGGGGGTCGACCACCCACAGCCAGCCATCCGAATCGGCGGCCGAGGCGGTCTCTTCGCTCAGGATGGCATGATCGGGGTAGTGACGGCCGAGGACGTCGAAGACGGCGCGTTCGACCGCGAAGTCGGTCTCGGTCACCACGTTGCCGCGCCCTTTGACGGCGGCAACTCCCGCGCCGGCGGTTTCGCGGATGATGCTGCAGGCAAGCCGGGCGCATTCCCGCGCCACATCGAGCGGCGCCATGCCGAGGCGGGAACGAGGGAGCGGGGGCAGCGGTTCCGGGCTGACGCTCATGACTGTCGCTTGCGGAGCTCACGGGCGCTGACGGAGAGGTCCGGGGTCCAGCGGTCCTCGGCCACACGGTGCGCGCGCGGCAGCCGCCACTGCGGGGCCTGCTCGCGGGCGGCGAGGTCGGGCGGGAGGGTGGCAGGGTCGCCGGGGAAGCCGCAGGCCACCACGACGAGGATGCGGACCGACTCCGGTGCCGAGAATGCCGCCCTTACGGCCGCTTCGTCGAAGGCGGCCATCGGGTGCGCCGTGAGCCCAAGGGCGGTCGCCTGGGCCATCAGGTTCCCGAGCGCGATGCCTACGTGGAGGGGGTAGAGCTCCCGGCGGCGGCCGTCGGCCGCTGCGATCTCGATGTCGTGCGATGGGTCGGCCGCCAGCGCGAACAGGAGGGGCGCGTTCGACGCCCAGTGCCGGTTGCCTTCGTTCAGGCCGGCGACCAGTCGTTCGCGGACGCCCGGGGAGCGGGCGATGAGCACGCGAGTCGGCTGCGTATTCCCGTGCGAGGGAGCGAGCGCCGCGGCCTCCCAGAGCAGGTCCTCGTATGCGGGCGGCACCGGCTCAGGAGAGAAGGCGCGCCCCGCGCGCCGCATGGCGATCGCCGGGAGCAGCTCGGGCATGGGGCAATGGTGGCACGCGGGCGCCGGCGGCGCTACGGTGCGCGGGTGGAGAGCTGTTTCGTCGGCATCGACCTCTCCTGGACGGCGCGGCGGCCGAGCGGGCTGGCGGTCATTGAGCACACCCCGTCGGGGTGGCGGCTCTCGACGCGGAGCGAAACCGTCGCGGCGTGGGACCTCGCGAACTGGCTCAGCAGCCTGGGCGAGCGAGTTGTCGTCGGGGTCGACGCGCCGCTGGTCGTGGGCCCGGACCGCACCGCCGAGGCAGAGATGGCAGGCGCCCTCGGGGGGCGCGGGGTTCGCGCCTTCGCCGCGGGGACGGCCTTCCTCGAGCGGCACAACTTTGTGGCAGGGCCGGAGCTTGCCCGCGCCCTCGCAGCCGCAGGCTGGACGCTCGGCCCTCCGCCGGGGGACGACGCCGCGGGCAGGTTTGCCTTCGAGACATTCCCACGCGGCCTGGCCGTCACGCTGCTCGGTTTTGAGCGGCCGCCGGAGTACAAGCGTGGTCCACTCGTGCAGCGCGGTGGGGAACTCGCGCGTCTCCGCGATGCGCTGGCGGATCGACTGGAGCAGGCCGCTATCCCGGGCGACCTCCCGGAGTTGCCGGGCGCCGCCGAGGGCAGCTGCCCGCTCGGGCGGGCGCTGAAGGACGCCGAGGACCGCCTGGATGCGGCGCTCTGCGCGCTGGCAGCGTTCACTGCCCGCGCGGGGGTCGACCGGGCCGACCGGTTCGGCGCGCCCGAAGCCGGGGAGATCGTGCTGCCGGGAGCGTCGGGGGTTACATCCGCTCCGGGGCGCTCATCCCCATCAGGCTGAGCACGCGAGCCAGCGCGATGCGCGCTGCCAGTACCAGCCGCAGGCGCGCCCGGCTGAGGGCCTCGTCGTCGGTGATGACCTTGAGCGACGGATCATTCTGCTGCTTGAAGGCGTCGTTGAAGGCGTGGAAGGCGGTAGCCAGCGACATGGCGTAGTGCGGCAGCTGCTGCGGTTCAAACGTGGTGGCCACCGATTCGATGACGTCGGCGAGGCGCATCATCTCGCGCACAAGGGCCAGCTCGTGGGGCTGGCGAAGCAGGCCGACGTCGCCACCCTCGGGCGTCAGACCCTGCTCTCGCGCCCGTTCGAGGATGGAGCAGAGGCGGGCGTGGGCATATTGGACATAATAGACAGGGTTCTCGCTCGACTGGCGAACCGCCAGGTCGAGGTCGAAGTCCATCTGGGAGCCGGGCGAGCGGTAGAGGAAGAAGAAGCGGGCGGCGTCCGGGCCGACCTCCTCGACAAGCTCATCGAGGGTGATGATTTCGCCGCCGCGCTTGGAGAGGCGGACCACCTCGCCGCCGCGCTTCACGGTCACCAGCTGGTAGAGGAGGATGTGGAGGGCATCCGGGTCGGCGCCGACCGCGCGGGTCGCGGTCTTCACGCGCGAAACGTGGCCGTGGTGGTCAGCGCCCCAGACATCGATGACCAGGTTGAACCCGCGGCGGATGAACTTGTCCCAGTGGTAGGCGATGTCGCTCGCGTAATAGGTGGGGCGACCGTCGGAACGGACGACCACGTTGTCCTTGTCGTCGCCGAGCTCGCTGGAGGCGAACCAGAGGGCGCCTTCCCGCTCCACGAGCATGCCGCGCTCACGGAGGATGGCCATGACCTGCTCGTAGGCGCCGCCCTGCTCGTAGAGCGACCGCTCCGAGAACCAGCGGTCGTAGCGCACGCCGAAGGTCTCCAGGGTCTGGCGAATCCGGGCGACCATCAGCTCGATGCCGAGATCGCCGAAGCCTTCGGGGGCCGGCTCGCCCCCTGGCCGGAAATAGGCGTCACCGTGGCGGTCGCGAATCTCCCGGGCCAGTTCGATCATGTATTCCCCGGGATAGCCGTTCTCCGGGATCGCAACGTCGCGGCCGAAGAGCTGCTGGTAGCGGGCGTAGAGCGTCTCGGCGAAGGTATCGGCCTGGGTGCCGGCGTCGTTGACGTAGTATTCCCGCTCGACGTCGTAGCCGGCAGCGGCCAGGGCGTTCGCCAGCGCGTCGCCGATCGCTGCACCGCGCCCGTTCCCCACATGGAGCGGACCGGTGGGGTTGGCCGACACGAATTCCACCTGCGCGCGGCGCCCGGCCCCGAGCGAGCTATCCGCGAACGCCGGGCCGGTGGCGATGATGTGTTCGACCTGCTGCTGGAGGAAGCCTTCGGACAGGCGGAAATTGATAAACCCGGGCGGCGCGACGACCGGCAGCTCGATGGCCGGGTCAGACGGGATGTGCCGGGCGATGGCGTTGGCCAGCTCGACCGGGGGGCGCATGGCCGAACGGGCCAGCCGCAGGGGCAGGGTCGAAGCGAAGTCGCCGTTTGCCGGGTCCTTGGGGCGCTCGATGGCGGCCCCGGGGATGGCGACATCGGGGAGGTCGCCGGCGGCGACGGCCGCCGCTGCGGCCCGGGCCACCAGATTCTCGAGATGGGCGCGGATGGTTCGGGTATCGGGCATCGAGGCTACAGCGTAAATCGCACGGGGCGATTGCGACAGGGAGCGCGCGCCGCGTCAGCCCAGGTTGAAGGGGAAACCCCGGCGACGGGCGAGCTGCTGCACCTCGTCGGCCGCGGCCTGCGCACGCGCGATAACCTCCGTGGGGTAGCCATACCGGCGAGCGTGTTCGCGGAACTCGTCCTCGTCGAGGAGCTCGATACAACCGTTGGGGTAGACCTTCACGTCGAGGTCGAGGTCGACGTAGCCGAGCTGGCAGCCGTCGAAGGTGGGCGGCGTGGTGATGTTGCAGTACCAGAGCGCGGTTCGGCAGCCGGGCCGGGAGAGGCGGAAGACGTTGTACCAGCGGTCACGCCAGAAGTAGACGAGGGAGTCGTACGGCGAGCGGAATTCGCCCCGCGACGTGTAAATCGGCGTGCGGGCGCGGTAGGCGGTTACCAGGAGGTTGCCGTCATCGGAGACCACGCGGAACGGCTGCAGCCAGTGCGGGGTCCCGTCGTACTTGGTTGCCCGGAGCAGCACCCGCGAGCCGGGCGGTGCCGTGGGGCTGAAGCGCACGTCCATTGCCGGATGATACACACGGCGTTGGCACGGGGGAGGGAACTTACGTGAAGTTCTTCGAAAATACTGGCTGGTAAGCCAGTCAATAGCTAATCGTTGATGAAGAGGAGCCCGCTCACGATTCCGACGACCAGGGAGACAAAGGCGAGGAGGTAACAAAAGGCAACCTGGCCCGCGGAGAACGACTCGCGGACGTCCGTGTGCATCGGCGCGGCGTTGGGGTCGTGATGGGCGTGGGTATCGGCCATGGCGTAACCTCCGGGGGATCCGCTTTCATTCTGTGCGGCTGGCGGCCGATGCGCACGGTTGGGCAGCACTCGCCGCCTGGGAGGAGCGCGTGAAACGACGTCTTGTCAGCAAGCGCATCACGGTTCCGGGGAACATTGCCCGCTTCTGCGGCGATTTCACTGCGGGGAAGTTCTACGAGGCGCACGAGCACCTGGAGGAGATCTGGCAGCAGGAGCGCGGACCCGTCCGCAGCCTCTACCAGGGGCTCATCCAGGCGGCTGCCGCCTACGTTCACCTTTCCCGGGGAAACTACCGTGGGGCGCGCCGGCTACTCCAGACCTCGCTGGGCTACCTCGCACCGTACCGACCGGGGCCGGTGATGGGCTTCGACGTCGAAGGCATCGCCCTGGCGCTTGAAGCCGCACTGGCAACCCTGCTGGAGCTGGGGCCGGAGCGAGCCGGTAAGTTTCCCATGGACCTGCGGCCGACGATGGCCTGCGACATGACAGCCCTTTCGGGTGAGGCGGTGCGCTTCCGGGCGTGGGGGTTTTCCGAGGACGGGACTGCCCTCACTGAAGAGATCACCGTGGCGGAATGATGATGTCTTAGCAGGAAATTAAGAAAGTTGATCTCCGAGTTGAAAAAGACGAGATAACGTCGTACGCTTTCCGCCATGTACGATGGAACGAGGTGCTTCGCCGCTCACCGCGAAGCCGGCGCCGCCATAACGCCCCGGCATCGGCCCCGCTGTAACTGTGGTGACACCGGAATGGAGCCAGCATGACCGTCTCCCCGAATGAAACCGTCATTGACGCCCGGGACGTCGTGAAGACGTACGACACCGGGACCGTCCAGGTGCAGGCACTGCGCGGCGTCACCCTTACCGTCGCCCGCGGCGAAATGGTCGCCATCATGGGGCCCTCCGGCTGCGGCAAGACGACGCTCCTGAACTGCCTCTCCGGCCTCGATGAGTTCGATTCCGGCGCGGTCTACATCGCCGGCCAGGACATCACCCACATGCCGGACGACCGCAAGACGGAGTTCCGCGCCCGCGAGATGGGGTTCGTCTTTCAGACGTACAACCTGCTCCCGGTGCTCTCGGCGGTCGAAAACGTTGAGCTTCCGCTCATCGTCTCCGGCGTGCGCCCGAAGGTGGCGCGTGAAATGGCGCTCGAGGCGCTGGACCGCGTGCACCTCCGGCAGTGGGCCAACCAGCGGCCGGCGCAGCTCTCCGGCGGTCAGCGGCAGCGGGTCACGATCGCCCGCGCGCTGGTCAACCGCCCGTCGATCGTCTGGGCCGATGAGCCCACCGGGGCCCTGGATTCGAAGACCGCCAACGAGATCATGGACCTCATCGTCGAGCTGAACGCCGCCGAACGGCAGACCTGCGTCATCGTGACGCACGACCCGAAGGTCGCGGCCCGCTGCCACCGCACCATTCACATGGAAGACGGCGTCATCGTGCGGCAGGACAGCCGGGAGCAGATGCTCGCCTTCATCGCATCCGGCGGCGGGGCGGAATAGCGATGAACGAACTGTTCGGCGTTTCGATGACCATCATCGCCAGCGTCTGCGTCGTGCTGACGCTCCTCATCCTGCTGTTCATCGGCTACATCGCCTGGCGCAACCCGGTGATGTTCAAGATGGGGCTCCGCAACATCCCCCGGCGCAAGGCACAAACGGCGCTCATCATCGTCGGCCTCATGCTTTCGACGCTAATCATGAGCGCTGCCTTCGGCACCGGCGACACGCTGACGAGCTCCGTCAGCTCCGAGGTCTACGGCATCCTCGGGGAGGCCGACGAGTGGATTTCGTGGGATAGCCGGGAAAACCCGGCGCCCGTCGAAGACCAGGTCATCCCGCTTGCGCAGGTCGATGCGTGGAAAGCGCAGCTGGCGGGCGACCCGGATATCGAGGCCATCGTGCCATTCCAGCGCGAGACCCTGCCAGTTCAGAACCCGCGAACCCGCCTGAACGAACCCTCAGCCCGACTGGTAGCGTTCCGGGCCGCGGACGCCGAGGCGCTCGGAGGTCTGCGAGACCTGGAGGGGCGGGAAGTTCGCCTCAGCGGCAATCAGCTGGCCGTCAACAAGGACCTCGCGGAGCAGGTCGACGCCCGGGTGGGCGACACCCTGCTGGTGTTCTATGAGGGCCAGCCGGTGGAATTCCAGGTCGCCGCGATCGTTCCTTCGAACGTCCTGTCCGGCGCCATCGACCCGAACGCGAAAGTCGGGGCGGCCGTGGACTTCGCCACCTTCGCCGCGCTGACGGGACGGGGCGACGTCGCCGACGCGGTCATCGTCTCGAACGTCGGCGGCGTGCGGGACGGGGTCGACCGCTCGAAGGTGGTGGCCGCGAAGTTCGAGCAGCTGCTCGACGGGACGCCTTACCGGGTGGTGGAGCTCAAGCGTGAGCTCGTCCAGACGGCCGAGCTCATCGGGTCCGCGTTCACGGCGATTTTCGTTGTCTTCGGCCTCTTCTCCATTGCTGCGGGCATCCTGCTCATCTTCCTCATCTTCGTGATGCTGGCGGCCGAACGGAAGCCGGAAATCGGCATGGCGCGGGCGGTCGGGGCGAAGCGGCGCCAGATTGTGGAGTCGTTCCTCTCCGAGGGCATGGGCTACGACCTCGGCTCGGCGGTGGTCGGGCTGGTCGCAGGCATGGCCGTGACGGTCGGGATGGTCGAGATCATCCAGTACTTCGGCGGGGACCAGCTGGGCCTCAATGTCACGGTGAACTTCACCCTGCGGAGCATGGTGACCGCGTTCTGCCTTGGGGTGATCGCCACCTTCCTCGTCATTTTCATCGCCTCGTGGCGGGCGAGCCGGCTCAACATCACCGCGGCGATTCGCGACCTGCCCGAGACGCACCCGATCGACCCGGAGGCTTCGACCTGGCGCGGCTACTTCCGTGCCGCCATCAACGGCATCGCAGCGTTCTCCCTGCCGGTCGGCGCGGCCTTCCTCCTGTTCGGGGCGCCCGGGGTCCTGCTCGGGGTTCCGCTGATGGTGGTCGGACTCGTGGCCCCATGGTTCTACCTCCTGCGCAACAGCGACCTGGCCGCGCCGCGTTCGAAACGAACCGGGGAGCCGGCTCCGCGCTG